>NZ_WBYO01000002.1:0-354463 GCF_013283345.1 Marinobacterium sp. xm-d-564 | reverse complement strand
GAAGTATGCAGAATCCATTGGGGCTAGAAGAAAGAGATCTTCATCAAAAGCCGGATATATGACTGCAGCTCACCTTAACCATTGGTACTTTTATCTTGCATAACGCGGGACGGACCATATATGACCTTCGTTGATTTTGGGTATGCCAGAACAAGGTAAATAACTTCTTCCGTGGCGATAAAATAGACAATTCTAGCTCCACCACTTTTACCCCTGACGCCCGTAGCCATTCGTATCTTACGCAGACCACCCGTGCCAACAATCAAATCGCCCGTGTCTGGATTTGCGATTAGCTCTTTCTGGAGATCCTTTAGTTCATCATCCGAAGCGATTTCAGTAATCTGCTTTGTGAAGATACTGGTCTCTATAAATTCTATCGCTCTGGTCACATTGCTCTACCTTAAATTGAGTGTACATAGTACACCATAATCCTATATCCAGTAACCCCTCGTTCAATTTTTAAAGGATGGGCCAACGTCTGCACCCTTGGTTGACCATTTAAATGACAGAACGGGGCCAACGCCAATCGCTAGCCCTTCTACTGAGCTTATACGTCTGTTTGCTCGGCCAAAACTAACGCATCATCCAGCTCTACGCCTAAGTATCGAACAGTACTGTCCAACTTGGAGTGTCCCAGAAGTAGCTGCACAGCACGCAGATCGTGAGTCCGGCGGTAAATCAGCGTGGGCTTTGTTCTTCGCATTGTATGCGTCCCATAATCGCAGGGATCGAGTCCGACACTCGTGACCCACTTATCGACGATTCGTGCGTATTGGCGCGTAGAGATGGGCCGACCGCGGCTAATCCTACTCGGAAATAGAAAGTCATTACTGCCTAACCCTTTCTCATCGATCCATACACGAAGAGATTTACGCGTCTCCTCAGTGATCTCGAATTGCACCGGCCGCCCCGTTTTCTTTTGAACGACAATGGCTCTGCGCTGGATGGTGTTTCCGTGGCTAATATCCTTCACCCTCAGCCCGACCAAATCACAGCCTCTGAGCTTACTGTCTATCGCCAAGTTGAACATCGCCAAATCGCGGGTCTGTCCTGCGAGCTCAAGACGGATACGGATTCCCCATATCTCTTTAAGCTTCAGTGGGCGTTTCTGTCCGAGTAGTTTGCCTTTATTCCAGGGTACATTCTGATTTTCTTCACTCATTATTTTATCCTCGTAAGTATCACGAAGAAGTATTGATGAGCATTTCACCCCTTGCTGGCGAACGAGATCAAAGGTCTGCTTTTGGGTGATTTGAATCAGTGAAACAATGCGTTTTTACTGAGCTGCAACTCAATCTCGAGAGAGTACTTAGGTCCGGTTTGGGTCGTTAATTGCCAACCAAACTTAATGCACTAATAGTGGTGCATGAACACGTGCATATCGTTCTATCGAATTTTGTTGGCTATGCAAAGCTGTTTGATAAGCTAGTAAGCGCAGTGAGCTTCGTTTAATGGCTCTTAACGAGTAGTTACCCTTATCACTAAGAATGGCGATCTCTTTAGACATTGCCTCTTTAAGATCCTTAGCGTCCATCATCAGCGTTTCTAGTTCGAAGCTTGCTAAGTAATTTGAATCGTTTTGTGAAAGTTGCATATCAATCCCCTTATTATTGTTGGTGCGATTGATTAGGTTAAGCAAATGGCGTGCCAACTTTTGCAAAATAAAAAACCCGGCAAAAGCCGGGTTCTCAAATCAAACATCAATTAAGCATGTTTCTTCCAATGGTAGTGGTAGTAGACCACCGGAATTACGACTAAGGTCAGTATGGTTGATACCATCAAACCGAAGATCAATGAAACTGCAAGACCACCGAAGATTGGATCGTCAATGATAAAGAAGCCACCCATCATCGCAGCGACTGCGGTGAGTGCAATGGGTAACGAACGAACTGCAGCCGCATTAATCGTCGCTTCTTGGAAGTTCATACCCTCCCTCACCTGCTGCTGAATAAAGTCCACCAGCAGTATCGAGTTACGGACAATGATACCAGCGAGTGCGATCATGCCGATCATAGAGGGCGCTGTGAACTGCTGCCCAAGTATCGCGTGGCCCGGCATGATACCGATAATCGTCAATGGAATTGGTGCCATGATGATTAATGGAATACCGTACGAACGGAACTGAGCGACAACCAGTAGATAGATCATGATCAGACCGACTGAGTAGGCAATGCCCATATCACGGAAGGTTTCAAACGTGATCTGCCATTCGCCATCCCACTTCAAGCTCCACTCATACGGGTCTGAGGGTTCTGAGAAGAAGAAACGATCAATTGGGTTGCCGCTTGGTACGACCTCATCCAGCTTCGATTCAATCTCAAACAGACCATAGAGCGGGCTATCAGTATCACCTGCCACATCACCGGTGACGTAAACAACAGGCAGTAGATCTTTATGGTAAACACTCTGCTCTACTTGCGTATCGATACGCTGAGTAACATCAGCTAAAGAGACCAAGGTGCCTTTATCTGATCGAACTTGAATAGACTCAATCTTAGAGATGTTTGCCTTATCTTGGTCACCCAGCTTAAGCGTTAATGGCACGGGAACGCGTGAGTGGTCATCATGCAGGTATCCCAAGCTTTCACCGCGAATCGCACTGTTTAGTGCCGCAACAATGGTCGCATCTGCTACACCAAAGTGCGCGGCACGAACGCGATCAATCGCGAAGATCTCTTTAGTCTGTTGGGCCTCAATGCTGTCATCGACATCGACTACCCCATCGGTAGACTCAAATTGCGCGCGAACTTGTTTGGCTAGGTCAATTTGACCCTGCTTATCCAGACCATAGATCTCTGCCACTAGAGGTGCCATAACCGGAGGCCCTGGCGGCATCTCAACGACCTTCACGTTGGCGTTGAATTGCTTAGCCGTGTCGGCAAGCAGAGCACGTGCTTCAAGCGCTATTTCATGACTCTTACGATCACGTAACGCCTTATCACTGAGGTTAACTTGAATGTCACCCATATGAGGTGCTGAACGCAGGTAGTACTGACGAACTAAGCCATTGAAGTTAATCGGCGAGGCAGACCCTGAGTAGATTTGGAAATCTTTCAGCTCAGGAAGTGCCTGTAGATCATCTGCCAACTCAGTTAAGACACGCTGCGTCTGCTCTAGAGAGGTCCCCTCTGGCATATCAACGATGACCTGGAACTCACTCTTGTTATCAAACGGTAGCATCTTAAGAATGACCGACTGATTAACAACTAAGTAGACGGATCCACCGATCATCGCAAGAATCGATACCAGCAATAGGTAACGGTTCAACGCCCCTTTGCCTTGACGTAGCATCGGTGTCAGTAGTTTTACGAATAGACCTTTGAAGCGAGATTCAGAGTGGCCATGTCCCGCTGAATGACCTGATTCAACATGACGTCTAAACAGCTTCAAAAAGAGCCAAGGGGTCAAGATGAAGGCGACGGCTAGTGAGATCAGCATACCTGTTGAGGCATTGATCGGAATGGGCAACATGTATGGCCCCATCAGACCGCTGACAAATGCCATTGGAAGCAGCGCTGCTATAACGGTAAACGTAGCCAAAATGGTTGGGCCACCCACTTCATCGACTGCAAGGGGAATCGCTTCACGAAGTGATTTAACCCCCATCGACATATGACGGTGAATGTTCTCTACAACGACAATGGCATCGTCAACCAAAATGCCGATCGAGAAGATCAACGCAAATAGCGACACTCGGTTAAGGGTAAAGCCCCAAGCCCATGACGCAAAGAGTGTAATAGCCAAGGTGACGATAACGGCAATGCCCACCACAATGGCTTCACGAACACCCAGTGCAAATAGCACTAAGACGATGACAGACAGCGTAGCGAAAATCAGCTTTTTGATTAGGGTTTGCGCCTTATCATCAGCCGTCTCACCATAGTTACGGGTAATCGTTGTCTCAATATTATCCGGAACATAGATGCCTTGAATCGCTTCAAATCGATCGATCAATGCATCAGCGACTTCAACCGCGTTCTCACCCGGTTTCTTTGCCACGGCAATGGTGATCGCAGGAGTCACTGCAGTCTGGTCTGCTGCAGCCTGCCCGGTACCAAAAGAGACGTATTGATTCGGTTGTTCTGGAGCATCGTAGATATTGGCAATGTCGCGAAGGTAAACCGGTGCGCCATTTCGAACGCTTATCACTAGGTTTTTAACCTCTGAGACATCCTGAAGTAGTTGACCTGCTTGAACTCGAATGGCGCTGTTCGCTTTGACGCGATCACCAGTATCGGCGGTCACATTGGCGTATTGCAACTTAGCGCGAACATCATCCAAAGTAACCGAGAGTGCCGCCATCTTAACTGGATCGAAGTCGATCTGAATGGCACGGTTAGCGCCGCCAATCACAGTGATGTCGCGGGTTCCTTCAACTCGCTGAAGCTCTGACTGAATCGTATGAGCGACGTTCAATAGATCAGCACTGCTAACTGATTCATCACGACTCCATAAGGTCGCAGCTAGAACCGGTACATCATCAATACCCTTAGGTTTGATCACAGGCTCGCCAATACCCATATTTGGCGGGAAGATATCTCTGTTCGAGTAGAAGGCGTTATAGAGACGGACAATCGCATCGGTTCTTGGCTCACCGACCTCAAAACGAACCGTCAACAGCGCCATGCCTGGGCTGGAAACAGAGTAGATGTTTTTGACGCCACTGATCTCTGACACCACCTGCTCTGCAGATGTGGTGATAAGCGACTCTACTTCAGCAACACTTGCGCCTGGAAAAGGAATCATCACGTTGGCAAAGGTGACGTTGATCTGTGGTTCCTCCTCACGCGGTGTCACCAGCGCGGCAAAAAGACCTAGCAGAAGACCCACGATCGCCAGTAGCGGGGTAATTTCAGTCGTTAAAAAACTCTTGGCAATTCGTCCCGATATGCCCAGTGTTTGAGTGTCATTACTCTGCACGATTCGCCTCCTTATAAATTGAGGCCGCTTTAATAGGATCAAGTGCTACGGTTTCGCCCTCTGCGAGACCAGAGATAATTTCTACCTGTTCACCAGCAGTTTGACCGGTTCTGATGTATCTAAATTGGAGAGCTGAATCGCCTGAAGCCACATAAACACCTTCCACTTCACCACGAGTCGCTATAGATGACTTAGGCAGAGTCAGCACAGGCTCTTCATCAATGGTAAATTGAACACGTGCTAACTCACCTGGAAGCGGCATTTGAGCAGGGTCACCCGCTGGTAACGTTAGAAGCAGTGTAAAGGTATGACTTAGTGGATCGGCTGTCGGAATTAAGCGTTGATCGACAGGTTCTACAACCTGATCACCCAACACAACATTAACAAACTGACTCTGTTTGGCATCGACCAGGTTGGCTTGCGGGATTTGAACTCGAACACGTAATCTATCCAGTGCAATCCCCTCTATCAATGGTGTACCTGGTTGTACCGTCTCCCCTTCAGAAACTAGCTTGTTAACCACTACACCTGAATAGGGCGCGATTACCTCAGTGTAATCAAAACGAGCACGGGCATTAGAAACCTGAGCTTTTGCTGCATCGAGTCTTGCTTTGGCTGCATCACGTTGTTGGCGAGCGCTGTCTACAGGCGCGATCGCGACCAATTTGCGCTCAAACAGTGCGGTTAAACGATCCAATTGACGAGTAGCTTCATCAAAAGCGGTTTGTGCTTCATTGAGAGAAGCTCTTGCAGCATCCAGCCCTGCGCGCTGTTCACTCTGTGTTAGGCGAGCTATCACACTGCCCTGCTCAACAAAATCGCCATAATCAAAAGGTAATTCTAGAATTCGACCAGAAGTTTGTGCGGCAACAATAGCTCGATTAACCGCTTCCACAGTCCCGTCGAATTCGACCTTGATCGGTTGCTGAATAATTTTGGTCTCAGTAAACGCTAGCTCTTGGGCTGAAGCCAGTTGCGTTAGTGAAATGGATGTCACTAGGGTGCACGCGGTCACTGCTAGGTTAACGGCCTTTCTGATCTGCATATCAAACACTCTATTCGTTTATAAGGGTTAAGTTCCGGTAATAATATATTAGGCAAAACTAATATAAAAGAATTTTTAATATTTTCTGTACTTTCTGAATGCCCTGCTACACTGAATGAAATTCAATCTATTAATAGAGATTATGAAAGTACTGATTGCTGACGACGATAAAGTCTTAAGAATGCTGATGGAGCGCCAACTTGAGGGTTGGGGCTTTGACGTAATGACCGCGCAGGATGGTGAAGAGGCATTTGAAATTCTGACAACAGAAGCAGAACCTCCACGTATGCTCGTTCTTGATTGGGAGATGCCCAATCTGGATGGCATAGAGCTTTGTCGTAAAATCAGAGCGCTTGAGAGTAATGATCCACCCTACATTGTGTTGGTCACTGCACACTCCGATCAAGAGCACTTGGCAACTGCACTGCAAGCCGGAGCTAACGACTACATCAGCAAACCTACTAAACCCGTTGAGTTGCGCGCACGACTGGGCGTTGGTTTACGAACTTTAGAGCTGCAAAATCGACTCAATATTGCCAATGAGATGCTCGCCTACAAGGCAGAGCATGATGAGCTGACCGGTTTGCAAAATCGCGCCTCTCTGATTGAGCATCTTGATAATGAAATTGAACGAACTAAACGTACCGGTGAGCCCTTAGCACTGGCCATTTGCGATATCGACTTTTTTAAACGGGTCAACGATACCTATGGACACCCCGTTGGCGACAGAGTGCTTAAAGAGTTTGCTGATCGAATGAAAGAGACATTTAGACCCTATGATCTAGTGTCACGATACGGCGGTGAAGAGTTTGTTGTCTGCTGTACGGCGCTTGAATCAGAGCCTAAAGCGATTTTCGAGCGATTCAGAGAAGTAATCGAATCAACGCCCTTCTTAGAGAGCGATCTTTCTTTAGGAGTAACCGTCAGTGTCGGAATAGCGACCTTTGATGGCATCAGCACAATGACAACAAAAGAGGTTATGCTAGAACTGATCAGCGATAGTGACAAAGCACTTTACGCAGCCAAACACTCAGGTCGAAATCAGGTCGTGATGTTTGATCCTATACCACACTCTGATTCTAACAAATCTGAAGAAGCCCTTACCGATGGCCAGATTTGCTAAACAGTGCATCCCCCATCTGATCAATCGTCATTTTTGCTTTGTTCGTGGTGACTTCTACACAGATCTCTTTTGATGCCATGCTATCAGCACGAATAAACGGCTGTTCCAACCATTGGCCATCAATCTCCTTGGAGATCATGCCACCTACACCATAGCCACCATCCACTTTTCTCGGTTTGACTGAAACCTTGAACCCTTTGTATTCAAACTCCGAAGCCACCGGTTCTTCAACAGGGTCTGAACGGAGAAGTTTTTTTATAAACTCAATCACTTGGATACCTCTACAGGGGTGACGACCCCCTCAAATTGGATTAATCGTTTAGATAACTCAGAGAGAGCCTCTCTGTCTCGCCCTGTGGTCAGTATCTCTAATTTACCCGCTTGATTGGAGAGAGAGAGTAAGTTCTGTTCAGTTAAACGACGTTTAACTTCAAGCGCGATCGATTCCGATGTGTCGATCACCTTAACCGGATGACTGAACAACTCGCTGATCTCTTTCTCAACAAATCCATAATGCGTACATCCAAGCGCTAAGGTATCAATATCGGCTGCTTCAAACTGATCAATATATGTGGTTAGTAGTGTGCTGAGTTGTTGATTGGTTGTGTTTGGGTTTTCAATTAATTCGACCAAACCCGGGCAGCCAAGCGCTGTAATCGACTCGGCTTGCTGTTTAAGCTGGGAGACCAATCGTTGGAACTTCTGACTCTCTACCGTGTATTGAGTTGCCAGAACGCCAACGCGTTTTGACTGACTCATCTTAATGGCAGGCTTTAGTCCGGGTTCAACACCAATGATCGGTAAGGAGAATAGCTCTCTGCACTCGTGAACAGCAGCAGCGGTTGCTGTATTACACGCGATCACAATCGCCTTGGCGCCCTTCTCAATGAGGTAAGAGACGATCTGAACCACCCTCTCACGGATCACTGCATCGCTCTTATCACCATAGGGTGCATAGCCACTGTCAGCGATATACAGGTAGGACTCATTGGGTAGGTTGTTAAGGCAAGCGGATAAGATACTTAACCCGCCCACTCCTGAATCAAAGACTCCAATCGGAGCGTGTTCATATGGATTCATTAATCGTCAAATACAGATCTAAAGTTACGAATAAGTTTAACGCAGAATGATATGAGATGGTCAGAATAATTATTTTTGTGCAATGCAAAAAAAAGTGTTGATTGTTTTTTAGTCAATGTCTAATATGGCGTCAAATGTTGCAGTGCAACAAACTTTTTAGATAGAAACTTAAAGACCTCGGAGGTCACCATGTACAACGAAATGATGAACCAGTTCAAAGCACAGATGGCTCCTTTCACTAAAGCAGCTGAAATCAACAAACAAACTGCTGAAAAACTATTCGGCATGCAGCAAACTGTTGCTACAGAGATGCTAAACCGTGGTCTTGAGCATGTTAAAGCATTGACTGAATCAAAAGAGCCAAAAGCTGCTCTAGAACTTCAGGTTGCTTTCTTTAAAGAGATGGAAGCAAAACTGAACACAGTTGCTGAAGAAGAGATCTCTGCTCTAATGGCTGCAAAAGCTGAACTTACTGAAATCTTCGAAAAGTCTACTCAAGAGATGACTGAAGAAGCGATGGCTCAGTTCTCTAAGTTCGATCTAGCTCAGTTCGACCTTTCTAAATTCGACATGAAAAACTTTGATCTTTCAAACTTCATGCCTTCAGTTGAAGCGGCTAAACCAGCTGCAAAAACAACTCGTAAAGCGGCTGCTCCAAAAGCAACTGCTTAATCGACCAGTCGATACAAAAAAGCCGCTTGAGATACCTCAAGCGGCTTTTTAGTTTTTGAGATTAGCTTGTTAAATTAGCTAAGCTGAGCTTTTGCCCAGTCAACTACGACTGCTTCACCCTCATCCAAGTGAGCCTCGAGTTCGGACAGGCTTTCAAGCAATCCAGAAACAGTCGGTCTAACGATGTTGAGATGACCCACCTTACGACCAGGACGGATCTCTTTACCGTACCAGTGCACATGAGCGCCCTGCACCGCCAACCACTCTGGTTTCCAGTCTCTTCCAAGCAAGTTATACATCATAGAGACACCACGAAATTCAGGGGTGATCAATGGTAAACCGGCAAGCGCTCTCAAGTGCAATTCAAATTGACTGACACTAGCACCCTCTTGGCTCCAGTGTCCGGAGTTATGGACACGTGGCGCTAACTCATTAACCAATAATTCACCATCGACAACAAAACACTCCATCGCCATGACGCCGATGTAGTCAAAGTCATCCATGATCGATCCCAGCCAACGTTCAGCACTTGCTTGCATCGCAGGGTCATTATCCAACCCAGGTATACTCGCACGCAAAATGCCGTCTTGATGCCAGTTACGCGTCATTGGGTAGAAGACCTTCTCACCCTGTGCATTTCGTGCGCCAACTAACGACACTTCATGTGAGAACGGGATCATCGCTTCGGCGATGGCAATACCATCCCATTCAGCAAGAATCTCATCACCCTGCTTCCAGCGCCATTGACCACGCCCATCGTAACCACCCATACGCGCCTTTACGACGGCACGCTCACCCAGAGAGGATAGCGACTCGGCAATGGATGCATCGGCACTGTTTAAATCAACCCAAGGGGCCGTTGGGACATTAAGGCGATCTAAGGTCGATTTCTGACGAAAACGATCAATGACCTGATATAGAGCCGCATCGTTTCGAAAGTTTGGGTGAGATTTAAGCTGATTACCGACCGGGTTCTCAGGCCAGTGCTCAATCTCTACCGAGATAACGTCGTCGTCATTCAACTCGACCAGTTGATCACCTATCGGGTGAATAGGTTTTACTTCAAGCTGCAGGGGTGCACCTGCTTGCTGAAGCATTTGACCTAGTTGACCATTACCGGCAATGACAATACGTGGCAACTGCATGCTTAACCTCGTGGATCTGGATTATCTAGAACCATTTGGCTCTGTTCATTACGCCAATTTTGTAGGCGAACGGCGAGCTCTGCATCTGTTGTTGCGAGCATCTGAGAGGCCAGTAGTGCGGCATTAAATGCACCTGCTCCACCGATAGCCAGTGTTCCAACAGGAATACCACGTGGCATCTGAACAATGGATAGAAGACTGTCTTGACCGCTCAATGCCTTGCTTTGAACAGGCACACCCAGCACAGGCACAATGGTTTTAGCAGCAATCATACCCGGGAGGTGAGCCGCACCACCGGCACCGGCAATAATGACTTTGATGCCATTGTCGGCAGCTTGTTCAGCAAAGCGGAACATCTTATCTGGGGTGCGATGTGCCGATACCACTTCAGCGGTGTACTCGACACCGAGTACATCTAGCATCTTGGCGGCTTCTTCCATGGTTGGCCAGTCTGATTTAGACCCCATAACTATTGCGACGCGGGCGCTCATTCATCTCTCCATATCGAGTTTGATCTCGAAAAATAGGCAGTCGGTTTCGACAAAAAAATAAGCGTGAAATTATAGCAAGAAAGAGTCAGCCAGACCTACCCTTTTAAACCAGTGCTGACTGAAAGTTGAAGATCAACACCAGTATTACAAGGCTAACAGGAATACTGGTAATGGTAAGAGCGGCAATACGATCGACAGGACCGCCGTATCGAACCGTTAGAACATAACTCATCACAGCAACCGGCATCGACATCTGAATAAGCAGTGAGAGCGCTGCAGTGGTATCGATAGTAATTAGGGATACAACCAGCCAGGCAATCAAAAAACCCGACAAGGGTCGGTAGATGGATAAACCTGCAATGATGCCAACCTGACGGGCATCCCCTATCTTTAAACGGGCTAATGAACGGCCTAACAACATGACCATAATCGGTATAGCTATACCGGAGATAGAATCAAAAGTACGACTGATAGGCACAGGAATCGTCAAATCCATCGATACCACGATTGCCCCTGACAAGAGTGCTAACAGAGGCATATTGGTGACCAGTGAGCGCCAATTATATTGGCCTGACATGGCGGTGGTTCCTAATGTCCAGTGACTAAGCGTCACAGTTGTTGAAATGATGACCGCAGATGCCAGAGCCTCAGGCCCCAACAGTGCAAAGACCAGTGGAATACCTAAATTGCCCGTATTGGGGTTGACCAGTGTCGAGAGATAGAAGCGCGGTGAGGTGTTAAGCAGCTTGCAAAAAATGGCTATCAGAGTAGCACCGACCGCTAAGCAGAGAGCGGTCACTCCCATCAAATACCCCATCTCTGTGACGGGAACTTTCATCTGAGTCACCGAGGTAAACACCAGAGCGGGCAAGGCGATCTGGCTGGAGAGCATGGCCAAACCAGGGTGTTCTAGGTAGTCCGTTTTTCGTGCCAGAAAGAAACCAAGGACGGCGATCAAAAAAACCGGAGTAATAGCAGAGATAAAAGCTGTAAACATGGAGTCACTATCTTAATGTTGGATGATGATTATACAGTTGTCCGCAAATAGATAGGCAACTATCATTGAGCGATTCTTCTTTAAGCTGGATCAAACATGACTCAGAGACTCTCCCCTTCAACGATTTTCCTGATCGCCAGTGGCTGCCTATTATTGATGATCTCCTTTGGTATACGGTCGAGTTATGGTTTGTACATGCGTCCTATTGAGGCTTCAACCGACTGGGGGCGTGACATCATAGGCTTTGCCCTAGCCTTGCAAAACCTGAGCTGGGGAATTATGTCGGTTTTCACTGGCGGGCTTGCCGACCGTTTCGGAAATCGCAACGTCCTGTTTGGTGGCGCACTGGTCTATGCCCTAGGTGTTTATCTAACAGCTGGTGTGTCGGATCTTTTCACGCTTAATGCAGGATTAGGGTTTCTCGTGGGTGCTGGCGTCGCCGGCACTTCGTTTGGCATCGTTCTTCCTGCTTTAGTTCAATCCGTTCCACCAGAACGACGTGACTGGGTACTCGGTTTGGGCACCGCTTGTGGCTCTGCTGGTCAATTTGCGCTTGTTCCATTGGTTCAGATGTTTATCTCTGATTTTGGCTGGATCAACTCACTGCATATTCTAACGGCTATCGCACTATTGATGATGTTGTTAGCCATTCCTCTGAATGCTAAAAAAAGTTCTGTCATTAAAGAGACGGATCAAGGATTTGCTGAAACAGTGCGATTAGCCGCTGGTCACAAATCCTACTGGCTTCTGGTATTTGGCTTCTTTGTCTGTGGCTTTCACGTCGCATTTATTACAGCGCACATGCCAGCCTATTTATCAGATTTAGGCTTCGCGCATCAGGTCGGTGCTTGGTCTCTCTCATTGATTGGTCTGTTCAATATCGCTGGGGCGTTCTGGGCCGGCAATATCTGTCGCAAGCACTCACGATCGAAGCTACTGTTGGCAATCTACGGAGGAAGAACGATTGCGATCGCCCTCTTCTTGATATTCCCTATCACGCTGACATCGGTACTTATCTTCAGTGCAGTCATGGGGCTGCTGTGGCTGGCAACTGTTCCTCCAACCTCCGGCATCGTTATGAATATGTTTGGTACACGATACATGGCCACCCTATATGGCTTCGTATTCTTTAGCCACCAAGTGGGTAGCTTCTCTGGCGTCTGGTTAGGTGGCTATCTCTATGAAACCTATGGCCATTATGAGTACATCTGGTGGGCCGGTATCTTCTTTGGTTTGATGGCTGTTCTACTTCACTGGCCAATTGATGAAAAACCACACCCCTCTTTCGTAACCCAAGAGAGTTAAAGTTCGGTTTTTAGGAACCACAAGGATGTATTTTTCGTAACAAAATAAACAGAGGGAAATACTGATGAGCCACAAAATAGATTACTACCTGTCACCGATCTCACCCTTTACTTGCCTAGCCGGTGATCTGTTGGATACACAAGCACCCGCTGAGGTCGTGTATCACCCATTCGATATTGGCCGTCTATTTGCTGCAACTGGGGGTGTGCCGGTTCCTCAGCGATCGCCTCAACGTCAAGCTTACCGTTTAGCTGAACTCGCTCGGATTCAAAAACAACGCGGAATTACTATTAACCTCAAGCCAAAGTACTTCCCAGTGGATGGTCGCCCTGCCTCTAAACTACTACTTGCAGTTAGGGATGCAGGGTCGGATGTGCCAGGTTTGGCTCGAGCACTCTTAAGTGCCGTATGGCAGAGAGATCTGAATATTGCAGAGGACGCTGTGTTAGCTCGACTTCTCGATGAACTGGGTATTGATTCAGCTCTATTAGAGCAATCAAAAGGCTTAGATGATCAGTTGGACAGAGAGACTGACGAAGCCATTGAGGCTGGTGTCTTTGGCAGCCCCTTCTACATCGTAGACGGGGAACCTTTCTGGGGACAGGATCGTCTAGAACAGGCGATCGAAAGAGCCAAAAGTTAAATTGTCGCGGTTTGCCCTTCGGGCAATTCGCTCCTACAAACGGAGCGTTAAATTGTAGGAGCGAATTGGAGCGCAGCGACAAACCGCGATCCATAGGGCCACACCTTCTATCAAGTAATAACGTCAGGTTCTGTGCGTCCTGTAAATTGCTTAATACCGATCAACTGATTCGCCAACTCGATTAAAGGTTTCAAAGCTGCTTGTGTGTCAGTAATCGACTCATCCTGAGTGAACTGATCAAGATAGACACGTAGCGTAGCACCGGCCGTGCCGGTTCCAGATAGCCGAACAACGATACGACCTCCGTTATCGAACAATATACGCACACCTTGATTATGACTGACGGAGCCGTCAACAGGGTCTGAGTAGCTGAATTGATCTGCCAGAGTCACGGTAACGCCATCAAATGCCCCTCCTGCAAGACTACCTAAAGAGGCTGTTAGCTGCTGCATCATATTGGCTGCACTGTCTGAATCGATTGATTCATAGTCATGGCGAGTAAATAGATCCCTTCCGAATAGAGACCAATGATCCTTAACCAGTTCAGAGACCGATTGACCGGTCGCGGCCAGAATATTGATCCAGCATAGAACAGCCCAAAGTCCATCTTTCTCGCGAACATGATCTGAACTGGTACCAAAACTCTCCTCACCACAGAAGCTGATACGGCCATCATCCATCAGGTTGCCAAAGAATTTCCAACCGGTAGGAGTCTCATAACAGTTGATACCGAGTTTTTCAGCCACACGGTCAACTGCACGACTGGTTGGCATTGAGCGAGCGACACCCTTTAATCCATCTTCATAGGCGGGAATCTTTTGTGCGTTCGCGGCTAAAACAGCCAAACTGTCACAAGGGTTTACATAAAAATGGTTGCCAATGATCATATTTCTATCGCCGTCCCCGTCCGAAGCGGCACCGAAATCTAACCCTTGTTCATTGACTTGTTTGACCAGTTCGGCTGCATGAACAAGATTGGGGTCGGGGTGATGACCACCAAAATCCTCTTTTGGAATCGCGTTAATAACGCTCTCTTTTGGTGCACCCAACCGGTTGATGAATATCTCTTGTGCATAAGGCCCAGTCACGGCATGCATGGCATCGAAACGAAATGTGAAATTTGAACCGCTCAAGAGCTGTTTCATGATTTTAAAATCAAACAACTCCTCCATCAGATCGGCATAATCTGTGACAGGATCAATCACCTTAATCAGCGCATTTCCAATGCTAACCTCTCCAACACTATCAAGATCTACAGGTTCAGCATCAATCGTAAAGTATCGAGAAATGGTTTCCGTCGTTTGGTGAATACTGTCCGTCTGGGTTTCACTTGCAGGGCCACCGTTGGCACGATTAAATTTAATGCCAAAGTCTTCATCAGGGCCACCTGGGTTGTGACTGGCTGACAACACCAATCCACCGACTGCACCATATTTACGGATAACACAGCTGGCTGCTGGCGTTGACAGAATTCCTGCTTGACCCACGATTAAGGTTTCAAAGCCATTGGCGATCGCCATTTTAATGATGGTTTGAATCGCATCACGGTTAAAATAACGACCGTCACCACCGATCACGAGTGATTGGCCTTGGCAGCTCTCTAAAGAGTCAAAAACAGCCTGAACAAAATTCTCTAAGTAGTTGGTTTGCTGAAATACTTTAACCTTTTTTCGAAGGCCAGACGTACCTGGTTTCTGACCAGAGTAAGGTGTTGTTGTGATGACTTTTCTATTCATTAAGACCACATATAGATTAGGTTTAAACCATTAACGATTGGAAACAGTTAGATAAAAAGCTAGCAAGATATATGCCGCTTTTTAAACATCATCTTCAATTAATTCTAAGCCGTAATATTGAAGAAACTCAGTAGCCGGCATAGGTTTACCAAATAGGAACCCCTGCACCTGATCAACACCTAATTTAAGCAGTCTGTCTGCCTCCGAGGCGTTCTCAACCCCTTCTGCTACGACTGTCAGCCCCTCCGCTTTGGACAAATATACGACCATTTTCGTTAAATGCTCAGACGAGGGGTTTAGATGAATGTCTTTGATAAAGGCTCTATCTAGTTTGATGGTATCGGCGGGTAGGTTTTGAAAATAGGCGAGTGAGCTCATACCGGTACCGAAATCATCCAAAGCGATTGAATAACCTAGCTCTTTCACGGCATCTAAGGAGCGCTTTAAGTTATCCAAAGAGACGTCTGTCTCCTGTTCAGATAGCTCAATCTGTAACTCTCCGGCACTAAAACCGTACTTTTCTTGGACCTGACTCAACTCGTAGGTGACACGCAAATCCTGAAGATCATTAGCGCTTAAGTTAAATGAAACCGAGATCGGTAGACCCGACTGTTTCATTGTTTCACAAAAATGTGCGGATTGCTCAACGACACTGTTTATAAATGTAAGCCTGTATGGGGAGGACTCAAGAAGATCGACAAAATCTTTTGGTGTTAGCAAACCTTTCTCAGGGTGAATCCAGCGGACCAGTGCCTCCGCACCTACCAGTCTATTGTTATCTTTAATATCGACCTTAGGCTGAAAGAACATCTGTATCTCATGGTTAGCAAATGCCTGAGAGACTTCATAAGATTGAATATCTGTTTGGCCGTTAAGATGATCACGATCTTTCAAATTGAATCGAGCAAAATCTGTTTTCTCTTTGGTGGCACGCACAAATACTGTATCCAAGTTATGCAGTGCACTATCCAGATCAGTTGAGTCATTAGGGGTATCGGTTGAAACAACAATCGGCGAGAGATCCGTTGCCTCTTTTTTTAACTGACGAAGTCCACGCTCAAATGCGTCCCAAAACCGTCGCTCTGACATCAGAACGTAAACCCCATTATCAAGCCTGCCAATGGATGCACCTGCAGGACAAACTTCCCTTAACAACTGATTAAATTGAGTAACGCTCTCTTTAAATTCAATCGAACTTTCTGAACTTTTTCCTACACTATCCAAGATATTTTTAATGTAGACACCATAGACTCTTACAACACCGTCAGGATTCTTATTTTTGAGCCAATCAAAATGCTGATGAATTTGATAATTGTCTATAAATTCAGACGTTAAGTCGCTGTTTTCTTTACACTCTTTATAAAAAACAAGAGAGTAGATACGATTAAACAGCACCGCTACTGAACCATAGACCAGCAAGGAGTAAGAGAGCGTTATTAGATGGGTATAGAGCTCAGAAATCAGCTCCTCTTGTACTCGATAGGAGTGAATAAATAAGAGGAGAGAGAGCCAGATAGGTATGAAGAGTAATACCCATTTTTGAGCCAATACAAAGCGAAGCAATACTGGCAAAAGCGCACCTGACAAATAGGCTAATGCTATATCATCCGACACTAAGGCTAGCGATATTGAACCAGCTCCCATAGTAAGGAAAGCTACAGCTCCACCCCAGCTTAAATGAATACGGTGCACAAAATATTGGATGACTAACAAAGAGAGAGTGAGCGGGTAAAAGTAGGAGCCCGTCAATGAATCTGTGAAAAGCTGCTGAAGCAGAGATAAAAGTGAAAGTGCTAATGATATCAACAGCAACGCATTAATCAGCAACCTAAACAGGCATCGACGGTTCTTGAACCAGTTACTGCGGTTGTAATCTCGAACTTGCATTAGCCATCACTTTTTCGAATAGATTATTGATTTTATGGTAATCAGGGGCGAATCGCTACCACCAAGTCTCAGGGCTCGATAAGATAGAACCTCTTTGATGACAGGTTTAGATGATGAACGTTCTCGGGATTACCGCACCGCTCTTTACGTTAATGGCTATTGGGTTTTTAGCCGTTAAATATAACGCACTGTCTAAGGAGGCTATCCCTGGGATAGCCCGCTTTGTTTTGGTTTTTTGCATACCGGCGATCATTGTCGGCAATCTATCTAAGAATAGCCCTGCTGATATCTTTAATAGCGATTACGTATCGATTTATGCTATTGCCGCAGTCGCTACCTTCTTCATTTCGTTGGGTCTGATTCGGAGCGTCAGACAGGGTGATGCTAAACAGTCATCAGCATTAGCCATTGGGGCCGCTATGCCCAACAGTATTTTTGTTGGCTACCCTATTCTGCTGCAGGTCATGCCCGATATGGCCGCTCAAGTATTAGTTGTCTGTATACTGGTCGAAAACCTAGTGGTGCTTCCGTTAGCGCTCCTGACTACTGAGTACTTCTCAGCTGATCATAAAGACAAAACGCTGTTAGGCTCACTAAGCTCAATTTTTAAACGCCTGATCAACAACCCGATACTCATCGCAATAGCGGTTGGCTTAATTTTATCGTTGAGCGGCTTTCAACTGCCGTTGTTCATCGACGAAAGCTTAGGGGTGCTCGCAAAAGCGGCTGGTGGCGCAGCACTGATCGTTATTGGAGGATCTTTAGTAGGAAACTCTATTCGCGATGATTTGAGTACTTTAGGAATGATTGCAGGGGCAAAACTGTTGATTCAACCTGCTCTAGCCCTTCTGCTGATTACCCTCTGGTGGGACTTTGATCGACAATGGCAGATAGCTCTAATTGTCATCACCGCTTCACCCATGTTCACCATCTACCCTATTCTCGCTGCACCTTATGGCGCAGCAAAGACGGCTTCCAGCTCATTGCTGCTGACTACGGTCGCGTCCTATGCGACGCTGAACACTGTTTTGGCGTTTGTGCTGTAGACCGGAGCGTAATTTGAGGGCGGATGACAGGCTGATAGCCAGTCACCGGTGCTTGCCTTGACATCTTCGTGCCAGTGACTGGCCTTCAGCCTGTCACCTGCTCTCTCAGCGTCTTCCAGAAACATAAGACAACAAAAAGGCCGCAACAGCGGCCTTTTTAACGATAAGCTAACACTTAATCCAAAAGCTGCTCTAGCTGGTGTAGTGTCTCCATTGCTGGCAATACCTGCTGAACGCTTGAGTTTGGCTCGCGACCTTCGCGAATCGCCGCAATGAATTCACGATCCTGAAGTTCGATGCCGTTGTTCGAAACAGCAACGCCAGAGAGATCAATTGGGTTCTCGTTACCATCTACCAAATCATCGTAACGGGCGATGTAGGTACCCTTGTCACAGATGTAACGGAAGAAAGTACCAAATGGACCGTCGTTATTAAAAGATAGAGAGAGTGTACACAGTGCACCGCTCTCTGACTTCATACCAATCGACATGTCCATTGCAATGTTAAGTTCTGGGTGAATTGGGCCCTGCATCGCTTGTACTTTTGTACACTTCTCGCCAGTCTGGTACTGGAATAGATCCACGGTGTGACAAGCGTGGTGCCAAAGCAGGTGATCCGTCCATGAGCGCGCCTTACCCAGAGCGTTCTTGTTAGAACGACGGAAGAAGTAAGTTTGAACATCCATCTGTTGAATCTTCAGCTCACCCGCTTGGATTTTGTTATGAATCCACTGGTGGCTTGGGTTGAAGCGGCGAGTCTGACCCGACATGGCTACCAAACCCGTGCGCTTTTGTGTCTCAACCAGTTTGATTGAGTCTTCAATGTTATCCGCCATCGGAATCTCAACCATGACGTGCTTGCCTGCTTCAAGACACTGAATAGACTGTGAAGCGTGCATTTGAGTCGGTGTTGCAAGAATGACCGCATCAACATCATCACGTGCCAGTGATTCAGCAAGATCTGTTGTTGCGTGTGCGATTCCACGCTCTTTAGCAAACTCAGCAATGGCATCAGGTTTAGTACCAACCACTGACGTCACAACAACATCTTCAATGTTACTCAATGCATCTAAGTGTTTTAGACCAAAAGCGCCCATAGCGCCTGCAACACAAACTCTCATTAGTGTCTCCCTAATTCGAATGGATAAATATTGTCCCTAAGATTATCAAAATGGATCTTTCATAGAACCGTTAAAAATTCTAGACGTCATTCAAAAATGTGAATGCAAGTTTAGAGCAAACCGCTTCTAAGATACGGCCAGCCGCAGTAGATCGATAAATTTTTGCTGGGCATTAGTGGGGTTCCATGAGCTGCGACGGGTAATGCCGATGGGGCGTTTTGTACCTGACATCTCAAAAGGCAGCACCGCCAAATCCCCTTTGGATAACTCAAACTCCAACTGATGCTGAGAGATTAACGTGAGTCGATCACCCCCAAGTAACAGCTCTCGAATTAACACATGGGAACTGGTTTCGACGATGGATAGACCTTCTCTCTCCTCACCTTGCAGGATGAGCTCTTCAAAGAGATTGCGGGTTGGTGCACCACTTCTAGGGATAACCCAACCATAGTTGAGGAGGTCCTCACGGGTAATCTGATCGATATTAAGAGCGGGATGCCCTTTGCGTGCCACAATCGCTAATGGAGGCGCTATGAGTTCTTCTTGAACGATATCACTGGTTGGGATCGGGAAACGCAACGCACCGACCAAAAGATCCACATCCCCCTGAAGTATATGGGCTAAAAGATCTTCATAGGGCCCATCGACCAACTCTAAAGTGATACCAGGATAAGCTTTGGTAAATTCATTTATCGCTTTGGGCAGCAGCGAGGTACGTGCTAATGGCATGCTGCCGATGCGCATCCGCCCCACTTCACGACCATCACCAAGGCCTGATAACTCTTGAAGTCCTTGATGAATCTCTGAAATGGCCAACTTGGTTGATTTAGAGAACACTTTGGCCGCTCGTGTTGCCGCAATGCCGGTACTGGTCTTTTCGAACAGCGACAGCCCCATGAGTGACTCAAGTTCACGAGCTGATCGATGAAGTGACGATTGTGATACACCCAGATTTCGACCTGCAACACTGTAGTTTTGTGCATCAGTAACCGCGACAAGTGCTTTTAATTGGGTCGTCGTCAGCTGGGTCATGATGCGTTCAATGGTCTCCATTCGACGATTCGACATAGACGACAGCGCATCGGCCAGACCCAGCCTTAGGACAGCAAAGGCGCTATTCACCCTAGCCTCCCAGATTTCACCCGCTTCCGTCAGATACATACCACTGGACTGACGCTCAAACAGCTTTACTCCGAGCAAGCGTTCTAACTTTGCAATAGCTTGAGTCATAGCGGGTTGAGAGAGAAAGACACGCTCTGCAGCCTGACTTATGCCTCCTGCATTGGAGACCTCAATGAATACCCGAAGATGTCGTATGTTAGGAAGATTCTTGAACATGAGGGTCATTGTAACCCGATGTGATTTAAATACCTATATCAAAAACAAATACCTAAAAAGTAAAAACTAAATAGCTTAAAAAAGACGATATAGAGAGGATAGAAACATAGAAATCCAATTCATTATAAAAGGACGTTTGAGACATGATTATTGATTGCCATGGTCACTACACAACCACACCACCTGGTGTTGGCGCTTGGCGTGAAGCTCAAAAAGCAGAAGTAGAAAAGAATCCAGATTTTGTCGGTGAAAAAGGCGACTTTGGTGTTACTGATGATGAGATCCGCGAGTCGATCATCAATAATCAGTTAAAACTTCAGCAAGAGCGTGGCACTGATCTGACTATCTTCTCACCGCGTGCCAGCTGGATGGCTCATCATGTGGGTAATGAACACACCTCTAAGTTCTGGACTGAAAACCAAAACGACCTCATTCGTCGTGTTTGTGACCTATTCCCAGAGAACTTTGTCCCTGTGGCACAGCTTCCTCAGTCACCGGGTGTTGATCCTGCTAAGTCTGTACCAGAGATCGTACGTACCGTTGAAGAGATGGGCTTTATTGGTATCAACCTTAACCCAGATCCATCAGGTGGCCACTGGAACGGCAGTCGTCTTTCGGCTCGTGAGTTCTACCCTATCTACGAGAAGATGTGTGAGTACGACATCCCTGCGATGATTCACGTATCAGCTGCCTGCAACCACAACTTTGATACGACGGGTTCACACTACCTAGGCGCAGATACCACTGCATTCCAGCAACTGATGATGTCTGATGTATTTAAAGACTTCCCAACGCTTAAGATCATCATCCCTCACGGCGGTGGTGCAGTTCCTTACCACTGGGGTCGTTTCCGCGGTATGGCATTGGATAAAGGTTTTGAGCTAGAAGAGCGCGTTTTGAATAACGTCTTCTTTGATACCTGTGTCTACCACCAAAAAGGGATCGACTGCCTTCTGGACGTTATTCCAACTGAAAACATTCTGTTTGCGTCTGAGATGATCGGTGCGGTTCGTGGAATCGATCCTGAGACGGGTCACTACTTCGATGACACTAAACAATACATCGACGCGACAACCAAAGTGAATGCTGAGCAGAAAGAGATGATCTTCTCTGGCAATGCTCAACGTGTATTCAGTCGCTTGAAGGTTTAAGGAGAGGAACATGGCAGAGAACGTAGTTGTTCAACATATTGAACGAGCTGATTCAGAAGTAATCGCAGGTCTTGCTAAATTGGGCGTTGCAACCGTTCATGAAGCTCAGGGTCGTCGTGGTCTATTAGCCCACTACATGCGCCCAATCTACTCTGGTCGCTCTATTGCAGGCAGTGCAGTGACCATCTCTGGTGCTGCCGGTGATAACTGGATGATGCACGTAGCTATTGAGCAGTGTAAACCCGGCGACATCATGGTATTTGCACCCACCTCACCTTCTGTTGATGGCTTCTTTGGTGACCTACTGGCGACCTCAGCGAAATCGCGCGGCGTACAGGGCCTTATCATTGACGGCGGTGTTCGTGATACTGCGATCCTTAAAGAGATGGATTTCCCAGTCTGGTCTAAAGCGGTTTACGCCAAAGGCACCATCAAAGAGACTCTAGGCTCAGTGAATATCCCACTGGTCTGTGCTGAGGCATTGATCTACCCAGGCGATATCATCGTTGCTGACGATGACGGCGTATGTGTTGTTCGCCGCGACGAGGCCGAAGAGGTTCTTAAAGAGGCCCTAGCGCGTGAAGCTCGCGAAGAGGAGAAGCGCGTTCGTATGGCCAATGGTGAACTAGGTCTTGATATCTACAACATGCGCCCTCGTCTAGAAGAGAAAGGCCTTAAGTATGTCTAATGGCATTCGCTGCATGTGGATGCGCGGCGGTACATCTAAAGGCGGTTACTTCTTAAAAAGCGACCTACCTTCAGAAATTGCCGCACGAGACGCGTTTCTTTTAGGCATGATGGGCTCTCCAGATCCACGCCAGATTGATGGTCTCGGTGGTGCTGACCCACTGACCTCGAAAGTTGCCGTTGTTAGCGCTTCTGATCGTGACGACGCCGATGTCGATTACCTCTTTTTACAGGTATTTGTTGATCAAGCAATCGTTACCGATGCGCAGAACTGTGGCAATATCTTGGCAGGTATCGGTCCCTTCGCCATTGAGCGTGGCCTAGTTCAAGCAACGGGCAATGAGACTCAGGTTCGTATCTTTATGGAGAACACGGGCCAGATCGCTATCGCGACAGTAGCTACACCAAACGGCCAGGTTTCCTATAAAGGCGACTCAAAGATTGATGGCGTACCAGGCACTTCGGCTGCGGTCCCTCTAGAGTTCCTTGATACAGCGGGTTCATCTTGTGGCGCCCTTCTTCCTACCGGTAACGCAGTTGATCTGATCGACGGTGTTGAATGCACCCTGATCGATAACGGCATGCCGGTTGTCGTGATGCGAGCATCAGACATGGGAATTAGTGGCAGCGAGTCTCGTGAAGAGTTAGAGGCTAATAGCGACCTTCGCGCCAAGCTTGAAGCGATACGCCTACAAGCGGGCCCAATGATGAATCTTGGCGATGTGACTGAGAAGTCTGTACCTAAGATGAGCATGGTCAGTGAAGCGAAAGACGGTGGTGCTCTATCGACTCGTACGTTTATCCCGCATCGTTGCCACGCTTCTATCGGTGTATTGGGTGCAGTCAGCGTTGCTACCGCAGCCATTTTGCCGAACTCTCCTGCCGCTTCAGTAGCCACCCTACCTGAAGGCAATAGAAAAACCTTAGCCGTTGAGCACCCGATCGGAGAAATGACGGTTGTTATTGATATCGATCAGGATGGCCAACCGAAAAGCGCTGCACTATTACGCACAGCGCGAAAACTATTTGATGGCGAAGTTTTCGCTGAATAATTAGGAATAAAGATCATGGATGCAGATTACCGCCCGTTTCACGACAACCCTAAAAAGCCTGACTTTGTAGCGCCTGCTGGTGCTGTGGATGCTCACTGCCACGTATTTGGTCCTGCGGATAAATTCCCCTACCACCCCAAGCGTAAATACACACCTTGCGATGCATCAAAAGATCAACTCTTTGCTCTGCGTGATTACCTTGGTTTCAGTCGTAACGTGATCGTTCAGGCTTCTTGTCACGGTACAGACAATGCAGCACTGGTTGACGCACTTGAGACTGCGGGCGATCTAGCACGCGGTGTAGCGGTCGTTGACCCAGCGATCACGGTAGAAGAACTTGAAGCGATGGACAGAGCGGGTGTCCGCGGTGTTCGTTTTAACTTCGTGAAACGTCTAGTCGATACAACCCCTAAAGAGGTGTTCCTATCGATCGCTGAGAAGATCAAACCATTAGGCTGGCACATCGTTGTCTACTTTGAAGCGCCAGATCTAGAAGATCTAATCCCGTTCCTTAACGAGCTAAACACAACCATCGTGGTTGACCACATGGGTCGCCCAGACGTGGCTAATGGTGTTGATCACCCTGACTTCCAGCGTTTCATGGATCTAATGCGTAACAACGATAAGGTGTGGACGAAAGTCAGCTGTCCTGAGCGTTTGACGCTACAGGCACCGGACTACTCTGACGTTGTGCCGTTCATGCGTGCACTCGTTGAAGCTTTCCCAGATCGCGTACTTTGGGGTACAGACTGGCCGCACCCGAACATGAAATCACACACACCTGATGATGGTGCACTGGTTGATGTGATTCCACAGATCGCCGTAACTGAAGAGCTACAGCGTAAACTATTGATCGATAACCCAATGCGTTTGTACTGGGAACGATAAGGAGTTCTTATGATTGAACCGATCATTGAAGGAACATATAAATTTGATGGCGTAGCAGCAAAACTCGGCTACAACCTTAATAAGATGTGTTTCTCTTTCAACGAGGAGAGCTGTCGCGAAGAGTTTCGTCAAGACGAAGCGGCTTACTGCGATAAGTTTAAGCTGACCCCTGCACAGAAAGAGGCGATCCTGAAGCGCGACATCATCGCTCTACTACGTAATGGCGGCAGTATCTACTACCTTGCAAAATTTGCAGGCACGCTTGGCCTTAACGTACAGGACGTTGGCGGCATCATGACCGGCCAGACGACTGAAGAGTTCCAAGCTTATTTAGACAGTCAGGGAGTGGGCAAAACGAATGGCTAAAATCTTAGGTGCTATTGGCACATCACACGTTCCTGCTATTGGTGTTGCGGTTGATCGCGGCATTGAGGACACCCCTTACTGGAAAGACCTATTTGCTGCTTATGTACCAGTTCGCGAATGGATCAACGAGAACAAGCCAGACATCGCTGTACTGTTCTACAACGATCACGGTCTAGAGATGTTCTTAGACAAAAAGCCAACCTTCTCTATCGGCTGTGCAGACGAGTACCACAACGCTGATGAAGGCTGGGGTATCAAACCAATCCCACCTCTAACCGGTGAATCAGATCTATCTTGGCACATCGTTAACCACCTGATCGAAAACGACTTTGATCCAACTGTCTGTCAGGACATCAAAGTGGATCACGGCGCGACAGTTCCTATGTCTGTCCTCTACCCAGGCCATACCTACAAAGGCACTAAGGTGATTCCCATCGCCATTAACTGTGAACGTCACCCTATGCCTAAACCATCACGCTCATATGCTTTTGGTAAAGCGATAGGTGATGCCATTCGCTCTTGGGATAGTGACCAGACAGTTGTTGTTCTGGGTACTGGCGGTCTATCGCACCAGCTAGATGGCGAGCGTGCAGGCTACCTAAATACTGAGTTCGACCAGATGTGTATGGATAAACTGGTCACTGATCCAGAGTCACTGACCCACTACACCAATGATGAACTCACGGAAATTGCCGGTGCACAGGGTGTCGAGCTCGCCATGTGGTTAGCAATGCGCGGTGCTTGTTCTGGCCCTGTTGATGAGTTGGTTAACGTCTTGATCGCTCCAATATCAAACACTGCGGCTGGTGTACAGCTTCTTGTGCCTAAAGATTGATTCTGCGTGATGGTCTAAAAAAGCGCCTGTTGGCGCTTTTTTCTTGCCGAAATGATTCGGATTATTTTCGCGGTCTCAGCTGGGCTGAGATCGCTCCTACAGTAGGACTTCGGAAAAAATTATCTACGTAGCTCTTCTGTAGAAGCGAATTGGAGCGAAGCGACAAACCGCGACTTGCTTTTACCGCTCTGGAAAGAGCGTATTCATCACCTTCTCATTGGATGAACGGATGTGCAGTCTAAGCAGTTCTGTAGCCGTTTTAATATCTCGCGCAAATGCGGCATTCATAAGCTCTTCGTGTTCATCTTTACCTGATGGTTGATTCAATGGCTGGCTGGTTAATGCCAAACGGCGAAAGCGTTCACCCTGATCATACAGCGTCGATATGAAGCGTAACTGCCACTCAGAGGGACAGGCGCTAATGAGTGCCATGTGAAAACGGCGATTCTCACGAGTACGCGCAAGTACCTGATCATCTTCTTGCCCAGCAGACTGTGACTTAACCGCTAATTCGCGGTGGCGTGCTCCTGCAATGGCCGCCTCCCAATCGAGATCACCTAGCTTGATCGACTGCTTAAAAGCATCCACTTCAAGCATTTCCCGCAGACGACTCACCTCAACAAACTCATCCGCTGAAATAGGTGCAGCCCAATAACCACGCTGACCACGACGAGTTACCAACCCCTCTGCGGCGAGCCTTGAGAGTGCCTCACGAACCGGAGCCGCACTGGATCCATAACGGTTAGCTAAGACAGCAATCGATAACTTCGATTCAGGCTCTATATTGCCCTCTAAAATATCGGTACGCAGTTGTTGGTAGGTTGACGGGGTTTCTTGGTTTTCCACCCTTAGGCTCCATTTGTATCTATTAGCCTATATTTTCTCTTATCTTGAAAATTAAAGCTATTGAGCATTTAACTGTTTAAGTAGGTCTTAATCTCTTAGATATGTAGAATTCTGCTCTTAATATTTACAAGCTAATCCCGTATCATTGCCAATATTAGAATTTACTAATTAATAGGCTTATCTATGTTTCCTAAAAAACGCGCTCCTCTTGTTCAATCAGTGTTAATGTCTCTGGTGATGGTAACGATCATGACCTTTGTGATTACCACGGTGAATACCGGTTTAGATGAAGGTTTTATGGCTCGTTGGGGCTACGCTTATCTGGTTGCTTGGCCGATTGCCTTCTCTGTGATCCTAATTTTTGGTCGCCGAGTCGCTGCATTGACTCAAAAGCTTTGCACTAAGTAGGTTTTTAGATATCGTTGGCTGAACTCATTAAGGATTCGTGAATGGCCATTTACAACCTAGGCTCAGTCAACATAGATTACTTCTACTCACTGCCCCACCTAGTTAGGCCGGGTGAAACACTCGCAGCCAATAACTTTACACAGGGGTTGGGTGGCAAGGGTGCCAACCAGAGTGTTGCCATTGCTAAAGCGGGTGGTCGCGTTAAGCATATAGGTGCGATGCACCCTGCAGATAAACGATACTTCGACCAATTAGAAGCGTTAAATATCGATACGACCCACCTATTTATGTCGGAAACGCCAACAGGTCATGGCATTGTTATGGTCGATGAAGAGTCGGCTGAGAATCAAATCCTTGTCTACCCAGGTGCTAACTTTGCTATTACCGAACAGATGGTAGATGAGGGCTTAAAGGATGCAACCGCGTCTGATTGGGCGCTCTGTCAAAACGAGACCTCGCAAACTGAACACTTCATGAAATGCGCAAAGGCTAAAGGGATGAAGCTCTGCTATTCAGCAGCTCCCTTCGACGCAGATAAGACCCTAGTGATGCTCCCGTTAATCAATATGTTGGTCGTCAATGAGATTGAGGCCAAGGATTTAGAGCGCGCATTGAACCGCCCGATTAAAGAGTGCGGCGTTGATCATATTCTAGTGACACTGGGTAGTCGTGGTGTTCGATATATAGGCTCAGAGGATGAGTTTATACTGCCCTCACCCACTGTCGACGCCGTTGATACGACCGGGGCCGGTGACACATTTCTGGGGCTTTTCCTCGCGCGCTATGACCAAACCGGGGATCTTAAAGCATCACTTCACTTTGCGGTTACCGGTGCGGCGATACAGGTGACACGCCCAGGGACAGCGGATGCTATTCCCTCTTTAGAAGAGATTGAATTAGCCCTTTAATCGGTTAAGCGATGATAAAGCCCACTGGCTCTATCGGTCTGTGTACTGATTGTCTGCTGTGTCACACTGCTGTTCATCTCGATAAGAGTAAATTGTGAACTGGCACGTGTAATGGCGGTGTAGAGAAGCTCTCTACTCAGTACAGGATTCGCTCGACTAGGTGACAGATACGCAACGTGCTTGAACTCCGAGCCTTGTGATTTGTGCACCGTCATGGCGTAAGCCGTCTCTACCGACTCTAAACGAAGGGGGTCGATCCATCGTACCGCATCTCCGCATTCGTTGATAAACGCCACACTAGGCTTGCCCTCTCGCTCTAAACAGACACCCACATCTCCGTTCGCTAGACCTACCGCGTAATCATTGGCAGTAACCATTACTGGACGGCCGATATACCACTCTTGACTCAGATCGATTAGCCCTTTTCTGGCTAATAGGGTCTCACAAATATGGTTAAGCGATTCAACACCCTCTGGTCCGCGACGCAGAGGGGTCAATAACCTAAAGTGGTCAAACAGCCTAAGCACCTCAAGTGGGTCGCAACATGGCTGAGTGAGTTTTCCTAAGTAGCTCGTATAACCCGGTATCTGTGGATCGCTACTTAAGACTCGATCAGCGATCTGCTGACGCAGGTCAGCTCCCGTTTGATAGTGAATATCGCTGTAGGTCTGTCGCCAAACAGCTTGGTAGTCAGTTAAAGACCCCTGGTTGACGGCCTTGGCTAGCTGACCAATGCCAGACTCACTGTTGAAGCGGTGACTGATTTTAAGTTGGCTAACAAAGCCTTCTGGGTTTGTATCACTCTCAACACGGCAGAGGTCTGCCAAGACAGAGCCTGCCTCAACTGAGGCTAACTGATCCTTATCGCCTAATAGAATAAGCTGTGTGCGATCACTCAATGCATCAAGCAGCGCATCGAACAGCTCAATATCCAACATGGATGCTTCATCTACAATCAACAGATCAACCGCCAAAGTATGCCCCTTATGATAACGATTTCTTCGACCAGCCGAAGAGACACCAATGAGTCGGTGGACCGTATCAACTTGAGCGTGTAACCCCTCTCCAAAACCTTCTGGAAGGCGCTCAAGTGCACTCCCAATTGAGGATGACAAACGTGCCGCCGCTTTGCCAGTTGGCGCTGCAAGTGCAATGTCAAAGGTATCACCTTGGTCATCCGCTAGACGTTTTAGTAGCGCCAGCAATTTAACCACTGTCGTCGTTTTACCGGTACCTGGACCACCGGTAATAACTGAAAAACGCTTAATTGCAGACTTTGCACAGGCCTCTCGCTGCCAATCAATGCTGGCGTCATCGTTCGGAAACAGTTGGTTCAGATACTTTTCTAACGAGTCCGTGTTGCTGGAGGGTTTCGATAGACGCTGTTTTAACCGCTCTGCAACGCGAGACTCTACCTGCCACATGCGCCTTAAGTAGAGACGCTCATGATCAAATATTAGGGGGGTATTCTCATCGGGCAGGCCCATCAACGGACTCTGATGAACTGCGTCAAGCCACTCACTCTTTGTTAATTGCTTAAACAGCTCACTGGGTAAAGGTATACCGGCTAATTTTGCAAACTCCGGTGGAAGTGCCAGGTAACGATCAGGATCCTTATAGAGGGAGTGAACATCGACACAACTGTGCCCACGCCCTAGCTGATGACTGACTAAGACTAAGGCTAAACCCGCCCATGCCGATTGATTGTCATACAGTTCCGATAGGTGAAGTGCGAGTTCCATATCAATAGAACGAATCCAACCTGCTTCCAACCAAAGCTCTAAGATCTGATTTAGATTCAAATCAGTGTTTGAGTCAGACCATAAATCAACTTGCTGCACTGTCTGCTCCCTGTTTAAACAACTGATCCAAACGCTCGATCTGTTCATAGCTTGGCTTGATTGCTAAACACCCCTCTCCCTCTGGCACGCCACGAAGATAGAGGTAGAGTGCCCCGCCCACTTTCTCATTAAATCCTTTGACTGGATTCTCTCTATATTCAACATCGCGGGCCAACAGCTGTCGATGCAGGGCGAGCAGGTAGATCATCAACTGCAGATCATAACGATGCTCCACCAGCGCCTCTTGCATCTTAGACTCAGTGTAATGGGAGGCATCAGGTCCTAGCCAGTTGGATTTATAATCACATACCCAGTACTGCCCATTCACTTCAAATGTAAGATCAATGAACCCTTTTAACAGGCCATTGATCGTCTGCTGTTCCAATCTCGGCCGCTCTAACTCAGGATAGATTGACTCAATACAGAGCTGATCCAGTTCCGCGACAGAGAGATGATGGGCACTGAAGATAAACTCCATCTCAGCTTGGTAGTGAGATAAGCCTGCAAGTGTCAGCTCAAAGCCAAGATCAATAGGTGTGGATAGCATCGATTCAAGCCATTGCTCTATCATCAATCCATTCTGATGCCATCGACTTGGCTGTTGCTCAATGCATACGGCACTCTTTATGAGTTCGGGATGGGTCGCGGTTTGAGAAAAACTCTGCTCTGCTGCTCGCTCTAATACTTCATGCAAAAAATTACCTGGAATCGCCCCACGCTCAAAGGCGTGAATGGTTCCGGGCTTGGCTTGATCAAAACGAATTAAATGATCGAACGGCTCCGTTTCAGTAATCGATTGATCCAACAAATTCTCTTCGATCTTAGAGTCGACTGCATGAGATTGAGTGCGACTTGCGATGGCAGAGTAACTGGTCATCCACCAAGATTCGCAATTAACAGGTTGAGTTAATCGCTGGCATTCAGGTGAGAACAGACGATTCGTTTTAACCTCTCTTTGTTCAACTTGATCAGAGACCGATTCAAGAAAAACCCCATCTCGCTGGCCCAAATTAAGAATGGCCTGGCTGAGTGCGTCGTAGAGATCCTCTTTGGACGGTTTTTTGGGAAGTGCCTCGTTGATTCCAAGAAGGCTTGCCATTGCGGACTTCTCAAAACCGTCAACGGCACCCAAGCCTATCCAACAGGCATATTTTGCTCGAGTGAGTGCGACGTACATTAGCCGCACCTCCTCTTCAAGCATCTCCCGTTCACTGAGTGGCTTCTCGTGTTTCTGAGTATCTTTATTCAGTTCTTGAACTTTTTGCCCATTAAGACGATAGGTTAAGCCCTTATCACTCACCTTTATGGACTGGCTGCTGACACCAAAGGGGATAAATACAATCGGATACTCTAGCCCTTTGGATTTGTGCATGGTGATGACTTGAACTCGCCCGGAGTCCGATTCCATGCGAATGAGCTGCTCCTCACCTGTACCGCTCGGATTGACGATCTGCTCGCCTAGGTAACGAATAATACCCAGCTCACCATTCACAACCGATACCTGTTTCTGAAGCAATTCAGCCAGGTGCAATAGATTCGTTAAACTTCTCTCTACCCTATTGCCTCGAGTCGCTCTCAATTTACGAGGTAGATCAAACTCGGTGATCAGAGCTCGAATGACGGCCGCAATATTAGTTCGCTTCCAGATCTGATTGAGCTCAACAAAGATCTGACTAATATCGACCCACTCAGACTCAGATTGATTCAGATGCAAGAGTTGGTCACGTGTTAAGCAGAGAACCGGCGAGGCTAACGCAGCCATGATTAACGATTTTGACCGTGGATGAGCTATGGCATTTAGAATTCGCCAAAGATCTTCCGCCTCTTGTGACTCAAACACACTCTCTTTATCAGACAGATAGACTGAAGAGATACCTGATTGATCGAGTGCTGTTCTTACCACTTTAGCTTCAGTGAAATTTCTCACTAGCACGGCAATATCGTCAGGCTGTATAGGCTCATCACCCATTGATAGTTCGCCAGCATCTGACCGGTTCAGTAACGAGGCGATTTTGCTTGCGGTATGAGTGGCCAGCGCTTGATGATAACGAGGCTTATTAATGCACTCGCCATCGTCCAAGCAGAACAGATGTAGACCATCGAGCCTCTGATTATTTGAGGTTAGGCTGCTCTTTAAGCCGTTGGCGTTAACCGGATAAAACGGCAGATGATTCACACCATGGACGTCTCTGAAGAGAAAAGCCCCCTTCTCTTTGAGATCAGCATCGACAAAGAGTCCATTAACCGCAGAAATGACCGATTCACTCGAACGATAGTTGGTGCCAAGGGTATAGAGTTTATCTTGGCTCCCCTCTCTCGCCTCGAGATAGGTATGAATATCAGCCCCCCTAAAACTGTAGATGGCCTGTTTTGGATCTCCAATCATGATCCACGCGCAATCATCAACATTTTGATAAAGCGTACTGAATATACTGAACTGCAGTGGGTCGGTATCTTGAAACTCATCTATCAACGCGACTGGATACTGTGTACGGACTCTGGAAGCTAAGTTACTCCCCAGTGGCCCTTTAAGCCCCCTCTCTAGAAGGACTAAAAGATCATCAAAATCGAGGGCACCTGTGCTCTCTTTGAGCAGCGTAAAACGCTCTGATACCCAGTCTAAGGCGTGCAATAAAATGGGTTCGAGTTTTGGACGACGCTGAAGACGGTCTGTATAGGCAGAAAGTAGATCCACTGCTGGGTGATCAGGCAGAGGCTTGCCTTTGTTTAGTTTGCCTTCAAAGGTCAAATATTGAATCAGTGAATCCGGACTGTCAGGCACCTCTCCATCAATGGCCCACTGTCGCATCGCCAGAAGCTGATCACTGAAACCAGGCTCTTTAACTCGCCCACCATTAAAGTGTTTGGCCTCAAACTGGCCTCTCAGTGATGCTTCAATCTCATCAATGTGATCCCGCCAAATAGTCAGCAGCTTAGTGCTACAGCTCTCTAAGTCGTTAAGCCACTTATTGATGGACTGAGCGACAGTGCGAGGATCAACACTCTTATCAAGAGGTTCCCCTTTCCAGTGCAGTTTGGCATCGCTTGACAGTGATCGATAGATCCAACCGTAGAGAGCCTCTGGTGACTTCAAGAGAGTCCCTATCTGTTCAGCCACTCTGGGCTCCAACACCGAACAGTGAATACGCCAGTAATCTCGACACGCCTCTTCGAGTTGGGCCAAGCCATCATCACCCAGTTGTAGATCAAACAGAGTATTAGAGTCGAACGCATGCGCTGTCAGCATGCGCTGTGCCCAACCATGAATGGTGAAAATTGCTGCTTCATCCATCCAGTCAGCGGCACGTTCCAATTTCAATGCGCAGCCTTCCCACTCCTCAGGGGGATAACTCTGCATTAATGCAGAGGTAAAGTGATCGTCACTCTGCTCTAGCTCCCTAAACACCCGCGCAGTCGTGCTTAAGTTACTGCGAATACGGTCTCGCAATTCGAGTGTCGCGGCATTGGTAAAGGTTACGACCAAAATTTCGGGTGGCAGTAGCTCTCTTTTGAAAGCCTGATCACCGCCATGTCCCAGCACCAAGCGAACGTAGAGGGCCGCCAAGGTATAGGTTTTACCAGTACCCGCACTCGCTTCGATCAAGGATGCGCCCGAGAATGGGAACTCTAGTGGGTTCAGTGATATAGGGGTCATCGGCTACCCTCACGCCAGATATCACTGTATTCAATTAGTGGCGAGTAGAGGCGCGCCGCAAAATCCGCTAACCCAGCCTCTTTGATCTGTTCAAAACTCTCCCAGAGTTGAGCCAATTCAGGCTCACGTTGCCGTTCATTAAAGGTGAACTCACCCTCAAACTGAGTGGCAGCCTGTGACTCGCCCTTATTTAACAGAGCAAGCGAGGTTCTAGCCGCAATCGGTTTGGGACTTTCAAGCATCTCTCGACGCGCTTGATCTAAGGCTTCAAGCAACCGGATCGCCTCTTGAGACTCAACCACTTTAAGATGGGTCACAGCATCAGGACCAATAAAATAAGTGGTCGTAGGCCCTAAGCAGGCATTTAAGAGAAGGTGTTTTGGCCAACTGCCTAACATGCGATCCTGTTTGACCGCTCCTTTTTCAATCGCTGCACCGCTAAGCTTCACCACAGTGGCCCACTGCTTTTCTAGCTGGTAAAGAGCACCACTTTCACCGGTAATGGTCGCATCGCTCATCGCGAGATGAAGCTTAAGACTGTCCTGCTGCTGCCAATTGTATCGATCGGTGAGCCAATCAAGATGTCGACAGATCGATCCAAGGTGGCTCTTTATAGCTCTAACTGGTTTTTCCGCGTAACCACCCCAGGGTAACGTGCCCAGATCTTTTAACCGATCGACAACAGATTCTATCTTGATCTCACGATCCTCTTTGTTGGGGTATCCGAGCAGTTCTACTGCCGCCGACTTGAGCAGATGATCATCAAGCTTAGAGATCACGAAGGGTTCACTCTCCTGTGACTGCTCTTTCGGGAGAGGCAGTGAGGTCCCAATCAGTGATTGGTAGTAGTATCGAGCAGGTGCTTTGTAAAAACGATTGAGCTCGTCAATGGACAGCTGCAGATCTAGCTCAACCGATGCAGCAACCGAGTTCAGCTCTGAATCAGGCTGATGCACTGCCTGCCACTCATGAGCAAAGGTGATTAAGGCAGAGTTTTGATCAAAATAGTCCTGTGCGAATGGCTGCAGAGGGTGTTTGTCGGTTAACAGTTCTAATACCTTTACTGCCTTGTCAGGATTGACCCAATGCGCATCAATAAAATCACGCAGCTGAGCGACCAAGACCGAGGGAGGTCGTTCACTATTGTCCACCGCACTGCGCCCTACCCAACTGATTGAAAGCGACTCCCTCGCTGATAGCAAGGCTTCAAGAAAGAGGTATCGATCATCGTCCCTGCGAGAACGATCACCTGGTCTAAAGAGTGACGAGCGCGCCATTAAATCAAAGTCGTTTCTAACCTGGGGTCGAGGGTAAGCACCGTCCTGCATACCCAGTAGATAGATCCGTTTAAAGGGAATCGCACGCATTGGCATGAGAGTCGCAAAAGTGACGCCGCCGGACATAAACCGACGGTTAAGATCGGGGGCATCCAAAGCATCAAGCAGAAGCTGACTGAATAGATGGAGCGGGACAGGTTCTGACACCTCAGCTGAGGCGGCTCGCTCCTGTATCGCCTTAAGTTCAGTCAACAGCGACGACTCAATCATCTGTTCATCAGGTTCGATGCAATCGAATATCTGCGTCATCAGGCGCTCGATTCGTTCCACCCACAGATCAAGTGTATGGTGATTCTCGATAAAACTGGCCCACTCAGAAAACACCCTTAACAGTTGTGCCAGCGATCCTACAGCATTGGCACTGACCCCTTTAACTGACGTAAGAGGTACCACGCCTCGAACCCCGTCAGATTCGCCTAAGGCATAACCGGTCAGCAATCGGCGCAGACCAAACAACCAAGAGTTCTGCTCTATTCCAGTAGTGACACCCAATAGGGATCGATGTTGTGCATTTAATCCCCATCGAACACCCGCATCATTGATCCACTCTTGAAGTGTCGCTAAAGACTCAGTGTCAAATTGGAACTTACGCCGTATTGCGGGCACATCTAACAACTCAAATAGGACCGTAACGCCCATGCGTTGGGTGTTTAGTGTCAATAGACGCTCGAGCGCACCAATCATGGAGTGGGTTGAAGAGCGACTTTGATCACTAATGCTAAAGGGGATGAAGCGTTCATCACTGGTTGAAAGTCGGCCAAACACGCTTTCGATCTGAGCACGATAATCATCGACATTCGGTACCATCACCAAGATATCGCGTGGTCGCAAGCTTGGATCATCCCTCAACGCACTGATCAATTGATCTTGCAGGATATCTACCTCACGTTGTGCGCTGTAAGCTTCAACAAAACGCAAACTTTGATCACCACTGGCTAATACCCTAGGTTCGAACTGAGGTGACTCTAGCTCGAGTATGTCATGCTGTATTTGGTGCAACAAACTCTTAGGTGTGGCTTCATCTTCAAACAGATCGATTCGATTTAAACCAAACTGACTCTGGAAAAAGTGACTCTCATCATAGAGATCCAACAGACGAACAAAATCGCGCCCCTGTTTACCCCAGGCCGCTAACAGTGGCTGGGATGGATGCTCAATGGCGAATAGATCTTCTGCAGGTTTTTCTAACTGTCTTCGATTCTTAGCCGTTAACAGGTCCCGACCATCAATGATATCGGCCCAGTAGTGCTTACAAGGATTGAGAACACAGAAAAGAATCTGGATATGCTGTGATAAAGCATCAATCGCCTCTAGGGCTTGTTTAGGCAGCGATGAGACGCCAAATATGATCAATCGTTTAGGCAGTTTTGTCCGATCAACATGACCTTCTGAGCAGCATTGCAAAAAGCGTTGGTGTACAACAGGACGAGAGAGTGATTGTTCTGAACCCAAATCGTCACAGATGAGTTGCCATAAAAGCGACTGCCAGCAATCATCCGCCGCGAGGGGTAATGAACGATTTTGGGCGTCAGTAATCTGCTCACCACCCTCTGCCCAATGGTTCAGCCAATCGCCACGATAGATCTGATATTGATCGTAAAGATCCGCCAACTGCTGTGCCAACTGCCAACGCCTCTGTTGATCAGAGTCGTCCTTCAGGAATTGATTGAGAGGTTCGAAAGGTGCGGTTTGAGGTAAGCGATTGAGTAATCTGAATAGACGCCAGCTTAAGCGTGGTTTATCAAATGGAGAGACTTTAGGGACGGCCTCTTCACCCAGTACCGATCGATAGGCTCGCCAGATAAACATAGAGGGTAGAGAGAATTGGATGTTAGCGGCAACACCCACACCGCCCTGCTCTCTATCTTCAGCTAGGGCAAACTTAATCCACTGTCCAATACCGTTGCTTTGAACCAGTATCTCCTCTTTATCGAAAAGATCCAGCGGATGATTAGCAAGCCACTCAACCAAGACTGATTTCAGGGTCTCTTGACGGTTTGAGTGAAGCATAACCAAACCCGGTTCTGGTCGGTTTCGACTGTCGTATGACTGATCCATTCACTCTCCCTGATTAAGTTCTCCCATTGTCTCAATCAGGATAGAAAAAACAAGCATTTAGATGATTTGTCTGACTCGTTTAGCGATGGTGTTTACAGCAAAGCCTGCACGTGAACTCAGCTCTTTAATACGACTCTTCATCTGAGAGCTGCTAACATCAACGGTCCCGTTCGTCGCAAAAAGAACCCAGTTACCATCGCCCGTGGTACAACTAAAAAGAGAATCGAATCGTTCACGTAGCCTGTCTAAAATCTCCACTTCACGATGATCACTCCAGCAGTTAAGCACCAACCAACCTTTTGGACTCAATCGTGCCACTGCCGCATCGATAAACACCGCTTCAACTTGAATCTCATTCAATCCCTCAGAGGTGTATAAATCCGCAGTGATCAGATCAAACTTACGTTTCACTGGTCTTTGCAGATATTCATAGGCATCAGACACCTCAATGTTGATTCGTTTAGACCGAGGCAGATAGAAGTACCTATGAGCAACCTCAACCACCTCAGGACTGATCTCAACAATCTCCTGTTTCACATTTGGCAAAATGGAGTGCAGCGCCCCATTCAGAGAGCCAGCTCCCAGACCTAGCGAGAGAGCACGGTTAGGGGAAAGATACAAAAGAGGAAAGATCATCGCCCTTATAAAGGCATATTGAGGCACTTCTGGAGACTGTTTAAGGATACAGCTCTGCTCATCAGTTTCACCAAAGCTTAGATAGCGACAGTTTCCATCATCCAAGACAATGACAGTGCCAAACTCATCATGGCCGCGATAGATCTCTTTAGGCAGCATGACAACGATAGATCACGGTAGTACCTATGCCCAACTGACTGTCTAGCGTTAATTCAGCATTGTGTTGTCGTGCAATACCCTGAGCTAAACTCAATCCCAACCCTAATCCAGATCCAATAGATCGCGTGGTATAGAAGGGATCAAAGGCTCTCGCTCTCTGCTCATCACTCATGCCAACACCGCTGTCCTTAACCGATATCTCTATCTCACCACCCACTAAGCGACCTTGTATCCTGATCGTGCTCACCTCTTGAGACGCCAACACAGCGTTCTCTATTACAGCGGCAAACATCTTCTCTAACTGTTTTGGATCGGCCACAACAGATAAGGCTTCAGGAAGCGACAATGCAGCTCCTTTAGGTAGAAGCTGAATAAGCAAACCATTCAGATCAACAGTCTGTCGCTGCAAACCCTGTTCGGAGTTGAATCTGAGTAACCCCTCGACTATCGATTGTATTCTGGTTACCCCCTGCAGTGACTCACGGGAAACCTCTTCGAGCTCATCAAACAATTCAGAGAAGTGGTGCCTGTTAAACCAATCTCTTAACTGAGGCAAGCTGGTCTCAGAGGAGTTAAGCAGCTCATTCAGTGTTGATAGTAGTGATGTTTGACTCGAAACATAATCCAAATTAGATCGCACGAACGCTAAGGGATTATTGATCTCATGTGCCGCCCCACTGGCTAGCTGTGCAACAGAGGCAAGCTTTTCAGCGGCAATGCGTTGCTCATTAATGGTTAGCAACTGCTGTCTAAGCAGAATATTTCGCTGCCCAACGGACAAGCGAGCCGCTAGCTCATCACGATTAATCGGTTTGGTTACGTAATCATCGGCCCCTGAAGAGAGACCATCAACAAGACTGGTTGTCTCGTCTCGACTGGTGACAAGAATGATATGAATTGCTAGATGGGGATAAGCTAAGCGTATCTTTTCACAGAGGTCTGGGCCTGACAGACCTGGCATCTCCCAATCGAGTAGTAGTAGAGAGGGAGTGAGCCCATGTGATTGAATGTGCTCCCACAACTGGTCACCGGTTTCAAAAACACTAGGGTTATGGCCAATTTGTCTAGCTACAAATTCAAGCTGCGCCCTAAACGTTGGGCTGTCATCAGCAATCAGAAGCTGCATGTGAAATCTCAATAGAGGGGCCGAAGCCCCTTAGCGTTAAGGGCGTAAGTAAGCATAACCCTCTTTCTGAAGCTCCATCAAACGCACGACGCCAGAGGGTACTTTTTTGGCTTCACTCAGCAACACCAAATCCTTGCCAGCTTTCTTGCTCATTTTTGTATAAGTGTTATTACACGCCGAAAACTTGAAACTCTCATCCATACCTAGAGTTTCCAGACGCTCTTTTACCGGCGAATTTTCAAGATACATGTTTAAACCAGGGCCATAGGCAACCAGTTCAACAATCACATCATCACCTTTCGCTGAATAGTAAGCTTTAACATTTTGCGCATTGTTTAGTGCTAAGTTCATTACTTTAGGATCGTTTTCATCAACATGAATTGCGAGACGTTGAGTGTCAGCGAACGCTGAAGTTGAAACTAAAGCTGCAGCGAGTAGAAGTGTTTTTTTCATGGTAAAACCCTGTTTTTTTTAGTTATAAAAAAGCCCCGGCACTGCCGAGGCTTTCATTTTTAGAATCATAGGGTTAATTAGTCAAGCACTAGTCAATAACCCTAATGATTGAAGTGATGATATCGTGCTCATGGGCATCAACCTCTTCACGTTTAGCAACGTCATGAACTTTGACGATTGAGCCATCTCGACGTTTGATCTTGTAGGTCATGTCCCAGCCTTGCGTCTCACTGTCCTTGTAGTGATTAGCGACACGCTCCCTATCACCATGATCAACGATATCGAGGAAGGTTTCAGAATCTCTTAAGAGAACATCAGAGTTACGCATTGTGATCTGCTCTAAGCGCTGAGATACATGCAGGATCTTTGCAAAGCCTGGTGCTAGGATCATAACGCCTTCTGAAATAACTTTACCGACCTCATTTAACATGGCATCTACGAGAGAGGCATGATCAATCGATTCACTCAATTTGGTGGTTTCGGTAAAGGTCAGTACAGCACCCGAAATAATTCCTTGATCACGGCGATATGGGCTGATGTTCATAAGGTATTTTTCACCCTTACTTTCCAACTCCCGGCGCACAGGAGAGCCTGTCTGGATGACATTATCCAGAAGCTTTTCAAAATCTGGAACATCAATGTGACGAGGCAGCTTAGTCAACTTATGGCCTACATCGTCCGGCAAAATACCGAAGAGTCGAACGGCTTGCGGTGTGAATCGAGCGACGCGATGATCAGTATCCACCACGATCAAACCCATATCCAATGAACGCTGAATATTCACTAAGGTTTCATTACTGTCAGTCAACAGAATCGATTTAGCCTGTAACTCGTCGTTAACGGTTGTTAACTCTTCATTGGTGGCTTGCAACTCCTCGTTAGTCGTTTCCAACTCCTCATTAGAAGCCTGCAGCTCCTCGGTCGAAGCTTGCAACTCTTCATTCAGAGCCTGAAGCTCTTCATTTGAGGTCTCAAGCTCTTCAACAACGGCCTGAAGGTGATCGCGAGTACGTTGCAACTCCTCTTCTAGCTCTTCAACCACTCCCGCATCCGCAGAAGCCTTAGGTGGATTATCGGTGCTGACGGCAGGAGTCTCTACAATACGGTTGAAACTCATGAGGTAGGCCTGAGTTTCACTGATGTTATCAACCACGCGTTGAACCGAAATATTAACGGTAGAGGTAACATCATCAGGAAACTTAAATCGCACGATGTGATCAATTTTGTCCTGCTCGCCACGGGAGACCCTATTGATCAAAGCGCGAACCTCGGTCCGTATCTGAGGATGTGACAGACTGACGATGTCAAAGTTAGCTTTACCTGGATTGATTTTTAGGTAGGGAGAGATATCCCCAAAGTACTTAATTGGTTGGAACTGATCACTCAACTGGATACTAGGAGGGGCAAAACTGTCGATCAGTGCTGAAAAGACCTTCTCCTCTATCCGGTGAGCTGGCGTTGGATTATTGGTGTTTTTTAATGACTGAACCGTATTGGTAATACCTTTCACCAATGCACCAGAGAAGCGACCATAAGAGACGGCACCTGGTTTACGCTTGTAGAGCTTGTTCGATTTATCTACAAAATCGAACAGTTTGTCACCCGTTGAACCTATGGATTCAGACTTTCCTAAGAATAGGTAGCCACCAGGGTTAAGAGCGTAGTGGAAATTATTGACCAACTGATCCTGCAGAGGGTTATTCAAATAAATCATCAAGTTACGGCAACTTACAAGATTCATTCTAAGGAAAGAAGGGTCTTTTACCAGATCGTGCTTAGCAAACATACACATGTCTCTAACCCACTTTTTAATCCGATACTTATTAGCCTCTAGATCAAAATAGGTACTTAACATCGCAGGAGAGAGATTTTCTACCGCAGCATCGACATAGATACCCTGCCTAGCGATATCTAGATTGAGTTCATTGATATCCGTAGCAAAGATTTTAACGTCGAATCCTCTTAGGGTTGCGCCTAGACGCTCCGCCAACATAATGGCGATGGTGTAGACCTCCTCACCGGTAGCACAGGCAGGAACCCAAATACGAATAGAGCGACTCTGTTCTGCTTGTTTAATGATGTTATCAAGCACTTTACCCAGTGCATCAAACGCCTCTTCATCACGAAAGAAGCTGGTAACAGAGATGAGAAAGCTGCGCTGAACCAACTCCAACTCATCAGGGTCTTTGTCTACATGCGCAAAATAGTCATCGATAGAGTTGAGCCTTAACGCTGACATACGGCGCTGAAGTTGACGCTCAAGCGTTGCCCGTTTGTATTGACGGAAATCCAAGCCAGTCTCTGTCAAAATACGCTCAATAAGAGAGTCGATTGAGACAACCGTCTCTTCATCTTTTCCAACAGACTTCAACACCTCAGGACGGTGGTGACTGTCGGACAGGTAGTTAGCAATCTCTTCTGGGGATAGGATTAGATCTGCCAAACGCGCACGGATCGCTGAGTTTGGCATGCCATCGTACTTAGCCGTATCCGGTTGTTGAGCGATCGTAATACCACCTGCATCACGCACTTCACGAAAACCCTGCGTACCATCAGAGCCGGTACCCGACAGAACCACGGCAATGGATCGGCTTCCGTAGTTGATGGCTAGCGACTTAAACAGCTTATCGATAGAGGGCTTAGCACCCACATCGTCAGAAGGTAACGAGATATGGAATCGACCATCAACCACTGAAATATCGGTATTGGGAGTGTTAACGTAGACGGTGTTGGGTTTAATCTCGACGCCATCTTCAGCCCCAACCACTTCGTAATCACAGTTTTTAGAGAGCAACTCAACCAACAGACTGCGATGCTGAGGTGCCATGTGCTGGGCAATGACAAAGGCTAAATGGCCATTAGGTTGGGAGCTTCTCAGTACAGCTGTAATAGCCTCAAGGCCACCAGCAGATGCCCCCAAAGCCACAACAATTAAACCATCAGACATCTCGGCAGGTAGTCGAGTATCATTCACATTATCCAAAACAGACCTCTAACATCAGTGTTTATAGATTCAGGATAGTTGAATCACGTAAAAAAGGAATAGTTAGAAAAAAATAATCTGCATCCAGCTCTTTTCTACTTGCAGAATAAATTTCACACCATAAAATACGCAGCCAAATACGACCGTAGCTCAGTTGGTTAGAGCACTACCTTGACATGGTAGGGGTCGGCAGTTCGAATCTGCCCGGTCGTACCAGATATTAAGCCTCGCTTTAGCGGGGCTTTTTTGTATTCTTCTGTTGGAGTCTTATCGTAGATGAGACGACGCCCTATCGCGGCCTTTTCAAGACCGCTCCAACTTTATTTTTGCACAGCTTTGCTGCCCGAAGGGTGAGCACCATGGAAGGTGCGAATGAATCCCTCGGTCGTACCAGATATTAAGCCTCGCTTTAGCGGGGCTTTTTTGTGCACTTTTGTTGGAGTCTTATCGAAGATGAGACGATACCCTATCGCGGCCTTTTCAAGACCGCTCCAACTTATACCCCATACAAAAGTTGAATATTGTTATACACTTAAACAATCATAATTGTAACAGCAGTTATTTCTAATACTTGGCCTAATCTATTGGCCTTAGCTTTATCACAATAATTAATACTATTTCGTACAGAGGAATTTAGAGTGTCAGTCATTCTTAAAGAGAAATTCGAAGGCCCATCAGCTTGGAAAGGCAAAGATATAAAAGATGATGGATCTTGGATCTACCACTGGTCCGATGAGTCAATCGCCATTCTTGAAAAAGGACTTGCCGCAGTCAAAGCGAAAGGCCTAACTACACCTAACTTCACTAAAGAAGATTTCCCGATCACCGAGCTTGCGGAAGAGATCAACTACTTCAATACCGAGCTTGAGGATGGCAAAGGCTTCATACTTATCCGCGGCCTACCTATTGAGCGTTACACTGACGAAGAGACCGCAATTATCTACTACGGCCTTGGCCTTCATATGGGTATCCCTGTATCACAGAACATCAAAGGCGATATGATCGGCCACGTGAAAGATATCGGTGCAAAAGATCCTAAATCGGTCCGTGTTTATGAAACCAATGAGTATCTACCCTACCACGCAGACCTCTCTGACGTTGTCGGACTATTAAGTCTTCGCAAAGCCAAATCCGGCGGCATGAGCAGCTTGTCTAGCGCCATTACTCTTTTCAATGAGATTCTAGAAAACCATACCGAGTACCTTGGCCTGTTGCACCGCCATTTCCTAATGGAGCACATCAATAATGGTGATGCCGGCCCGGTACCAATTTTCAGTTACTACAAAGGCAAACTGAGTGCGATGCATCTGCGCCAGTACATTGAAATTGCACAAGAGAAAGCTGGACTGCCACTGTCACCAGTAGAGGTAGAAGCCTTTGATCTGGTTGATTCGATCTTGAATGACCCCGATATCCGCTTGGATATGATGATGGAACCGGGTGATATTCAGTTTGCTAATAACTATACAATTTTCCACTCTCGTACTGGCTTTGAAGATTACGAAGAGGAAGATAAGAAGCGTCATCTCCTACGACTTTGGCTGAAGATGCCGAACGCACGAGAGTGTGCACCTGACTTCCCTGGTAAAGAGGGTATCGCTAAGCGATAGTCGGTCTCTGTGTTATAAAAACCTCGCTTTTGCGGGGTTTTTTATTGGTTGTTGGAGTCTTGTCGAAGATGAGATGATTAACCCATCGCGGCCTTTGCAAGACCGCTCCAACAGATAATGCCGATCCAACAGATCGCTCCAAAAATATAGAGGCTAGTCTTGTCCGGTATCGATTGCCGAGTGCTTCAACTGCTCTAGCTGATCGCGCAACTGAGCCGCCTTCTCAAACTCCAAGTTTTTAGCGGCTTCATACATTTTGTCTTCCAATGTCGATAGTGCTTTAGAGAGCTCTTTAGGCGACATCGCTTTGGCAGAGAGTTGGTACTCTGGCGTTGGTTCAGCCGCTTTACGAGCTGATTGTTTACCCACCTTCTTACCAGGAATGGTTGCCCCTTCCATGATGTCAGCAACGGACTTCTGAATACCTTTTGGCGTAATGCCGTGCTCTTCGTTGAATGCAATCTGCTTTTCACGACGGCGCGCGGTTTCATCCATCGCGCGCTGCATAGATCCGGTAATTCGGTCGGCATAGAGAATCGCTCGACCATTTACATTACGCGCGGCACGCCCGATGGTCTGAATCATAGAGGTATCCGATCGTAAGAAGCCCTCTTTATCGGCATCAAGAATCGTCACTAGAGATACTTCCGGCATGTCGATACCCTCACGAAGCAGGTTGATACCGACTAAGACATCAAACTCCCCTATTCGTAGATCTCGTATGATCTCAACACGCTCAACAGTATCGATATCAGAGTGCAGGTAGCGCACTTTGACATCATGCTCCGCTAGATACTCTGTTAAATCCTCGGCCATCCGCTTAGTCAGCACAGTTACAATAACTCGCTCACCTTTAGCGACGGTTTTACGTACCTCCCCAAGCAGGTCATCGACCTGCGTCTGAGCAGGCCTCACTTCAACCACTGGATCGACCAACCCCGTCGGTCTAACCACCTGCTCAACAATCGCTTGAGCATTGGCCGCTTCATATTTACTGGGCGTGGCAGAGACAAAAATCATTTGGGGCGCTAGATGCTCCCACTCCTCAAACTTAAGCGGTCGGTTATCCAGCGCTGAGGGTAAGCGGAAACCGTACTCAACCAGCGTCTCTTTTCGTGAACGGTCACCACGATACATAGCACCCAACTGCGGAACGGTGACATGAGACTCATCGATCACCAACAACGCATTATCTGGTAGGTACTCGAACAGGGTCGGTGGCGGTGCACCGGCAGGCTTCCCTGACAGGTAACGCGAGTAGTTCTCAATACCAGAGCAGTAACCTAGCTCGAGGATCATCTCAATATCATAGAGCGTGCGCTGTTCTAACCGCTGCGCCTCCACCAACTTGTTGTTGTCGCGAAGCTGTTTGAGCCTCTCTCGCAACTCCTCTTTGATATGCTCGACCGCCTCAAGCAGTGTCTCGCGCGGTGTGACGTAGTGGGTTTTAGGGTAGACCGTTGCACGCGGCACGCGACGCAATACTTCACCGGTTAAAGGATCAAACCAGGCGAGCTCCTCAATCTCATCGTCAAACAGCTCAATGCGAAGCGCATCACGATCCGATTCTGCAGGATAGATATCGATCACATCCCCTCGGACGCGATAGGTACCACGGTGCAAATCAATATCGTTTCGTGTGTATTGGAGCTCTGCCAGTCGACGCAACAACCCGCGCTGATCAATTCGATCGCCCCGGTCCAAATGGAGCATCATCGCCAAATAGGATTTAGGGTCACCCAAACCGTAAATGGCTGAGACGGTGGCCACAATGATGGCATCGTCTCGTTCTAACAGAGCCTTGGTTGCAGAGAGTCGCATCTGCTCAATGTGATCGTTAACCGACGCGTCTTTCTCGATGAAGGTGTCCGACGATGGAACATAGGCCTCTGGTTGGTAATAGTCGTAGTAGGATACAAAATACTCTACTGAGTTGTTTGGAAAAAACTCCTTAAACTCACCGTACAGCTGAGCCGCCAGGGTTTTATTGTGCGCCAATATGATCGTAGGTCGTTGAACTTCAGCAATGACGTTGGCAACGGTAAAGGTCTTACCCGAACCGGTCACACCCAATAGAGTTTGCGACGCAAGACCGGACTCCAAACCATCCACTAGGCCAGCAATCGCCGTTGGCTGATCCCCTGCAGGTTCAAATTTGGATGAGACTTTAAACGGAGTTTTCATTCATCAGACCTAAAATATTAAAAAACGCGGAGTTATAAGGGTTTCAGGGGATTATAACGGAACTCAAACTCCTATATAATGTGCAGCGCTTTATAAAAGCTACACGAACATTTCGTTTTTTGAGGATATTTCGATTGGACGTTCGACTCTCTAACCGCGTCAACAACATTAAGCCGTCACCTACCCTGGCTGTCACTAACCGTGCTGCTGAGCTTCGTGCTGCTGGTCAAAACATTATTGGCCTGGGTGCAGGTGAACCTGACTTTGATACTCCTGAACACATCAAAGCCGCTGCTATTGCAGCCATTAACAAGGGTATGACCAAATACACCGCTGTCGATGGTACACCAGCGCTTAAAAAAGCGATTATTGAGAAGTTCTCAAAAGACAACGGTCTCTCTTACGAGCCAAACCAGATTCTGGTCTCATCAGGCGGTAAACAGAGCTTTTTCAACCTATCACTGGCACTGATCAATGAAGGTGATGAAGTAGTAATCCCTGCACCCTACTGGGTCTCTTACCCTGATATGGTTCTGGTCTCTGATGGTGTACCCGTCATTGTTCCAACGACTCAGGAACAGCGCTTTAAAATGACTGCTGAGCAGTTAAAAGCGGCTCTAACGGACAAGACTCGTCTTGTTGTTATTAACAGCCCTTCAAACCCAACAGGCGTTGCTTACACGCTTGATGAGCTGAAAGCGCTGGCTGAAGTTTTGAAAGAGTACCCAGAGGTTCTGATTGCGACGGATGACATGTATGAGCACATTCGTTTCAATGACCAACCCTTTGTGAACATTCTTAATGCAGCACCGGAGCTTTACGATCGTACCATCGTCTTGAATGGTGTCTCTAAGGCCTACTCTATGACTGGCTGGCGTATCGGTTATGCTGCAGGTCCCGCTAAACTCATCGGCGCGATGAAAAAGGTGCAGTCTCAATCGACATCTAACCCTTGTTCAATTGCACAAGAAGCAGCCCGTGCTGCACTGGAAGGCGATCAGGGTTGTGTTGCTGAGATGGTTGTTGCTTTCAAAGAGCGCCATGAATTTGTCGTTTCAGAACTGAACAAAATCGAGGGTGTTGAGTGCATCCCTGCCGATGGCACTTTCTACGCATTCCCAAGCTTCCAAGGTGTCATCGATGCACGTTCAGACATCAACGATGATATTGAACTGGCTGAATACCTACTTCAGGAAGCTGGTGTCGCACTGGTACCTGGTTCTGCATTCGGCGCGCCTGGCAATATGCGCCTCTCCTTTGCAACTAGCAAAGAGATACTGGCCGATGCGATAGAGCGAATCGCGAAAGCACTCGCCTAAGCAGGTCTAACTGAACTACACTAAACCGGATCTCGTATCCGGTTTTTTTATGTACAGACCTTTGTTATTAATTTAGAAGTTGCTAATATAGACTTCATTGACTATTTAACGAATTTGACAGGATCTTTTATGAACGCTCGCTTTGCAAAGCAGTCACTTGCGATTTCGATTGCCACCCTGATTTCAGCATCAACACAGGCTGGTGTTTTGACCGATCTATATAACAGCGCTCTTAAAAATGATGCTTCTTATCAAGAGAGTCGCGCATCGGCACTAGCAACAGAGACTGGGTATGACATTGCTCTTTCTAATTTATACCCGTCTATCGCTATGACCGGTACTAGTTCAAGATCAAATGCAACGGGTAGCTCTACAACCACTAACGGTATGACATTAACCATTGATCAGACCCTCTTCAGCATGCCGGCTTGGTACGGTTATAAAGCAGCGAACCAGCTGCCGGAGATCACCCAACTCTCTATAGAGGCTGCTGATCAGGGCTTGATGTTCCGCCTTGTTTCTACCTACCTTGCTGCTCTTAAAGCCAAAAACGGTCTAGAGGTCGCTGAAGCGCAGGAGCGAGCACTGAAACGTCGTCTAGATCAGGTGAACGCACAGTTTGAAGTGGGCTTGATTGCGATTACCGATGTACTTGAAGCTCGCGCCTCTTACGATGATGCACGTGCTTCCCTGTTTACAGCACAGAGCGGTGTTGAAAGCGCTCTCGATTCGCTAGAAAAAATGACGGGCGTTAGTGGCGTAGATCTTAAAAAGATTCAAGCTAATTACCCTATCGAGGGCATTACTGAAGGGTCAGAATCAGAGTGGGTAGAGAAAGCGTTAGCGGGTAATATCACCCTTCGTCTGAAGAAATTGTCCGAGATTTCAGCCGGTTATGAAGCAGAAGCCTATGCATCTGCTCACCTGCCAACCCTATCATTCCGCTACAACGCTCTGAGCGGTGATACCGCTTATGAAACACGTGGTGATTACAACACATCACTAACGCTAAGCATTCCAATTTTTAGCGGCTTTGAAACGACTGCGAACCAAGACAAGTACGCCTACAAACACACTGAGGCTCTGTTCGCTTACGAAGGTGAAGTTAAAACGGTTAAAGCCGATACTCGTAAATTACTGCGTGATATCGAAGCGAGCGTTAAAACCGTTGAAGCTCGCAAAGTCGCACTGGAATCTCGTGAAAAAGCACTAGAGGCAACCTCTCAAGGGTTTGAAGTCGGTACACGCAACATCGTTGATGTGCTCAACGCTGAAACCGCACTCTACGCAGCTAAAACAGACTACGCAGAAGCGCGTATCGATCACATTGCGCTTGTCACAGAAATGAAATCTACTCTAGGTACACTGAGCCCTGCAGACATTGAGTCTCTTGATAGCTGGCTAGAAGGTTAAGTGTATGAATGGTGCTGTCCGTCAGTACCTACTAATTACGGGTAATTACTGGGCGTTCACCCTCACGGATGGCGCCCTTCGCATGTTGGTGGTGCTCTATTTCCACCAACTCGGTTACTCACCTCTTCAGATTGCCTTTCTATTCCTCTTTTACGAACTCTTTGGAGTCGTCACCAATCTAGTCGGTGGTTGGCTCGGAGCTCGTATTGGTCTTAATAGGACCATGAACATAGGACTCGCCTTACAGATTGGCGCGCTAGCCATGCTGGCAGTACCTTCAGCCTATCTAACCATAGCCTGGGTGATGGCCGCGCAAGCGCTTTCCGGCATTGCTAAAGACCTAAATAAAATGAGTGCGAAAAGTGCCATCAAGCAACTGGTTCCTGAAAACGCCGAAAGTTCTCTATTTAAATGGGTCGCACTGCTTACAGGATCGAAAAACACGCTAAAAGGTGTAGGCTTCTTTATGGGTGGTGCCCTGCTGGTCTGGCTAGGGTTTCAAGGGGCGGTTACCGCCATGGCCGCGGTCTTACTGATTGTCTGGATCAGCTCTCTACTGCTTCTAAAAAAAGAGTTGGGTAAAGCGAGCTACAAACCTAAATTCAGAGAGATATTCTCTAAAAGTGACTCCGTCAATAGACTCTCAGCAGCCCGATTCTTTCTATTCGGTGCACGGGATATCTGGTTTGTCATTGCACTGCCCGTCTTTCTTGCCGAAACCCTTAACTGGGGCGAAGAGGCAACCGGGGCGTTTATGGCGATGTGGATTATTGGCTACGGCATTATTCAAGCGTCATCGCCAAAACTGCTTAATAACAGAGAGCACCCACCCAGTCGTGATCGAGCCGTCACGCTAGCAGCCCTGTTAACCATAGTGCCAACCGCGATTGCCGCACTGCTCTTCGCAGAGGTCGAGCCCACCTGGGTCATAATGGTGGGTTTAGCGCTGTTTGCCCTGATCTTTGCTCTCAACTCAGCCGTTCACAGTTATCTAATTGTTAGCTATGCCAAAGCAGACGGTGTCTCGTTAGATGTGGGGTTCTATTACATGGCTAATGCCATGGGGCGCTTGATCGGCACCCTGCTATCGGGTGCACTGTTTCAGTGGGCTGGATTGGGTGTTGCTGGGCTAGTGGCCTGCCTTGTTGGATCTGCGATTATGGTTTTAGCAGCGGCGCTACTCAGCCGAAAACTACCAGTCTAACCCAACCTTGTTAATGCAGTGTCGGTGGCTCTTCATCATCGACAAATAGAGGCTGACCTTCTGAATCCATTCCGATGGCGCCCTTTTCAATGGCATGATCCACCATTTGAGCCACCATCATCTCAGTCAGGTGTGCACTAAGAATCATGCCAGCGGGTGGATCTTGATTGAACATCTCGGGATCCACCAATCCATCGTTTCGTAACCCTAACATTAAAGGGTTTTCAGCCAACAGCGGTGCCAAATCGTCTGGAGCAAAGACGGCATAGTCAGACGCAATTTTAAGACTGAGCTGATAGGCATCCATCGTCTCACAGCTCAGCGCAGTCTCGAAGGCTGCTTCAGCCGCCGAGAACAGATCAGAGAGCTGACTTCGACCACTTTGCGGAACAAACTCTTTAGGTGTTTTCGTGTAATCGACACCTAAAACGGGTTTGCAGAGATCCAGTTCATGCGCATCAACTAACAGATCGCCATGCTCATCACGCTCTAACCAGTCGCGCTTGGTCGCAACCATCATTAGACCATCCATACCGGCGGCCACAAGATTGGCACTGATGATCGCTCCGATGGTCGGGTTTGCACCCTCCTCTTCACTCTCGATCAGATCACCGGCACGTGAAGCCAATAGGCGTGGCGCTGATAGAATGAGCTCTACTAACTCGTCAGCCGGCAAAGCCAAACGCCTATGAGCTAGCTGGTGGGCTGTTTTAAAAGGGTAGCTGTGGCCGTTAGCCTCCATCTCTTTGAGATAGGCTTCGCGAAGGTCTTCAAGCAGTTCAGTCAGCTTGTCACTCATATCAGTGAAGATTGATACCAATGGGTTTAATGTCAGATTTAATCTGATCAAATTCAGATCTGAGCTGGGATAGCGGCGATAGTCCAAAATCACGTGGGCAGGCTGGAAGTTCATACCAATCCAAGGCCCAAATTCGGACCATGATCTCGTACTCACCAATCAGCGCATCCAGTAGAATCATGACTGCCTCAACCCGCGGATCCATATCGAGCACGGTCGGTGCATCTTCCATGTAGATGGCGAGCTCTAACTTGCCATTGATGGTGCGCAGTGAATACCAGTAGTCGTTGATCTCACAGAGCTCTCCGCCCAGATCGACGGTGCGTGGCACAGGGTCATGACGCTCATTGAAGGCGCGTACTTGAAAGCCATTCAGCTTAGGCGCCGCACCGACCAGTGTTAACACACTGTGAATCGACTCTGGGTAGCCATCACAACCAAAGACCAACTGAACAGGACCATCCTCTTGATTACGCTCAAAATGGAACGTCAGGTTAGAGTCGATCTCTTTCAGGGTCGGTCTGTAATCCATAAGCACACGCTCCCCGTGCTCAGCGAGCTGCTCGAGCGTGGCGTGTTGAAGGGCATCTAGGGTAATCGCAAGATCATCCCAAAAGGCTTTAATACTATCGACTTGTTCTTGCATATTAAGTGCGTGGTAAGGTCACACCCGTTTGACCCTGGTATTTACCACCACGATCACCGTAGGAGACTTCACACACTTCATCACCGCCAATAAATAGCATCTGAGCTACACCCTCGTTGGCATAGATCTTAGCGGGTAGCGGCGTAGTATTTGAGAACTCAAGTGTCACGTGTCCTTCCCACTCTGGTTCGAGCGGTGTGACGTTCACAATGATGCCACAACGTGCGTAGGTACTTTTACCCAAACAAATTGTCAGCACATCACGTGGGATCTTGAAGTATTCAACAGTGCGAGCCAGTGCAAAGGAGTTGGGTGGGATGATGCAGACATCCGACTTCACATTAACAAAGCTCTCGCTGTTGAAGTCTTTAGGGTCGACAACCGATGAGTTGATGTTGGTGAAGATTTTAAACTCGTCAGCACAACGAACATCGTAGCCGTAGCTAGACGTACCGTATGAGACGATCTTTTCACCATTCACTTCACGAACCTGACCCGGCTCAAACGGATCAATCATCTGTTGCTGTTCCGCCATGCGACGGATCCACTTATCGGCTTTGATACCCATTACTTATCACCTAAAAAGAAAACCGCGAAATAATAGCAAAAAAGGCTCCGGAAATAGAGCCTTTTCTTTACAGATCAATCATCCATGATGTTGATGAAAGGCGCCTCAGCCTGTGTGTGATTGGCAAGCACTTCACTGACGACAGCAGCAACGCTTTGATAGAGGTTGGCATACTCAGATTCAGGCTCAGCAATAACGATGGGTGTGCCCGAGTCGGCCTGCACGCGAATCGGCATTGCCAAAGGTAACTGACCCAAGAGCTTGGTTTGATACTGCTCTGCCATCTTATCACCGCCACCTTCCCCAAAAATGGGGTCAACATGACCGCAGTTTGAACAGACGTGCACACTCATGTTTTCAATGATGCCTAGCACTGGAATATCGACCTTACGGAACATCTCAATGCCCTTCTTGGCATCAAGCAGCGCAATATCCTGTGGAGTAGTCACTACGATGGCACCGTCGACTGGTACCTTTTGCGACAGCGTCAATTGTATGTCACCTGTACCTGGCGGCATATCGATCAGCAGAAGATCCAAATCATCCCATTGTGTCTGCATCAACAGCTGCTGAAGCGCACTACTGACCATAGGGCCACGCCACACCATCGGTGTATCTTCATCGATCAGATAACTGATCGACATAGTCTGAATGCCGTGCGCGACGACAGGAATAAAGTACTTCTCTTCAGCTGTTTTAGGGCGAGTACCTGCAGGTACTCCAAACATCATCGCCTGACTAGGACCGTAAATATCAGCATCCAATACGCCGATACGAAGACCCTGTGCCGACAGAGCCGCTGCCAGGTTTGCTGTGACCGTCGACTTACCCACTCCGCCTTTACCAGAAGAGATCGCGACAATTTTTTTAACACCCGCAAGATTTTCAAGTTTCTGAGACACGGTACCACCCAAACATAATAACCAAGTAATTTAGTAGGATTATTTCAAAAAGAGGATCGATTAACTAGACCTTCTTAGTGAGGTATACGCCACATTCGACATGATGGGTGTATGGAAACTGATCAAACAGCGCAAAACGCTGCACGTCGTGAGTCTGAGACAGAATCTCTAAATTCTCTTTTAAGGTTTCAGGGTTACAAGAGATATAGACAATCGCCGGGTAGGTCTGCACTTGCTTAACGGTCTCTGCATCTAAACCTGCACGAGGCGGATCAACCAGTACGGTTTGAAAATCAAAGCTAGTCAGATCCAACCCTTCGGTTCTTCGAGAAGTACGAGTGCCTTGAAGTACCTCAGTAAACTCTTCTGAAGAAAGGCGCAAAATAGAGACGTTCTCAACACCATTCACCTCAATGTTGTACTGCGCACTGCGTACCGACTCTTTAGAAATCTCAGTACCGACAACTCGATCGAAGTTCTGCGCTAGCGGCAGACTGAAGTTACCGTTACCACAGTAGAACTCCACTAGGTCGCCCCTAGCATCTTGAGTTGCATCCAACGCCCACTCAATCATCTGTTCACACACCTTAGCGTTGGGTTGGGTGAAACTGTTTTCGGTCTGCTTATAGGTGAAGGGCTGACCATTGATCTGAATCGTTTCAATGACGAAATCACGATCCAATACAATCTTGTTCTTACGTGAACGGCCTACAATATCAATGCCAAACTCTTCACGAAGGGGTTTCGCCGCCTCAATCCACTCCTCTCCGATCGCGCGGTGGTAGAGCATGCTAACCAGTAGCTCCCCTTTTAAGGTCGCTAGGAAGTCAATTTGAAATAGGCGTTTGCGCAGCTCTACCTCACCCTTTAAACGATCAAGGAAATTGAACATCATCGATTCGATGCGCGTATCGACCATTTTGCAGGCACTCAGTTTTACCGGCTTGCGCTTGTCACCCGGTTCAAACATAACGTAGTTGATCTCATCGCCATCATGCCAAACACGAAACTCTGCTCGCATACGGTAGTTCTCTGGTGGGGAGCGAAACAGCTCGAGCTCGGGAAGATCAAACCCTGAGAATAACTGCTGCATTGTTTCTGCTTTTTCAGCAAGTTGCTGTTCGTAGAGGGCAGGATCAATAACCGGTAAAGATGACATGCAATGGGTGCCTTTAAACGTCTAAAAAAAGTAATTGGGGCGCAGTGTAACAGTGCATTGAGTAGTGACCAAACCTGAGACCTTTAATCAATCGAAGTAAACGCGTAAAATCGACGCTCAATTTTTTCGTAGTAGATAGTGATTAACCTAGATGACTGATTCTAATCGCAAGATTCTTGTTACCAGTGCCCTGCCTTACGCTAATGGACCTATTCACCTAGGCCACCTAGTTGAATATATCCAAACCGATATTTGGGTTCGCTTCCAAAAGCAGCGCGGCCATCAATGTACATACGTCTGTGCAGATGATGCTCACGGTACACCGATCATGCTGAAAGCGGATCAGATGGGTATCTCACCTCAAGCGTTGATCGACAAAGTCAGTGCAGAGCACCAGCGTGACTTCTCAGGTTTTTTGGTCAACTTCGATAACTACTACTCGACGCACTCGGAAGAGAATAAGCAGTTTGCTGAACTGATCTACACGCGTCTACGAGATAAAGGTCACATTGCTCGTCGTACCATCACACAAGCGTACGACCCTGAAAAGGAGATGTTCCTTCCCGATCGTTTCATCAAAGGTGACTGTCCAAAATGTGGTGCGGAAGATCAGTACGGCGACTCGTGTGAAAAGTGTGGTGCAACCTATGCCCCGACTGAACTGAAAAATGCCTACTCTGCTGTATCAGGTGCAAAACCGATCGAGAAAGAGTCTGAACACTACTTCTTTAAGCTTGAAGATTTCGAATCATTCCTAAAAGGCTGGGTCGACACGCACGTTCAAGATCAGATGAAACACAAGTTGAATGAGTGGTTCGAATCTGGTCTTCAACAGTGGGATATCTCACGTGATGCGCCCTACTGGGGTTTTGAGATTCCTGACGCCCCTGGAAAATATTTCTACGTTTGGTTGGACGCTCCAATCGGCTACATGGCGAGCTTTAAAAATTGGGCGGATAAAAATGGTGTCGATTTCGATGAGTACTGGTCAGAAGATAGCAGCGCTGAACTCTACCACTTCATCGGTAAAGACATCGCCTACTTCCACACCCTATTCTGGCCTGCTGAACTGCATGGTGCTGGATTTAGAACACCGACAGGCGTGTTCTGCCATGGTTTCCTAACGGTCGATGGACAGAAGATGTCTAAGTCTCGTGGCACCTTTATTATGGCCGAGACCTACCTGAAACACCTACGTCCAGAGTATCTACGCTACTACTTTGCAGCGAAACTGGGCTCAGGTATTGATGACATCGACTTAAGCTTAGAGGACTTCCGTCTTCGTGTTAACGCCGATCTAGTGAACAAAGTCATCAACATTGCGAGCCGTTGTGCAGGATTTATCACTAAGAAATTTGATGGCCAACTGGATAGCACGTTGGCTGAACCAGAGCTCTATAACGAAGCGATTACCGCTGGTGAATCGATTGCAAATGCTTATGAAAAGCGCGAGTACGCCAAAGCGATGCGCGAAATCATGGCATTAGCCGATAAAGCCAACCAGTATATTGATGCAGCTGAGCCATGGGTATTGGCTAAGCAGGAAGGTAAAGAGGCAGAGGTTCAAGCCTGCTGTACCATGGGTATTAACCTATTCCGAGTGATCATCAGCTACTTAACTCCAGTTCTTCCAGAGGTATCTGAACAAGCTAAAGGCTTCCTTAATATTGAAAGCTTTGCTTGGGATGAGATTCAAACACCTCTACTGGACCATAAGATCAACAAGTTTAAGCCACTTATGCAGCGTGTAGAGCCTGAAAAGATCGAGGCGGTCATCGAAGATTCAAAACAGAATCTACAAGCAGCGGCTCCTGTTAAAAAGGCTGAGCCCAGTAAAGAGCCCATTGCTGAGACCATCGAGTTTCCTGACTTTGCCAAGGTAGATCTTCGTGTAGCTCGCATTGCTAAAGCTGAGCATGTTGAAGGTGCTGACAAACTCCTTCGATTGACGCTTGATCTAGGCGATGAGACACGCAATGTCTTTGCAGGTATCAAATCGGCCTATGCTCCAGAAGATTTGGAAGGCAAACTGACCGTTATGGTCGCCAACCTTGCACCGCGTAAGATGAAGTTTGGAATGTCCGAGGGGATGGTACTAGCGGCTGGACCTGGCGGTAAGGATCTTTGGATATTAGAACCCCATGCCGGCGCTCAGCCAGGCATGCGCATCATGTAAGCCTTGTTTTCGAACAGTGCGTCTATTTAAAAGGAGCTTCGGCTCCTTTTTTATTACCTCTTGTTGATCAATTCACATCCCAATAAGAAGAGAATTAAGCTAAATCTTAAGCATCCTGAAAAATTTTAATAATCCGTATAAGTTAATTCAGTTTGGTTATTAACAACTTTCATAGTAGATTATAAAGATTAGTTTGAGGTTAATTCTATTAAGTTATGAATTAACCGTATTATATAGGCTTAGCTTCTATACTGAGCCAGGGTTATCAACAGCCATCCTCGGGTGGATACTATAAGAGAGGTGAAATCGATGAGAATCGGTGTACCCCGCGAGAACGAAGAAGGCGAAAAACGCGTCGCCCTCACTCCAGACGTTGCAGTTAAAATGCAAAAGCTGGGTTTCGACATCTCGATGGAAAGCGGTGCTGGCGCAGATGCTAGCTATGCGGACGAAGAGTATGAGAAAGCTGGTGTAGAGATCATTAAAGATCCTAAAGAGCTATGGGGTAATTCAGACATTATCCTGAAGGTTCGCCCACCTAAAGCCCACCCTGAACTTGGTTTCAATGGCGTTGAGTTGATGAAGAAGGATCAAACCATCATCAGCTTCCTATACCCAGCGATGAACCCTGAGATGCTCAAAGAGATGGCTGATCATGGTATCAATGCACTGGCTATGGACTCTGTTCCACGTATTTCACGTGCACAGAAGATGGACGCCCTATCTTCAATGGCTAACATCGCGGGTTACCGTGCCGTTGTTGAAGCAGCGCAGCATTTTGGTCGCTTCTTCACTGGTCAGATCACCGCAGCAGGTCGAATCAACCCAGCTAAAGTACTGGTTATCGGTGCCGGTGTTGCTGGTCTTGCCGCTATCGGTGCTGCGAAAGGCATGGGTGCCATTGTTCGTGCATTTGATACTCGCCCTGAGGTTAAAGAGCAAGTTGAGTCGATGGATGCTGAATTCCTGATGCTCGATTTCGAAGATGACGAAGATGGCAGCGGTTCTGGCGGTTACGCTAAGACCATGAGCCCTGAGTTCATCAAAGCAGAGATGGATCTATTCGCGGCTCAGGCTGCAGAAGTGGATATCATTATCACTACCGCACTGATCCCTGGCAAAGAGGCACCTGAGCTGATCACTGAGCGTATGGTCGCTAACATGAAGCCAGGCTCTGTCATTGTTGACCTTGCAGCGGAAGCGGGTGGTAACTGTAAACTTACCGTCGCTAACGAAGTGGTTAAGAAGCACGATGTCACTATCATCGGCTACACCAACCTACCGAGCCGTCTTGCAGCGCAATCCTCTCAGCTCTATGCAACTAACATGTTGAACCTGTTGACTGAACTTTGCCCAGAGAAAAACGGCGAAATCGACATCAACATGGAAGACGAAGTGATTCGTGGTGCGACGGTTGTCAAAGAGGGCAACATCACTTGGCCACCACCAGCGCCTCGTATCTCGCTTGCACCTAAAGAGGACGTCGGCCTTAAAGCGAAGCAAGAGCTTGAGCCAGAGGTAGAAAAACCGGCTCACCCACTTGCGTTCCTGATCCCTCTACTGATCGCCGGTGGCGCTCTATTTGGATTGGGTTCTGTTGCTCCACCTGAGTTCATTGGCCACCTAACCGTATTCGTATTGTCATGTTTTATCGGATACATGGTTATCTGGGGCGTATCGCACTCACTGCACACACCATTGATGTCTGTCACCAACGCAATCAGTTCCATTATTGTGATTGGCGCTTTAATTCAGATCTCAAGTGACAATCCAGTGGTGATGGCGCTTGCCGGATTGGCTGTGTTCATTACCAGCATCAACATTGTGGGCGGTTTCGCCGTAACACAACGCATGCTTCGCATGTTTAGGAAGTAAGGAGATAATCGATGACTTCAGGAATTATTACAGCTTCCTACATTGCAGCCAGCGCCCTGTTTATCATGGCACTGGGCGGTCTTGCGCATCAGGAGTCTGCACGTCGCGGTAACTTCTATGGCATGCTGGGTATGGCTATTGCCGTCGGTGTTACCATCGTTGGCCTAGTCTCTAACAACTACGGACTTCTGGTCGGTGGTATTGTTGTCGGTGGTATCATTGGCTACATTCTGGCGCAACGTGTAGAGATGACCTCTATGCCTGAGCTAGTGGCGATTCTTCACAGCCTTGTAGGCCTAGCAGCCGTATTTGTGGGTTGGGCGAATGCTCTAGAGCATGCACCACTCACCGGTGTTGCTCAGTCGATTCACGCCGTTGAAACCTACCTTGGCATTCTGATCGGTGCGATGACCTTCTCTGGTTCCGTGATGGCTTACTTGAAGCTAAGCGGCAAGATTGGCGGACGCCCTCTTCAACTACCAGGTCGTCACCTATTCAACATTGCACTCGGCGTAATCGCTTTCTACTTCATGATTCAGTACATGGATACAGCGGCAACTGGCGGTGTCTTTGAACTGACGGTTATGACCATCATCGCACTGGTATTTGGTGTGCACATGGTGGCAGCGATCGGTGGTGCTGATATGCCTGTTGTAGTCTCAATGCTGAACAGCTACTCAGGCTGGGCTGCTGCAGCGATGGGCTTCATGCTAGGTAACGATCTACTCATCGTCGTCGGTGCTCTAGTCGGTTCAAGTGGTGCTATCCTCTCTTACATCATGTGTAAGGCGATGAACCGCAAGTTCCTAAACGTAATCTTTGGTGGTATTGGTCAGAAAGCTTCAAGCGGTGGTCCAGCAGGCCCTGCGGGTAATGCTGAAGACATTCGCTCGGTTGAATCGGATGAAGCGGCAGACATGCTTCTTAACGCTAAAGAGGTCATGATCCTACCAGGTTACGGTATGGCGGTTGCTCAGGCTCAACACACCGTATTCGAGATCACTAAGAAACTTCGCGACAAAGGCATCAACGTTCGCTTTGGTATTCACCCTGTAGCGGGTCGTATGCCAGGTCACATGAACGTACTGCTTGCAGAAGCGAAAGTACCTTACGACATCGTTTACGAGATGGAAGAGATCAACGAAGACTTCCCTAATGTGGATGTCTCTATCGTCATCGGTGCCAACGACATCGTCAACCCAGCTGCTCAGGAAGTGCCAGACAGCCCTATCGCAGGCATGCCTGTACTTGAGCCTTGGAACGGTAAACAGACCATTGTCATGAAACGTTCTATGGGTACTGGTTATGCGGGTGTCGATAACCCACTCTTCTACAAAGAGAACACACGCATGCTATTCGGTGATGCTAAAGAGCGTTTGGATCAAATCCTTAAAGCGATTAGCTAATCCAGAGTTGATACTAAAACGGCACCCTAGGGTGCCGTTTTTTATGAGTAATCATTATCTGGAAGGCTGATATCAACCAGCAGAGGTTCAACCTTGTCGCCCTGCAGCCCAATCATTTCGTCATAATAGGATTGATGCTCTAGCACCGCCCTTTCAACCCTAAACCCTTTGAAAGGAATCTTGGCCGCTAGCTGAGACCGAAACACCTGAGGGCGCCCAGTATCGTCAACCAGGGTTGATTGCCCAGTCTCAGTCGTTAATTGAACCAGATAGTGTTCACATTCAAAGGATTTCAATCGCAATTCAGATATAACCGGACGCTCCCGATTGAGCTGCTCGATAGTTACTTTCATATGGCTTCCTTAAATCTACTTTTCAGGTTACGGTGGCTATACTCTTTCGGACCAAGCATTCATGCCGAATCTTCAAACCCAATATAAGTACAGAGACAAGACCTTGTGAATCCAATTTCTTTTATTGCTGTCGTTATACTGATTCTGCTGATACTAGGCTGGGTGAGATCTAAACCCAAAGAGCATCGACGCAGAGCTTGGCTTCAAGCCGGACTCATCACCCTAGCACTGGTGATGCTCTTTTTAGCCATTACCGGCAGGATGCACTGGCTAGGCGCTCTGATTGCCGGCCTGCTTCCTTTTGTTAAAAGTGCGTTTCCCTGGTTACTGCGCCTACTGCCTTTTCTAAGGGCTCGACGCCAGCAACAAAAGAACAGCCCTAAACCCTCCGGAAATCCAAGCAAGCAGGAGGCCTATGAAATACTGGGTCTTAAAGAGGGAGCATCCAAAGAGGAGATCCTTGCTGCGCATAAGCGATTGATGCAAAAAGCCCACCCTGATCGCGGTGGCAGTGATTGGCTTGCCTCTCGCATTAACTCGGCCAAAGAGACGCTTCTAAAGGACTAACCAGAGATGAAACTCGTCGACATCATCCGCTACCCGATCAAGTCGGGTCAGGCCGTTCATTTAAAGCAAACGAACATAGAAACTAAAGGGATCGTTGGCGACCGTCGTTTCATGCTAGCGGAAGAGGATGGGCGGTTTATAACGGCTAGAAAAGATCCGATTCTGCTGGATCTGAACATCGAGTCAGACGGTCAGACTCTCTCTATCCTCTACAAAAACAAGACGATTGCGAAGGGTGATTTCAGCTCATCGGAGAGACTCAGCGTCACTGTTTGGAGTCGGGTTACCTCAGTACAACTAATCAGGCTCAATAATAGGGCGCTGGATTCCCTGTTCGAACGCAAAGTCTGCCTAGTGTTTAACGACAGTCAGGCAACAGAACTTGCAGAAAAGCGCTATGAGTGGGGCCCAATTCTCAGTGATGGTTACCCTATTCTACTGACCAATACTGCCTCACTGGATGCTCTCAACCATGCATCAGGCGGGCTGTTTGAAATGGCTCGTTTTAGACCTAACCTTGTCATCGACAGTTCAATACCCTGGATTGAAGATAGCTGGAGTCGGTTTCAAATCGGAGAGGCCATATTTGAACGTCGCAAGCCATGCGAACGCTGTGTTTTAGTCACACGCGATCCCATCACTGGATTGAAAGATAGCCATCAGGAACCGCTCCGCACACTGCAGGCAATTCACTCTGGACCCAATGGGGAGATCAACTTTGGCCAAAATATTAGCTTGGTAAAGCCTGGAAAGGTCTCTCTTGGGGATAAAGTGACCCTAGTCGATGAACTGGGACACCCTATTTCGTAAAGCCTTGAGTTGATGCTTGTTCGGTTTAAGTTCAAGGTGACCAACCTCGTTATGCGCACACCCCTTATCTAACAACTCAATCCAAGGTCTTACTAGTGTGAGTGGCGCACTGCCCTGAGCAAAGCGCTTTAGAGACTCAATCTGATGAGACGATAAAGTTCTCTGCTCAAGCGGTTTAGGTAAAGACTCAAAACCGACTGGCATTGCCGACCTCAACCCTCTCTCAATCTCAAATTGATAACGTGAAACCGCCTGCTCGCATAGAAACTGAATATCGTCTTTGGCGTTGGCGTTTAACGCTTTCATAACCAGCAATGCGGGCTCACCCGCCACCGGATCGATACGATCACCCATACGAATCGCTCTGTAGCCAGAGGCGCTCCAAAACTGCCACACCTCTTGGTATCCAGCGAAGCTAGCCCCCATAAAGTCGATCTGGGACGCAATCGCTTTCGCTTCAATAGAACGGAGCATAGCCGCGGCAATCCCTGATCTTCTGAAATCTGGCGCGACCGCAATACGTGCGATTCGCCAGAAGCGCTTGGTACCTAGTGTGACCATACCCTCAGAGAATATGAGTGTTTGCGGAAGTAGATTGCCATTAGGCCGTCGAACACCCTGAGCGATCGCCTCAGAGAGCTCAGCGGACAGTTCACCCTCCGCTGAAATCCAAGCAACAGCGACCAGTTCACCAGCTTGAACAGTTACAAAGAGGCATTGCCCTGGGGAGTCGAGCAGAACTCGAAGGTCGTTGGGTGAGGTTCGGTAGTGAGCTAGGTGTAGAAGCTGATAGATCGCCTGTAATCGATCAGGGTGGCTCACAAGGCCATCAAGTTCTAATCCATACACACCGTCATCAAAGCCTAAAAACGCCTTAGACGGCTCGCCTTCGGTCAGAAACAGCAGTTCATTGATCGTCTCTTCAAGCTGATCCCCTTGAGACCATCGAACCGGTTCAGCCAGCTGGGAATAGTTAACACCCTCTCGCTGTAGACCCAAACGTTGTAGAAAACGAAGAGAGAATCCACGCCCAAACCCTTCATAGCCATTAACCGTTGTCGAGACTGCTAGATGATTGGCACTTTCAACCAGTTGATCAAGCAGAGGCGTTGCAATCGCGGCGGCTTCATCAATCACCAACAGTCGAATATCGGGGTTAGTACGCAGCTCCTGTAAGGCTTCAGCAGGATGGAGGAAGCGCGGCTGAAACTCATCGCTCTGCTGATAGAGAGAGTAAACGGCGCGCTTATCCGGTGCCGTCACAATGACCTGATTGGACTCCCAATCAGACTGTTTTAACGCATAGCCCAAAGCAGAGGATTTGCCGCGACCTCTGTCTGCTGTAATCACTCTGGTAGAGGTCGATAGAGACCAGTCATCAAGCAGGTTATCCACCACAGCCTGTTGATCAGCAGTTAAGGCTATCGATTCAGATAATTGAGTGCTAGTTGTACTATTGAGCTCGACGGCGTCAATATCACAAATAATATTACTACTATGATTTAAACTATTGATTAATAACTGTATGTAGTTTGAATAATAGCTTTCAGACTGCCCCAAGGCTTGTAAAAACGGATCAGCATAATTGGGCCAAACAGACGCCTTAGGGGTGATCAAAACCAGTACACCAGGAGCCCGAACAAGGCCCGCCCCCTGGGCCAGAGCATTAGGTGTGAAGCCGTCAAAAGCATTGAAGATTAGGTAGTCAATGGATTGACCAAGCTCTGTCGCTAATCGATCGGCTCTAATCGAGCTAAAACCCTCTTGCGACTGACCGACTAACAACCCTTTCATAGAGTTGAGAGGGAGTTGACCCTTGAGCTGATTGATCGCCTGACCTGCCTCTACTTCTGACTCACACTGAAGCCAAACCAGTTTTCGATCGTTGATGGCCACTATCGATGACGCTCTAGATTGGCGAGGCGCTGTTCTTCATTCTTACGTAACAACAGATAGATCGCTGCAAGCCCACCATGCTGGGGCTGACAGCTATGAAAGGCTAACACCTCATCAATGTTTGGCAGCCAGAGTGTCAGTGCACTTTTCATCTTGTTTTGAGGTGCCTGCAGATGTTTGCCACGCCCATGGGTAATCATGACTGTACGCAGACCCAATCGGTAACACTCCTTTACAAAATTAGGCACCTCTTCACAGGCCTCAGAGAGCGTTCTGTTAATTAAATCAAGGCGCGCATCGACAGTGTATTTACCCAAACGGAGATTGCGATAGACCCCTTCTTGAACGCCATCGCGTTTCCAATCGACAGGATCCAAAGGGTTCAACAGTTGACTATCAGTAAATCGAAAACGCCCATCAACCCCTTCAGCCTCGCGTCGACGCTGTTCAAGAGCCTGCATATCACCACGTCTTAAATGCTCGCGCGCAGAGACCTTAGCCTCTGCCTTAATCGGTTTAACCCCTTCACCTAGCATTAACGATGTGAAATCGTTTGTAATCTCTTGATCAGACACACTCATTACCTCAAAACCGGCAGAAAGACTTTAAACCGGTCAATAAAGTGATTATTGTTGCTGTAATAACGAATAACAACCCTGATTCGAATCAGTCGCCTGTTAAGGACACACCACTATGCAACGCGTCATTATCGCTCTTATTCTGATTATCATTGCAGTATCGACTTACCTTTTCCTGAACAAACCGGAAATATCCACTGACTCCCAAACCGGCGAAAGTGTGCAACCACAAAGCACCCCCTCACAACAGACCGTTGCAGAGACTGAAAAAGCGGCCAAAAAGGTCATTAAAACACTGACCGAAGAGACCAAAGATGAAGCGCTCGATATTAAACAAGCGAATAACTTTGTTACCGGTGATCAACTGCTAGAACTACCCAACATGAAGAGTGAGGCTGCTCAAGTAGAGACCATTCAGACAGCTATGGAGGCAACTGATGAGGCTCAAACCCAGGGTGTACAAACCTCAACTCTGGTTGTGAAGCAACCACTCGTCAGCAATGAATCGGTGAAGCCTGATCAGATGATGAAACTCATCGCTGAAGACAATGTTATCAATACCAAAACACTGTCACCCGGAGACAAAATTCGTCTTAAAGAGCTTCTATCTAATCCTGACATCGCTGCCGGCAGTGTCTTCTACATTCATGCGGTAACCCCCAACGATATGCAAGGGCTCTGGGGCATATTGCAGCGCGGCCTAACCAACACCTTCCGTGAAGGGATCAAGCTCAGTGGTGAGAACGGACAAACGCTCATCGCAGAGATTCCAGAACTTGCTGACGAAGTGCTTGAGAATCAGCGCTCCTCTTTCTTAGGCGAGTTCCTCTACTCTAAGGTGAACGACATCTACATTTATAACTACCAACAGGGGATGCTGGGTCAGGATCCAGATCTGATTAAACCCGGTCAACAGTTGGTGATTGTTAGTTATAGTGAAGAGGAACTGATTAAAATTTACCAACACTTCACACGAGGCTAATCAGATGATCGATTTTTACACCTGGGGCACACCAAACGGTCATAAGATCCGAATCATGCTTGAAGCCTGTGGTTTCGAATATCAACTCCATAGAGTCGATATTCTTAACGATGAACAGTTCAAACCTGAATTTCTAGCCATCAGTCCCAACAATAAGATACCCGCCATCGTTGATCATGACGGTCCTAATGGCGAGGCTATCTCCCTATTTGAAACCGGTGCTATCCTGCTCTATCTCGCCGAGAAAAGTGGCCAGTTTATGCCCACAGAACCTAAAGCCTACTGGCAAGTGATGCAGTGGCTAATGTGGCAGATGGGTGGATTTGGACCTATGCTTGGACAGGCACATCACTTCAATAAATTTGCACCGGAACCTATCCCCTACGCGGTTGATCGCTACTGTAAAGAGGCTCATCGCCTCTGGGGTGTTCTGGATAAACAATTGGAAGGTCGCGACTTTGTTTGTGATCAACTGTCGATTGCTGACTTCGCAATCTTTCCATGGGCGAATCGCTTTGAATTTCAAAAAATAGAACCTGATCAATACCCCAATGTGGCCGCTTATATTGAGCGAATGAAGTCCTTTGACTTTGTCTCTAAAGGGCTAGAGATGCCTAGCGCATAATGTTCAGGCCCGCTCTCAAAGCGGGCCTTTTTGTTGATTAAAAAATAAACAGCTGGCTTATTAGCCTAAAGTCTGTATAATTTGCGCCTCTTTCAACGATCCTCCACCTGCTTTTGACTTATGGGCCGCGGGTAACGGGATCCCTTAAAAGCAGGAAATCTGATGTCTGATACTGATCAGCCGATCACATTTAGTGATCTTGGCTTAAGCACGCCTATTCTCGAAGCACTCTCTGACGTAGGCTACGAAACACCCTCTCCTATCCAAGCAGGTGCTATTCCAGCCCTTCTTGATGGCCGTGATATTCTAGGGCAAGCGCAAACAGGTACTGGTAAAACAGCCGCCTTCGCTCTGCCACTTCTACAGAACGTCGATACTAGCAAGATCCACCCACAGGTATTGGTACTGGCGCCAACTCGCGAACTCGCCATCCAGGTAGCTGAAGCGTGCGAAAAGTACTCTAAGTACATCCCTGGTCTGCGTACACTATCAATCTATGGTGGACAGGGTTACGACACACAACTTCGCTCTTTACGTAAGGGTGTGCATGTCATTATTGGTACACCAGGCCGTGTTATGGACCATGTTCGTCGCGGTACTCTAAGCCTAGACAAACTGAAGTGTTTGGTACTGGATGAGGCGGATGAGATGTTACGCATGGGCTTTATTGACGATGTTGAGTGGGTGCTTGAGCACACGCCACCTACTCGTCAGATCGCCCTGTTCTCGGCAACGATGCCACGTGAAATCAAAACGATCACTGAGCGTTACCTACAAAACCCTGTGCACGTAAAGATTCAAAGCAAGACTGAGACAGCCAGCACCATTCGCCAGCGTGTTTGGGAAGTTCGCGGCCTCTCTAAGTTCCAAGCTCTAACTCGCCTACTCGAGATGCATGAGCACGATGCAGCACTGATCTTTGTTAGAACTAAGACAGCGACTGAAGAGCTATCAGAACAGCTGATTCAGGCAGGCTTCTATGCAGCTGCACTGCACGGTGACATTCAGCAAGCACAACGTGAACGCGTTGTGGGCCGTCTAAAGTCTGGCAAACTCGATGTTGTCGTGGCGACCGATGTCGTAGCACGCGGTCTTGATGTTGAGCGTATTAGCCACGTTATTAACTTCGATATCCCTTACGATGTTGAGTCTTACGTACACCGAATTGGTCGTACAGGGCGTGCAGGTCGTCAAGGTGATGCGGTTCTTTTTGTGACTCATCGTGAGCGCCGTTTACTTAAGTCGATTGAACGCCACACACGTTCAACACTTGAAACACTGGAACTTCCCGATGCTAAAGCTCTGAACCAATTGCGTTCACAGCGCCTAAAAGAGCGTCTTGTTAATGCGATTGATAAACCACAGACGGCTGACTTCCATAACCTGATCACTGAACTAGTGACAGAGAGCGGTATCACCGCCTCTGCCCTAGCCGCTGCTGCACTTCAGCTTATTTACAAAGATAAGCCCTTCTATCTTGATGAGAAGGAGCCCAGCTTCAAAGAGCGCCCACGTCGTGAACGCTCTGATCGTGGCGAGCGCGGTGAAAGAGGTGATCGTAAACCTCGTCGTGACTCTGGTGCAGACGAAGGTAAGACCCGTTACTGGATCGGCGTTGGCCACCAACAAGGCGTTAAACCGGGTAACATCGTCGGTGCGATCGCAAACGAAGCGAATATCAGCAGCGATCTGATTGGACGTATCAGCATCAGCGAGAACTTCTCAACGATTGATCTTCCAAATGATCTTAAGCATGCACAATTGAAGAAAATTGCCGATGCTCGCGTCTGCGGCAAACAGTTGTCGATTCGCCCATGGCAGGATGAGATGTCAGGTAAACCAACGCGTCGTAAAGGACCACCGCGCGACCGCAACAGCAAACCTAAAGGCAATCGCAAACCACGCGCAGAAAAAGCCTAACGGTATCCGATACTCAGCCTAAGGGGCTGAGTATCCTCCTTTACCCAACTATAAGCTTATGCAAAACCAGTCTTAAAAACCGACCTAATACGTTGATTTATTAATAATCAAATCCAACTAAAGTAGTAAACTGACGATCCTTTAGAGGCACAGCTTTGCCAATATCTGATAAGGATTATCTATGCTCCACTACACTCTCATCGCTTTTGCTCTGATTGCACTGTTAGCCATTGTGTTTGAAGAGGTGATTCATCTAAACAAAGCGAAATCGACTCTGTTTCTAGGCACGCTCTCTTGGATATTGATTTTCCTGTTTCCTGAACAAGGTGTTACACCGGAACAACTCAGGGATATGCTCAATGAAAACCTTTTAGATATCGCAGGGCTTTGGCTATTTTTAATGTCCGCGATGACTTTTGTCGCCTTTTTAAACCATCAAGGACTGATTGAGACGCTTATATATCGGCTACTACCCAGTCAAATCAGTGAACGCAAACTCATCTTTCTGGTCGGCATCTTCTCCTTTGTCTTTTCAAGTCTTTGTGACAACATCACAGCCACCCTGGTCTCCATTGCCTTGGTACTATCGCTAGGTTTAGAGAGACGTAAAACCCTTAGACTCTCTGTGCTTGTTGTATTTGCAGTCAACTCTGGTGGTGTATCCCTGATTACCGGCGATGTGACCACATTAATGGTATTTCTAGCCGGCAAGGTAGAGATTACTGACCTACTGCTACTTTCAGTACCAGCCTTCGTAAGCACCATGCTGTTAGCGGCCATGCTCTCTAGACCCTTGGTAGGTCAGGTGATTATTACCCCTACCCCTCGCAAGGACGACAAGGTCGGTAAAGTCATTGCAGTTATATTTCTAGCAACCATTATTTCGACCATTATTCTCAATATTGTTGCGGGCATCCCACCGGTTTTGACCTTCCTTTTTGGACTATCCACCATGTTTCTGCTGGGCCGTTTTCTCTACGAAGAGGACACTCGTGAAAACCTGTTGGACTACGTTAGACGCATCGAGTTCGATACATTGATGTTCTTTTTGGGTATTTTGCTATTGGTGGGGATGCTCAAAGAGATTGGAACACTAGACAGTTTAGTAGGCATCTATCAGGTCCTACCCATCACCGTTGCAAACTTTGCGATGGGTGTCTTCTCAGCCTTTGTCGATAACGTACCTTTGACAGCGGCACTGCTCAAGTCTGGAGTAGAGATGTCTAAAGCCGAGTGGTTATCCTTAACCTATTCTGTGGGTGTTGGGGGGTCGCTGTTGGCAATTGGGTCAGCAGCCGGCATCGTTGCAATGTCTAAAGTGGATATCCTAAATTTCGGAAGCTATGCACGCTACGTCGTCTATCTATCGATTGCGTTTTTAGTCGGTTACCTGAGCAGTTATCTTTTAGGTAGCTATTTCGTCTAACGCATAATGAAAACGGGCGACACTCCTACTGTTAACCATAACTTCTAAACAGTGAGTTGCCGCCCGCTTAGCCGAAAGCAATATTTCGACTCGTAATACCCTTCAAACCCGGGCCAGGTAAGCCAACCGCTGAATATCAGCTTCAGACTTTTCACTATTCAGTTTAGACCCATGGGTCTGGAGTTCAACTGAAAAAAATTCCATTCAGTGAGCTAAGATCATACTAACTGACACGACTCTATTAATTGTGTTTTTTGCTGTAAAGTCATCCGCTTAATTGCGCACTCACGCTGCGTGGCACTTGAACGATCTGCATGTTGCTCATGCCAGATCAGCTCCACAGGTCGTCTAGCTCGTGTGTATTTAGCGCCCCCAACCAGTTCACCATTGTGTTGACGGAGTCGTCTAGTGGGATCCGTGGTTACCCCTGTATAGAGGGTTTTATCGGAACAACGAACGACGTAAACAAACCAGTGAGACAAGCCAAACGCACTCAATAAAGATTAGAGCCTAGATATAATCACACCCTTAGCTGTAACTGCAACAGAGCGTTTTGCAAAGATTCAGAGGTGATCGGTTTACCCATAACGACATCAGCGCCAGCCTTTAACAACAGATCTCGTTCGTTACCGACCGTTGCGGCGGTTACTCCTAACACCTTCACATCACTTCCTGTCGCACGAATCGCTTCGACCAACTCATAACCGTTCATCTCCGGCATAAAGATATCCGTTATGATCAGATCCCATTTCTGTTCATTAAACAGATCTAGAGCCAGTTGGCCATTTTCCACAAGAACAGGGTTAGCCCCCAATTTTTGCAGTAAGTTTTCACTAAGCTTTCTGAGCATCAAATTGTCTTCTGCCATCAAAACACTCAATCCCTCGAGTGAAACCATCGATGCTGTCTCATCCGGGGTTGCTGACTGCTTAGGCTCAACCGGCATATTGATTGTGAAGCAAGCACCTCCTAGCGCCTCACTCTCTTTTACATTCAGAGTTCCGCCATTCGCTTGAATGATCTCACGACAGATTGAGAGCCCTAATCCGGTTCCATCCGCATCTGTATCGCCTCTTTCAAAGGGTTCAAAAATCGACTCATACTGAGAGGTAGGAATACCACGACCATCATCTTCAACAGAGATACGAAGCTGATGCATAGCCCCCTCATCGGCTGATGAAGGAGTAATTACTTCGACCTGAACTTGAACCATACCTCCTTGCCCGTGCACAACGGCATTCTTAACCAAGTTGGTTAAAACCTGTCGAATACCCCGCTGATCGAGATTGAATTGATGACCTGCCATATCATTCGATTTAACCGAGCATCGAATCTGTTGATTATCGAGCATCGTTTTAAGTGGTGTCAGTGATCGCTCTACTATCTCTATAGGACGAGCATTAGAGAGCTCTCTCCCTTGAATCAGTTCTGGTTCAACCACCGATCGTAAATCATCCAATACCGCTAGCAGATGCTGACTGGTAGAGCGAATATCACCAAGTGACTCTGTAATCGCCGCATTGTCCGCTTCCAACATCATATTCAGTGCCGCAGCCGGTGTTCGAAGTTCATGACCAATCACAGCAAACATCTGTTTCTGTTTTTGCAGCGTCTCTTCTAACCGCTTAACAGCCTGACTGCGCTCAGTAAGCGTAACCTCAAGTTGATGTCTTAGCAGAACATCATCTGTACGATTGATGACTGCACCGCTAAACCCCTGCAACACACCCTCTTTCACTTCAGGGCGGGCATTCAACTCAAGGTAACGCCTCTCACCAGAGGGGAGTAACAACTCTCTCTCAATCCTTTGAAAATTGTTTGATTGCCAATTGTGGAGTCGATTTTTAAGCTGATCCTCTCCACTATCCACAGCGATACGAGTGCTGATATCCTCTTGAGTAATCGTCGGATACTGATCTTTAGGGAGATCATAGAGGGATCTAAAGACATCATTCGCCGTTACGACACCCTTAATCAAGTCACTGTGAAAGAGTCCTATATCACCATATTCAGAAACATCGTTAAGCTGCTGCAGTACTTTTTCAGTCCGTTTGACCGACTCTGCAAGTGCCAGCTCCTTCTCTTTAATATCCGTTACATCCTGTGACAGCTGAATTCGAATCAGTTCACCCTTTGCATTGGTGTGCTCCGCAATCGTCGAGTTTCTAACCCATTTAGTTCTATTCAACGCCTCTATGAAGAGCGGGTACTCAACGACCGCTCCTATTTGAGCAAGCGCGTCTGTAATTTGATTGCGATATCTAGGCTCAGTAGCATTTAACCTAGCCTCACCGACCAATGGAGCAACATTCTCATCAGGGGGTTCAATTATCCAATGGCCCGTCTGATGATTAACGTTCTACTCTATTAGCGCTAATTTAGAGGTGGTTAATGCTAAATGGAGTTGTCTGTCTAGAGCCTCTATCTTGGATAGCTGACGATTTCGAACGGTTAACTGATGCCAAATCCACCAAGCAAACAGAGCTGATAAGATTGCAACGGTCATTAAGGACCAGCCAATGTACGTTTGAACTTGTCTCTCCGTAAATATAGAGAGAGGCTCATTGATGATCGAGATTGGCCCGTTAAGATTAGACGTATCAGCCTGCCAACGTTTTAACTCGTTATAATCCAAAATATAACGCTTTTGAGGTGGTGCAAACCCTTCAGATTGACCGTAAGTCAGTTGTGTTATCTTTTGACCCAACTCTTTAGAAAGGGTCATATAGCCACCCAATCCACCGGCCTTTAGCGAAGTACTCTGCATTGATATCAATGGAGCAACATCTAGATCAACGATCTGTTTAATGAGCTGTATCGGCAATCCATCTTCAGAGACCGATCCAGCACCACGCCCTAACCATAGAATGACTCGATCTGCAGGAAGCTGTTTTAATGTGGATAGGGTCTCATCAAAACTTAACGACTCATCAAGTAGGGTTAAATCAAACTGATCGGCAAAGTTAAAATCCCATAGATCTTCAACCTCTACTCGACGTGAGGCTGGGGCAAGCACAACCAACTCTTTGATGTTTGGAAATAGCCTTGGGATTGAATCCAGCGTTTTCTCTAGATCAAATAGCTCCCCTTTCGAAAATCCGGGAAGAGCGGCCATGCTGGTGTTGACAGCAAAAACATTAATCTCTTTGGGTAGTTTGCTGGAGAGTCCCTGAGCAACTCGAAGGGCAAAATTGCCCTCAGCGATGATCGTCGCGGGTAGTAAAGGGGAATTTTTATAAAGGGAATCGATCGTTTGACGAAGGTAATCCGGCTCACTTCTGAAAGCATCCAATCGGTGGATGTAAACCTCTTTTGTAAATAACTCAGATTGATTAACCAGTAGCTGATACTGTTCATCAATAAATCCCTGAAAAACCTCTTGCTGAAAAGGGATCTGTTCGTGGCCAGTAAACAGAATCATTATCCGATTAGGATCCACTGGCTTATCGGACGCCGAAGTCGCAGTTAATGGAATTGAGATCAGTAGAGAGAACAACAACTGGGATTTAACTTTTGCAAAATATTTGCAAAACGCGACGCATAAATAAAAACAAGAGTTCAGCATGAATAATCCAACACCTAACCTAAACAGTTTCGAGCATCATTAACATTGATGCCTATCTACTGTGGGTTCAGCAAGATCCATGCCAATAAACAGACTGTTAAGCGGAAAGTTGCTGTACCTGCTCTAACGCATGATTGGCTTCTTGATGAACGTCACCAAACCAGGCCAGTTCTGAGTGAAGCTTAACTACCTCGCCGACGATGATGATGGATGGCGCGGGAAGTTGTGCACTCTCTTGTAGATCGGATATCGTCGACAAGGTTCCGGTCAACACTCTTTGATCCTTACAGGTACCGCGAGAGACAATGGCGACCGGTGTAGAGGGTGAACGACCCGCACTAATCAATCCCGCAGAGATATCTGGCAAAGTGTGCAATCCCATATAGAAGACCAGCGTCTCATTCGTTGCTAATAGATCTGAGAAATCTAATTCTGCTTGCCGGCTCTTTAACTGCCCGGTTACAAATCGAACGGATTGAGCAAAATCGCGGTGAGTTAAAGGAATACCCGAGTAACTACTGCAGGCACTGGCCGCTGTAATGCCTGGCACTACCTGAAAAGGCACTCCCTGCTCTGACAAGGTTTGAAGCTCTTCACCGCCACGGCCGAAGATGAACGGATCCCCCCCTTTTAGGCGGACCACTCGCTTACCCTGTTTCGCATGTTTGACTAGCAGCTCGTTAATCCCCTCTTGTGGCAAGGTATGTTGATCACGGCGTTTACCCACAAAGATTAAATCGGCATCTCGACGACAAAGATCCACCACCTCCGGTGAGACCAAGGCGTCATACAACACCACATCGGCCTGCTGCATCAAACGCAGTGCTTTAAAGGTCAGTAGTTCAGGATCCCCTGGCCCTGCGCCGACCAGATAGACTTCACCCATTGGTGCTTTATCTTCGGCCGCTTCAATCGCTGACCTAAGTAACTGCTCAGCCTCATCTTGCTGTTCTGCAAATACCTTTTCGGCGACAGGGCCTGACAGTATCTTCTCCCAAAATAGGCGACGACCATCAACGGTGGAAAATTTCTGTTTCACCTGCTGTCTAAACCGTCCCACCAATGCACCTAAGTCGGCATAGCCTTGAGGGATGAGAGTCTCCAGTCGTGCTCGAAGATTTCTCGCTAAGACCGGTGCTTTACCCGCCGAAGAGATACCGACAACGATTGGGGATCGATCGACAATAGCCGGAAAGATAAACGTACAGAGTGCAGGACTGTCTACAACGTTGACCGGAACATTAGCAGAACGCGCGTCAAAAGAGATCGACTCATTGAGCGACTGATAATCGGTCGCGGCGACGACCAAGACTCTGCCTTGCAGTAGAGATTTACGATACTTACCTAGCTCAACCTGACCACCCTTCTGCTCAACCAGCATTTTCACCTCTTCACACACCTCTGGTGCTATAAGATGAATGAGCGCGCCAGCACGTGTTAATAGCCGTGCTTTACGCAAAGCCACGTCGCCGCCACCTACCAGTAGAACAGGTCGGTTTTTAAGATCAAAAAAGAGCGGTAAATATTCCATAAGAGTGGCTCTACAGTTGCGTATGAAGCCCGCACTCACGGGTCTCTAGCGCTTTAGTTGGATCAAAATAGTCATGCTCATTCGGCAAATTGTGTTCTAGCAGATAGGACTCAAGTTGAGCCTCTGTCAGCTCAAACAGTGGCGCCACCTTCAGCACACCATCTTTTGATTGGCTTAAGACGTCCAGTGACTGTCTAAACTCAGTCTGATCTTTTCGAATGGCGTTAAACCAGACGTCCGGCTTCAGATCAGTAAGAGCCCGCTGAAATGGCTCGATTTTGACCTGCTGTGTAAAGGTTTCATGCAGTGGGCTATCCACGTCAGGGATGCCACCCATGACCACATTACGATGCGCTGCTGTTTGTGCTGGCACATAGGTAATCACATTCAGATTTTGGTCTTGGATTAGCTTTTCGGCGAAGCGGTAGGTCGCCGAGGTGTTGTAACCTGAGTCAACCCAAAGCACTTTAATATCCGGTTTAATGGAGGTCACTAGATGCAGAATGACCGACTCATAGGGACGAAAATTGGTCGTAATAATCGGGTTATCACCCTGCTCTAGTGCCCACTCGACAATCGCTTGAGGGGTTGCACCGGCGAGTTGTTGATTAGCCTTTTTAATATCTAAGCTCATAATGTCTGCCTATAGATGGGTTGGTCGTTTCGCGCATCAGCCTGATAGTGCACGGAAATTTCTTGATAGGCTGTTTGGGCTTGTTCAGCATCGATCGGAGCCTGCAACAGCACTGAGTCAAAGCCACACCGATAGAGATAATCCAGTCGATCACGGCTCACCTCACCGCTGGCACGTATCTCACCCTGGAAACCTTCACGACGTAACAGGCGAGCAAAACTGAAGCCTCTACCGTCGCGTAGCGCTTCAAAATAGATTTCAACCAGCGATACCTGATTTAAACGTGGAATCAGATCATCCAGTGACTCCTCACTGCTGAGTCTGACGCCCAATCGTTCCTGAGGTTGTGCAATCGTCACTTGCTGAAGAAGCTGAGTGAATGGCACAACGATGGATGACTCTGTAACGTCTGAAAACTCTTCCTGAAAAACCCAAGGATCATCACTGACTAAGGTTTTATGCTTAAGCAACGGCATAGACTCTCTCCTTAAACGGCTCAACACCTAGTCGGCGCACGCAATCGATAAACAGCTCATCACCCTTTCGTAGTTCCACATAGGTTTCTAGAAGACGTTTTAACGTATCGGCCACCTCATCAGCAGCGACAGCTCGTCCCAGCACTTTACCCAGTGATGCATCGGCTTCGCTCGATCCACCCAGTGTGATTTGATACCAATCCTCACCCTTCTTATCGACACCTAGGATACCGATATGGCCCACATGGTGATGGGCACAGGCATTAATACATCCCGACATATTGAGGCGTATATCACCAAGATCATGCAGATAATCAACATCATCAAAGGCATCATTAATCTGCTGAGCAATGTTCAGGGTTTTTGCATTGGCCAAAGAACAGAAATCAAACCCAGGGCAGACAATCATATCGGTTAACGTACCGATATTGGCACGAGCTAAATTTGCATCACTGAGCGCTAGCCAAACGGAGTACAAGTTTCTCTGTTCAACATCGGCCAATAGAAGATTTTGATGATGCGTTGAGCGTATCTGTCCAAAGGAGTAACGATCCGCCAACTCTGCCACCAGATCCATCTGCAAGGCTGTGATATCCCCCGGCGCTCCCAACTGCGGCTTAAGGGAGACAGTCACTGCACGATAGCCAGGCACTTTGTGCTGATGTGTATTTCTCTGATACCAATGTTTAAACTCTGAATTGGTCTCTAGATAGTGATCCAATGTCGTGTCAGCAGCCGCTTGAGCGTTGTAGTCATGTGGCGTGAAAAAGTCACTGACCCGTTCAATCTCCTCTTGAGTAATTTGCAAATCACTCCCTTTGAGATGCAGCCACTCCTCTTCGACAAGATCACGAAACGCATCAGCACCCAGCGCATCAACTAATATCTTGATTCGAGCTTTATACTTGTTATCACGACGCCCCTTTAAGTTATAAACCCTCAGGATTGCCTCCAAGTAAGAGATCACCTCATTAGCGGGTAAGAACTGACGAATCACTTTACCTATCTTCGGTGTACGCCCTAAACCACCGCCAACTAATACCTCGAAGCCTAGCTCGCCCTGAGCGTTCTTGATGAGGTGCAAGCCAACGTCATGAACTTGAGTAGCTGCACGGTCTTCTGGCCCTGAGGTAATAGCGATCTTAAATTTTCGTGGAAGATAGGCAAATTCAGGATGCAGAGTCGACCACTGACGAATCAGCTCACACCATGGCCTAGGATCCGAAACTTCAGTTGCGGAAACGCCAGCAAAGTGATCAGTGGTCGTATTTCGAATACAGTTGCCTGAAGTCTGGATCGCATGCAGTTGAACCTTAGCGAGATCCGCCAAAATATCAGGCACCTCTTCAAGTTTTGGCCAGTTAAATTGAATATTGGTACGCGTCGTAAAGTGACCATAGCCTCTGTCATATTTTCTAGAGATCGCAGCCAAAGCTCTTAACTGAGTCGAGGTCATCGTTCCATAGGGAATAGCTACCCTAAGCATAGGTGCCTGTCTCTGGATATAGAGACCATTCATCAGACGGAGTGCTAGAAACTCGTCATCACTCAAGTTCCCTTCTAGGTACCGCTTGGTTTGATCGCGATACTGTTCAACACGCTCATCAACGATCTTTTGATCAACGTCGTTATAGATATACATCGTCTACCCTAACCCTTTACTGAAATATTCTTTTAAACCGCTAAAACGAAACGGATACCTATCGCCATTAACAGACTGCCGATAATCGGCTGCATCAATTTAGGAGATAGATTCGCCCCTAATCGACTGCCTAACCAAACCCCGGGCAGTGAGCCCACTAATAGGTAGGCCAAAAGCTCCAAATCCACTGTACCCATCTGCATGTGACCAAACCCTGAGAAAGCCGTGAGCACGACGGCATGGACTAAGTCCGTTCCAACGATCGTACCCATTGAAAAACGCGGATAGAGCAAGATCAGCATGGCGGTTCCTAGCGCACCTGCCCCTACTGATGAAAGTGTGACCAACCCACCCAAAAAGAGACCACATAGCACCGTTAGATAGGGACGCAACTTTACAAGTGTTTGCGCAAAAGTCGTATCGGACTGCTTGTCTGAAAAACGACGAATTGCCTCACGAAAGAAGACTGCAATAGAGGTGAGTAACAGAGAGATCCCAAGCGTTAAGTTGATGGTTGATTCGAGAGTTGCCACCGAATCAACCTGACTGAGAAGAATCAGCGTCAAAAATGAGCTTGGCAAACTCCCCAACAACAGCAGTGCCGCTACACGCCACTCGACCAACTGTCTCTTTGCGTAATTAATGATGCCACCCGCTTTAGTAAATGCGGCGTATAGAAGATCCGTACTCACAGCCACTATTAAAGGCACACCAAAACCGACAATTAATATAGGCGTCATCAACGCGCCACCACCTATACCGGTTAAACCAATAACGAAACCAACCAAAAGGCCAGCAAAAGAGTATCCAAATTCCATGTGGTTGCTCCGTTATAAAGATAAGAATATAAATTACGAAATGGAATATATATACCTTTCTATATAACTCAAAATAATATTTAGTCGTAATATTATCCGAATCAGTTATATAGCTAATATTTATAGATGATAAATTTTATATAACCAAAACTGCTATCTTAATTTTTATATATTCTTTTGGGTTATATAAATTGGTATGCATAATGCGTTATCGAAATTAAGGAGGCGCTATGAATCTTATTAGCTCGGATCGTTTGACCCATCTCAAACAGCTTGAAGCAGAGAGCATTCACATCATTCGTGAAGTGGCTGCTGAGTTTAATAACCCTGTTATGCTCTACTCTATCGGTAAAGATTCATCAGTCATGCTGCACTTAGCCCGTAAGGCTTTTTACCCTGGCAATCCTCCTTTTCCACTGCTTCATGTCGATACCACTTGGAAATTCCGAGAGATGATCGAGTTTAGAGATCAGATGGCAAAAGATGCGGGTATGGAGCTGTTGGTTCATATCAATCAGGAGGGCGTCGATATGAACATCAACCCCTTTGTCCATGGGTCCGCAAAACATACTGACATCATGAAGACTCAAGGCCTTAAGCAGGCTCTAAATAAGTATCAGTTTGATGCCGCATTTGGGGGTGCTCGTCGTGATGAAGAGGCGTCTCGCGCCAAGGAACGCGTCTTCTCATTTAGGGACCAAAACCACCGTTGGGATCCAAAAAACCAGAGGCCAGAGCTGTGGAATATCTACAACACTGAGATCAATAAAGGCGAGAGCATTCGTGTCTTTCCTTTATCGAACTGGACAGAGCTAGATATCTGGCAATACATATACTTAGAGAATATTTCTTTAGTACCACTTTACTTTTCTAAGCCGCGTCCAGTGGTTCAGAGAGATGGCATGACCATCATGGTCGATGATGAGCGTTTACCACTTAATGACGGTGAAGTACCTGAACAAAAATCGGTCCGTTTTAGAACCCTAGGCTGCTATCCATTAACGGGCGCCGTTGAATCTACAGCCACAACACTGCCTGAGATCATTCAAGAGATGCTATTGGCTACCACCTCTGAAAGGCAGGGCCGCGCTATAGACCATGACGGTGCAGGGTCCATGGAACAGAAGAAAATCGAAGGATATTTCTAGGATAGATATTATGAGTCATCAATCATCCCTTATTGCCAGTGATATTAACGCATACCTTGAGCAGCACGAGAATAAAGAGCTGCTCCGTTTTATCACCTGTGGCAGCGTCGATGACGGCAAGTCCACTTTGATTGGCCGCCTGCTTCACGACTCTAAAATGATCTATGAGGACCAACTTGCTGCCATCAATAAAGAGAGTAAGCGTGTTGGCACAACCGGCGATCAACCTGATCTAGCGCTGTTGGTCGATGGCCTTCAGGCCGAGCGTGAACAAGGCATCACCATTGATGTCGCTTATCGTTATTTCTCTACTGCAAAACGTAAGTTCATCATTGCCGACACACCCGGTCATGAGCAGTACACACGAAACATGGCGACCGGCGCATCAACAGCGGATTTGGCGATTATTCTGGTCGATGCCCGATACGGCGTTCAGACACAGACACGTCGCCACAGCTACATCGTTTCCCTACTGGGTATTAAACACATTGTCGTCGCGATCAACAAAATGGATCTCGTAGAGTTCGATCAGAATCGTTTTAACGAGATTCAGGCAGAGTATCTCGCTTTGGCCGATAAACTGGGCTTATCTGATATTCACTTCTGCCCTATATCTGCACTGCAGGGTGATAATGTTGTCGATCCATCCATCAACACTCCCTGGTACTCAGGTCCAACCCTTATGGAGTTGCTAGAGGATGTAGATACTGGACGTGCAACGTCTGAGGCTTTTCGCTACCCCGTACAGTATGTCAGTCGCCCTAACTTAAACTTCCGTGGCTATGCAGGAACCATCGCATCAGGCTCCATAGAGGTAGGTCAAGAGGTCAAAGTCCTTCCCAGTAATAAGCAATCCAAGGTTAAATCGATCGTTACGATGGATGGGAATCTTGAACGTGCTTTCGCTCCGATGGCCGTCACGCTGACGCTTGAAGATGAAATCGATATCTCACGAGGTGACACTCTGGTGCTGGCGAATGATGAGGTCGAGCCCATTAACGCCTTTAGAGCCAAACTGATCTGGATGGACCAATCTCCCCTTAAGGTAGGCAACAACCTTCTCATTAAAACAACAGCAGCGAAATCCTCTGGTCGAGTCACTGATATTCATTTCAAAGTGGATGTGAATAGCCAAGAGGCCTTGCCTGCAGATTCATTGACGCTTAATGAGATTGCAGAAGTCAGTCTGCAACTCGATCGCGCGATTCAGATGGATCCCTACCTAGAAAATGGTTCGACCGGATCCTTTGTTGTTATTGACCGCTTAACCAATAGAACCATTGCCGCGGGCATGATGGTTGACGCTGAGCAGCCGATTGAGAACAACGAAATACACTCTGAAACGGTGGTTGATGCTAGCCTTCGAGCTCGTCGCCTAGGCCATAACGCTCTGATTGTTGGACTACCGAATGTCACAAATTCGGTGCTGTTCACTCTGGAGAAACGTCTCTTCGATAGAGGCCTTCTACCGGCGGTGAGCAGCCGACTAGACGATGCAGTACTGTTAAAAGAGGCAGGACTCGTTGTTCTCAGTACTATCGAGGATGGAAGTGATATTGTCATTGGACCGCATGCAAACGCTGAGGTTTATCTCGATATCACCCTACCGACCGAAAAACAGGTAGATTTGATTCTGCAGTCACTGACTGAACTAAAGTTACTTTAGCGACGTCTAATTGACCTGAAACAACCGTTGATACTGGGTTATAGAGGCGGTTTAGGGTACACTCTAAACCGTTTTTATTAAGCTTCTTTTTGCTTTCAACGCCATAGCGATAGACGATGACTGAGTTTCTATTAATTTTAATCAGTACCGTACTGGTGAATAACTTTGTACTGGTTCAATTTCTAGGCTTGTGCCCCTTCATGGGGGTATCCAACAAGCTAGAGACCGCCATGGGGATGTCGCTCGCGACCACCTTCGTACTGACGCTCTCTTCTGTCTGCAGCTACTTGGTCTACACCTATCTGCTACTGCCATTTGATCTGATCTATCTACAGACGGTCAGTTTCATTCTCGTGATCGCTGTGGTTGTGCAGTTCACGGAGATGGTCGTACATAAAACCAGTCCACTGCTCTACAAGCTACTGGGTATCTTCCTGCCACTGATTACCACCAACTGTGCGGTATTGGGTGTAGCACTGTTGAACATTCGCAAACAGAACGACTTTATCGAATCCATTGGTTATGGTTTTGGTGCTGCAGTTGGCTTTTCGTTGGCACTGATTCTTTTCTCGGCGCTGCGTGAGCGCATTGCTGTTGCTGAGGTGCCAGTTGCCTTTAAAGGTCCAGCCATCGGTATGATTACGGCTGGCCTTATGTCACTCGCCTTCATGGGCTTTGCTGGCCTGGTTCAGTTCTAAGGTGGCTGCATGAGTAGCGTTGCACTAGCCATTCTTGTTCTCGCCATTCTGGCACTGATTTTTGGTGTCATTCTTGGCTTCGCAGCCGTCCGCTTCAAAGTGGAGGGTGACCCGATTGTTGATCAAATTGACGCCCTGTTACCACAAACTCAATGTGGCCAATGTGGTCACCCTGGCTGCCGCCCTTACGCTGAAGGTATCGCAGCAGGTGAAGCGATCAATAAGTGTCCACCTGGTGGGCAGACCACCATTGACCAATTGGCCGAGTTGCTTAACGTTGATTCTATTCCTCTGGACTCAGAGCACGGGGTCGAGGATGTTCGCAAGATCGCTTACATTCGTGAAGATGAGTGCATTGGCTGTACTAAGTGTATTCAAGCCTGCCCAGTCGATGCCATTTTAGGTGCAGCAAAACAGATGCACACCGTCATTGTCGATGAGTGTACCGGTTGTGATCTCTGTGTTGAGCCCTGCCCTGTCGACTGTATTGATATGTTGCCAGTGGCGACGACAACACTGAACTGGAAGTGGCCAGAACCACCTCAAACCAATAATCTGATTGCGACGGATAGACAGCCTCGCTTTGAGGAGAATCCATCGTGAAGGTATTCAGTTTTCACGGCGGCATTCACCCGCCAGAAAATAAGAAGCAGTCTACTCGTGCTTCAGTGCGGACCATGCCCATTCCTAAAAGCTTGGTCATTCCAACCCAGCAACACCTTGGTCTAGCCGCTGACCCTGTTGTCTCTGTTGGAGATAAAGTACTTAAAGGACAAATCATCGCTGAACCCGTAGGGCGCATCAGCGCGTCGTTGCATGCACCTACTTCCGGCACCGTTACCGCGATCGAAGCACAACCCGTGCCGCACGCGTCGGGTCTAACCGCTGAGTGTATTGTGATTGAATCAGATGGCCTAGATCAGTGGATTGAACATCAGGCAATTGATTACAGGGGCATAGAGCGTTCTGCACTGGTTAACCAGATTCGCCAAATGGGTATTGCAGGTATGGGGGGTGCAGGCTTCCCGACCGATGTGAAATTGAACTTGGGTTCAGATCACATTGTCACCACCTTGATTATCAATGCGGCTGAGTGTGAGCCCTACATTACTGCTGACGATATGCTGATGCGTGAGCACGCCTCTGAAATATTAGAAGGTATTAAAATCATTCAGCATCTGTTGGAGCCAACTCATACCCTAATCGGTATAGAGGATAACAAGCCCAACGCGATTCGCGCCCTCAATGAGGCGCTCGCTGAGGCTGATATCGATCTGGATCTCGTCGTGGTTCCGACCAAATACCCTTCCGGTGGTGAACGCCAATTGATTCAGCTTTTAACCGGTGTCGAAGTACCGAGTGGCAAAATACCGGCTGACATCGGCATTGTGGTGCAAAACGTTGGGACTGCTCAGGCGCTGCATCGCGCGATCAATCACGGGGAGCCATTAATACAACGTATTGTGACGGTAACCGGTGAGGCAGTTGAGCACCCTGGGAACTTCTGGACACTGATCGGAACACCTTTTTCAGAACTGCTTTCGGCGGCTGATCTAAAACCGGGCGCCATGCATCGTCTGGTGATGGGCGGTCCAATGATGGGGGTTGCCGCAGAAACCGATTCAATTCCGGTCATCAAAACAACCAACTGTCTGATCGCGGCGACCGATAGCGAGATGCCCGAAGCGCCTGCGGCACAGCCCTGTATCCGATGTGGAATGTGTGAACAGGCCTGCCCTGCACAACTGCTTCCGCAGCAGCTCTACTGGTTTGCAAAAGGCAAAGAGTTTGAGAAGGCGAAAAACCATAACCTGTTTGACTGTATAGAGTGCGGAGCTTGCGCCTACGTCTGCCCTAGCAGCATTCCTCTGGTGCAATTCTACCGTTTTGCCAAATCTGAGATCCGTGCAGAGGAACTTGAACAACGCAAAGCTGACCATGCTCGTGAGCGATTCGAAGCGAGACAAGCTCGCCTAGAACGCGAGGCAATCGAGAAAGCGGAACGACGTAAAGCACGCGCGGCTGAAGCGGCTAAAGCTCAAGCAGAACGTAAGAAACAGTCCAGCAGTGAAACTGCGCAAGATGACACAGCGGCACTGAAAACAGCTGCGGCCGTTGCCAGAACCAAATTGAAGAAAGCCGAAATCGCCCTCAAAAATGCCCAAGATAAAGGTCTGGATGGCGTTGAAACTCTGCAAGCGACTGTCGATAAACTTAAACAGGCAGCGACTGAGGCTGAACAGGCCCTTCAGAACAGCTCTACAACGGAAGCAGTCCAATCAACGCCAACTAAGAGCGAACCGAAAGAGACTAAACCGGATCTAAAAGCGCTGAAGCAGCAAGTTTCGATCATGCGCACCAAGTTGAAGAAGGCAGAAGCCGCCGAAGAGAAAGACGAAAGCGAAATCGAAGCGTTGAAGTCTCGCCTAGAAGAGGCAAGCAAAGCCCATACTGATGCTGACAATGCTCTGATTGAACTGGCCCAGAGCGCAGGAATTGATCTTAAACAGCTGCGCATTGATGTTGCCATGGCGAAGGTTGCCATAACCAAGATTGAACGTGCGATCAGCAAGAGTGATGACGAGACAGAGCAAGAAGCTCTGAAAACCGATCTTGAGTCAGCCAAAAGTCATTTCGCTCAACTTGAATCACAACTTAAACCGTACGAGTAGGATTAACAGATGTCACTGATACGGATGAGTTCACCCCACGTTACCCGCAGCAATACCAGCTCTGGTGTCATGCAGCTAGTCATTCTGGCGATGATTCCAGGCATACTCGCGCTGACCCTCTTCTTCGGTTGGGGTACTTTGATTCAGGTTGCGATCTGCCTAGCCTCAGGGCTCGCGTTTGAAGCGCTTGCTCTGAAGATGCGCGGACTGCCCATTTCACGCTACCTAGGTGATTATTCCGCCACGGTAACGGCACTTCTATTAGCAGTCTCTATACCGCCCTCAGCACCGCTCTGGATCGGTATTGTTGGGATGTTTGTTGCGATTCTATTTGCTAAACAGGTTTATGGCGGCATTGGTAATAATCCCTTTAATCCAGCCATGGTCGCCTACGCCCTACTGCTGGTCTCATTCCCGGTTCAGATGACCAGTTGGAACCTTCCCTACGTATTAAGTGGCAGTGAGGGTTGGTCCATTCCAGCTATATCGGAGTCACTGTCACTGATCTTTGCCGGATCATCACAGATGATGGATGCCTACACCGGGGCGACCCCTTTGGATATTCTGCGCAACCGTGATGGTTTTACGACAGAAGAGATGTGGCGCAGCAATCAAACCTTGATTGAGGGTGCCGCAGCCTATCACGCCCTTTCGGCCGCATGGTTTATGGGTGGCATCTACCTGATCTACAAAAAGGTATTCACTTGGCATACCCCTGTCAGCATTCTTGTCACCCTAGGCTTGGTGAGTGCCATCGCTTATGGTGTCGATCCCAGTAATTTTGTTGACCCGTTTAATCACCTAACACTGGGTGCCACTATGTTAGCGGCGTTTTTTATCGCTACGGATCCGGTTTCATCCGCTACCAGTAACCGCGGTCGAATCGTTTTTGGTATGGGTATCGGATTGTTAATTTTCATTATTCGAACCTGGGGTAACTATCCTGATGCGGTTGCTTTCTCGGTTCTTCTAATGAATCTAGCGGCGCCAATGATCGACCACTACACCCAACCGCGTAGTTACGGCCATAAACGTGCACGTCTTGGACCCAAAGGAGAGTGAGTATGGAGATCAATGAGAACCCTACCACCACTCAATCCATCTCTAAGAGCGCGGTTGGTATTGGTCTATTTGCCGTTTTGTCGGCTGCTGTGATCGCCATTACCCAAGTGACGACGGTCGATCGTATTGATGCCAACGTTCGTGAAGCTGAATCGAAGGCACTCTATGAGATCTTCCCTGCGAGCATTGATGAACAGCTGTATGACCATCGCATTGAACTGGATGCAGGACAGCTGAACGTCGAGACTGGGACCACTGGTTACCAAGCGATACAAAACGATCAGGTAGTGGGGGTTATTTTACCGGTCACCTCCTCTCAGGGTTACTCTGGCGACATTGATCTGATTGTCGGAATCAATGCGGACAGCTCCATTGCTGGTGTGCGAGTCATCTCCCACAAAGAGACCCCAGGGCTTGGCGATAAAATCGATAGAGCTAAATCAGATTGGATAGAAAGCTTCAGAGGGACTCGTCGACAGGGTCAAGATGATTCAAACTGGGCCGTGAAAAAAGATGGCGGTCAATTTGATCAGTTTACTGGTGCAACCATTACCCCTAGGGCTGTCGTCAAAGCAACCAGCGTTGCGTTAGACTACTTTGAGACCCACAAGAATCTGTTATTGTCACCCGCGAATCGTGAGAAGAGCTATGCAGAGTGAAACACAGACACTGATTAAGAATGGGTTATGGACTAACAACCCAGCCCTGGTTCAACTACTTGGACTCTGTCCACTACTCGCCGTCACCAACTCGGTGGTTAACGCGCTAGGACTTGGATTGGCGACACTGGTCGTTCTGACCGGCAGCAACTTGACGGTATCACTGTTCCGCAAGCTAACACCTGAAACGGTTCGTCTACCCATTTTCGTGATGATTATTGCCGCCTTTGTCACCGCCATCGAATTACTGATGCAGGCCTTCACTTATGAACTCTATACCATTTTGGGTATTTTCATTCCGCTCATCGTCACCAACTGCGTGATTATGGGTCGCGCCGATGCCTTTGCCTCTCGAAATGCGATCAAAGAGTCGTTTATTGACGGCTTCTTTATGTCGATTGGCTTTATGCTGGTCTTGGTCATTCTCGGCGCGATGCGTGAGCTACTGGGCACCGGTGCTCTGTTTGCCAACATGGATCTTCTATTCGGAGAGATGGCAACGAACTGGCATATTACACTGGCAGATGACTACCCTAACTTCCTATTTGCCATTCTACCGCCGGGCGCATTCCTCGGTTTAGGCCTTTTGATCGCACTGAAAAACCTGATTGATCAGCGAATCAAAGAGCGACAACCAATCCCTGAGCCAACCGAAGCTCCCGTAAGTACGGGTTCGAAACGGGTCCGCGTAACAGGCTAAGCGATGAACAAACTAAAACGCATCGAGATCTTCGAGCGACTAAAAGCGGACAATCCACATCCAACAACCGAACTAGAGTACAGTTCGCCGTTTGAGCTGCTGGCAGCCGTGCTTCTATCGGCTCAGGCTACTGACGTTGGAGTGAACAAAGCGACTCGCAAGCTATTCCCTATCGCCAACACACCGCAGGCGATCATTGATTTGGGCATTGAAGGGCTTAAAGAGAAAATTAAGACCATCGGCCTATTCAATACCAAGGCTGAGAATCTGATGAAGACCTGCCATATGCTGGTCGATCTTCATAACTCAGTGGTTCCAGACAACCGAGAAGATCTTGAAGCGCTCCCAGGCGTTGGACGCAAGACCGCCAATGTCATTCTAAATACCGCCTTTGGCCAACCCACCATGGCAGTTGATACCCATATATTCCGTGTCTCCAACCGGACCGGGATCGCCCCAGGTAAAAATGTATTAGAGGTCGAGAAGCGACTGCTGCGCCTTGTGCCAAAGGAGTATTTAATCGATGCCCACCATTGGTTGATACTGCATGGCCGCTATGTCTGCGTCGCTAGAAAGCCTCGATGTGGCGCCTGTAACATTGAAGATTTGTGTGAATTCAAAAAGAAAACAGACTACTAGGATCCATTATGAGCAACGATGACAACAAGCCCTACCAAGGTGAAACCAACCAGACCAAAAATGGCTTTTTAACACTGATGTCTCGTTTAGTAATTGATGAAAAATTGCCTGTGCGTTTTATGTATAAAACTGTCCCTGAGCATCTAAATGATACCGGATGGCGACTGTTCACTGGGTATGAAGATGATGAGTTTCTAGCCAACGAACAGGTGAATATGATTCCCATGCCCACAGAGAAAGTCGTGAAAATAGACCCCTCTCTAGAGCCCCTGCTTGAGTACAACGCTGGCACTGTCTGGGAGCGTGCACCTGAATCCGAAGGTTGGGAGCGTGTCTACGACTATAAGATTCCAAGTGCTAACGTCGATGTCGAGATCACCAACGATGTCGATCAGTTCGGTAACGAAACAACCCACTGATCAACACCTACTGATCGCGACCCCAAATAACCTTACCCCCCCTTAGGTCGCGATTCAGTTAAATTCCGCTCTTGAATTTTCTATTAACTATCCCCAAATAATTTATGTAGGCAGTGACCATGAGGTGCTGCACTTCCTAACCACGCCGATTGGGTGGTTTAACTTTGAACTACATATTGCTTAATTTGAGGATATGACCATGCGTAATTTTGACCTAACACCCCTATACCGTTCAGCAATTGGCTTCGATCGCCTAGCCAACATGATTGATACCGCTAACCGAAGCGAACAATCAGCTTACCCTCCGTACAACATCGAAGCGACCGGAGAGAACTCTTACCGCATTACTATGGCAGTTGCCGGCTTTACTCGCGAAGAGATTGAGATTACCAGCGAGAGCGGCAACCTAGTGATTCGTGGTAACAAAGCGGAAGATCAAGTAGAGCGTACCTACCTCTACCAAGGCATCGCAGCCCGTAACTTTGAGCGCAGATTCCAACTAGCCGATCACGTCCGCGTTGAAAATGCGTCGATGGAAAATGGACTGCTTCACGTTGAATTGATCCGAGAAATTCCAGAAGCGATGAAAGCTCGTCGGATTGAGATTAGCTAAGAATAGACTTAAAAAAACGCGGCATTTGCCGCGTTTTTTAACCGTGACTGGCCTTCAGCCTGTCATCGACCCTTGCCGCTTCTTCCAGAAGATAGAGCAAAATCTACCAGCGGATGACAGGCTGAAAGCCAGTCACCGTCACGAGATGTAGGAGCGAATTAGCGCGAAGCGATAAACCGCGATCTGTTATGAAAGCCAAAACTGATTACTGGAGTCGGCTTTTAAGAACATCCCCAATCTTCACAGCATCCCGCTCGGTTCTTAGCTCTTGGAATAGCTCTTTGGCTTGCGGATAGTGCCAGCCCAGCATATTGCACCACTGTTTAATACGACCATGCACATGACGCTCTTCAATTAACGAGAAGACATCATCATAAAACTCAAGGATATTCGGCTTTAGCAGCTGCCAACACTCATCCAAATCGGTCGGGTAGCTTCTATCTTTAATCTGAAGCGGTAGCAGTGGGTTAGCGACCCAGCCTCGCCCAATCATGACATCCTCACACCCACTGACCTCTCGGCATCGGTCATAGTCTTCGACGTTCCAGACTTCGCCATTGGCAATCACCGGGATCGAGACCGCATTTCGAATCTTGGCGATCCACTCCCAGTGTGCCGGCGGTTTGTACCCTTCTACCTTTGTGCGGGCATGCACAGTAAGATAGCTCGCACCAGCCGCTTCGATCGCCTGCGCATTATCGATTGCCAATGATTTGTCTTCATACCCTAGGCGCATTTTAGCGCTGACTTCGATATGGCTAGGAACCGCTTCACGCACCGCTTTAACGGCATCATGAACGACCTCGGGCTCCTTAAGGAGAATCGATCCACCCCTACTCTTATTAACGGTTTTGGCGGGGCAGCCGAAGTTCATATCAATAGCAGGCGCGCCCAACTCAAGTGCAGTTAAAGCATTTTTAGCCAGGGATTCAGGATCAGAACCCAATAACTGAACAACCAGAGGGGTATCGCCGTAACCGCAATAATCCTGTTTCAGCTCTGGGATCAGTTTATGAAAGACTTTAGGGGGAAGCAGCGTGTCGTTAACGCGCACAAACTCGGAGACCATCTGATCGGCGCCGCCCACTCGAGCGATGAGGCGACGCATGCTGTAATCAACAACGCCCTCCATCGGCGCAACAATCAGACGCATAAAAGTCGATTTTAAATGGCGTCTAAGCCACGCTGTAGATCGCGCTTGAGATCGTCAACGTTCTCTAGGCCTACAGAGAGACGAATCAAGCTATCTTGAATACCCGCTTCTGCACGAGCTTCAGCTGACATACGTCCGTGAGTCGTCGTTGCAGGGTGAGTGATTGTGCTCTTAACATCGCCTAGATTACCGGTAATCGAGATGACTTCGGTTGCGTCGATAAACGACCAAGCCGCCTCTTGCTGGCTCAGGGTATCGCTCGCAACTTCAAATCCAAGTACCGCACCAAATCCTGATTGCTGACGAGCAGCCAGTTCATGTTGTGGATGCGAAGCGAGACCTGAATAGTAGACTCTCGCTACTTTAGGCTGGGCCTCTAGCCACTGTGCAATCTCTAGTGCAGCCTCGCTGTGCGCTCTCATTCGCAGTGGAAGTGTCTCTAAGCCTTTTTGGAAAACCCATGCGTTGAATGGACTCAGACAAGAGCCCGCTGTTCGGATAAACCCGAACACCTCTTCCATATCAGCGTCTGAACCAACCACAACGCCACCGACAACACGCCCCTGTCCATCAAGGTGTTTAGTAGCCGAGTGCATGACAATATCCGCGCCGAGCGACAGTGGCTTTTGCAAAGCGGGTGTTAGAAAACAGTTATCCACCACCAACTTAGCGCCCGCTGCATGTGCCACGTCAGCAACGGCCTGTATGTCCGTCACCTCGGCTAAAGGATTACTAGGCGTCTCTAAGAAGAACATACGGGTTGTAGGGCGCACGGCCGCTTGCCATGCGGTTAAATCTTTAGGGTCAACAAAGGTCGTTTCGATCCCCGCTCGACTCACGTACTTTTCAAATAGTGATACGGTTGAACCAAACACAGAGCGAGAACAGACCACATGATCGCCCTGTTTCATTAATGACAAACAGAGACTCATAATGCCCGCCATCCCTGAACTGGTCGCGATGGCGCGCTCCCCACCCTCTAGCGCCGCAATACGACGCTCAAAGGCCTGAACCGTTGGATTGGTAAAACGTGAGTAGACATTGCCTTCGATGTTGCCGGCAAAGGTATCAGCAGCCTCTTTTGCTGAGCTGTAGACAAAACTAGAGGTTGGGAAGATTGCGTCGGAGTGTTCACCCTCTTCACTACGCCACTGACCCGCTCTAACTGCGAGCGTCTCTACCGCGTAGTGATCATCACTGAACTGAATCCTTTCAGGTCGTTCGAACTGCTTACTTCCCATGCTTCATCCTTAAAAAGCTTTATGTAGGTTGGTAGACTCGTTTCCTTCGGTCTGTTCATCATCAGCACTCGCCTTAGCACCATCGTTGCGCTTAGCATCGATGTTATCAAGGTAACTGCTGGTCACTGTTCCAGTGACATACTCGCCATTGAAGACACAGGTATCGAACTGAGTAATCGCAGGGTTAAGTTCTGTGACACAGGCTTTTAGATCATCAAGATCTTGGTAGAGCATCCAATCACAACCGATCTCTTTACCCACCTCTTCCGCAGTACGACCATGTGCAATCAACTCACTGGCACTGGGCATGTCGATACCGAATACGTTGGGGTAACGAACTTCAGGGGCTGCTGAGGCAAAGTAGACTTTTCGCGCACCTGCATCACGTGCCATTTCAACAATCTGAGCGGACGTAGTACCACGAACAATAGAGTCATCAACCAGCATAACCACTTTGTCTTTAAACTCAGATTGGATCGGGTTCAGTTTTTGGCGAACCGACTTCTTACGCTGAGTCTGCCCAGGCATGATGAAGGTACGGCCGATGTAACGGTTTTTGATGAAGCCTTCGCGATAGGTCACTTTCAGGCTTTTCGCCATCTCAAGTGCCGCTGTACGGCTGGTATCAGGAATTGGAATGATGACGTCGATATCGTGCTCTGGGAACTCACGGCGCACCTTATCCGCTAATTTCACACCCATCGCCATGCGCGCGTTGTGAACTGGTGTCTCATCAATGATCGAGTCAGGACGAGCTAGGTAGACGTACTCAAACAGACAAGGAGCAAGCACGGGTGTTTCAACACACTGCTTGGTAAAGATCTCACCCTGTTGAGTAATGAAGATCGCTTCACCAGGCGCCACATCACGCACCATCTCGAAGCCCGCAGTATCCAACGCAACACTCTCTGAGGCCACCATGTATTCAACGCCTGCTTCGGTTTCACGCTTACCGTAAACCAGTGGGCGTATGCCAAAAGGATCACGAAAAGCGGCTAGACCCAGACCGGTGATAATCGCAACAACGGCATAACCACCCTGACAACGCTTATGGACAGTTTCCACTACGTTGAAGATATCTTCAGAGGTTGGGTGTAACTTGCCCAACAGCTGAAGTTCATGGGCAAAAACGTTCAGTAACACTTCTGAATCAGAGGTAGTATTGATGTGGCGAAGATCAGAACGGAACACCTCATCGGCCAACTGCTCGGAGTTAGTTAGGTTACCGTTGTGTGCCAACGCAATACCGTAAGGTGAGTTGACATAGAATGGCTGAGCTTCTGCTGAGCTTGAGCTGCCGGCAGTTGGGTAGCGCACGTGGCCAATACCCATCTCGCCATTCAGTTTTTTCATGTGTCGTGTACGGAAGACTTCGTTGACTAAGCCATTATCCTTACGCAGATAAAAGCGGTTACCTTCACAAGTAACCATACCCGCAGCATCTTGACCACGGTGTTGTAGGACTGTTAACGCATCAAAAATTGTCTGGTTAACATAGGTTTTGGCTACGATGCCAACTATTCCACACATCCGATCTACCTATATCGAACTAATTCACGGCACTGGCGCTGGCTGGATCACTGCTGAGTGTCCAGATTACACCACCTATCTCTTTTGCAGTCTCTTTGGTCCACTCCTCCATCAAAACGAAATGAGGAATGAGCTGAGAATCTTTCCACCATTGATCCTCAACGGCTGGGGTTAGCCCCAACAGAGCAACAATGACAACAACAACCAGACCGCCACGAACGGCACCAAAGCCCATTCCTAGGATACGATCGGTTGCAGACAAACCGGTTGCACTGATCAAAGCGGTAATCAATTTACCGACAAGGGCACCCACGATCAGTGTTAATACAAATAGAGCGGCAAAGGCTGCCAACATACGGAGGGATGGGGTCTCGATGTAATCAACCAGATAGGCACTCAGACTGGTTGAAAACAGGCGCGCCACTATAAAAGCACTGACCCAAGTGACAAGTGATAGAGCTTCTCGCACGAATCCACGCTTGAGGCTTAATAGACTGGACACGGCAACGATGCCGATAATTAGCCAATCAGTCCAGATCATCTTCTCTATCCAAAATTAAAAACAGCTGCATTTTATCAGAGTGGATCGGTTAACCCAATGAACTCTTGATCTATTTATCATCGCTTACTGAGTTGTAAAGCGCACAATCATGCCATCCAATGAGTACTGCTCTTTGATCGACTCTTTTAGCGACTCTAAACGGGTACGCTGCATTTCTGGCCCGATGTAGACACGAACTAGGTCGTTGGCACGACGGATATAGACCTTGTATCCCGCTTTTGTCAGATCAGCGCGAAGAGACTTAGCATTTCGCTCATCTTTGAAACTTGCTAACTGCAAAGACCAGGCCGCCGGAATTCCGTTCTCATCCAAAGCTGGCATATCTTCTGCCGGCGAGACCTCTTCAGGAGCACGTTGTTTCATCTTTTCGACCACCTCTACAGGGGGTGCTTTGATCACAACGGGCTGAGCCACTGGCGCTGGCTCGTTAATCACCTCGGGTTCGTTGATTGTATCATCCAAAACAACCGCTGGAGCCGCTTCCATAACGGGCGGCAAGGTCGGTGCAGGAGGAATACGATCCACAATTTTACGCTCTTTATAGCCTGCGGCATCGAAGATCAGCGGAGCGATAGAGAGTGAGATTACCAAGAGCGCTCCCAACCCTAACAATCGACGGCGAATACTTGCCTGAATTAATGCGTCTTGAGCCAACTCAGGGCCTCCGTAACGGTTAGAAAAGAGCCGCAGATCAGCACCTGCTCACTCTCTGAAGTAGAGTTTGATAATTGATCAAGCGCCTCGGATACAGACGCGAAACATTGATGAGGGTTGTTTGCCCCAACCAGATTCACAAGCTCTTCAGCTTGACTGGCGCGCGGTCCTTGTAGTGAAACCAAGTACCACTCATCGGTGATCGGCCTCAGTGCTTCAATCACACCCTGTCGATCTTTATCATTAAGCATACCCAGCACTAGGGTTCGTTTCGACGGCTTAGGCTGTTGCTGCAATCGATCCGCTAAGTACTCAGCCGCTTGCGGATTGTGTGCCACATCGAGCAGACACTCGGTTACACCGATTGTTTCACTCTGCATGCGACCGGTGAGTTGTACACTCTCTAATCCACTAGCGATCGACTCAATGGAAACGTCAGGAGCAATCAACGTCAATACTTGCAGAACAGTTGCAGCATTAATCAGTGGCAAAGGAGGCACTGGCAGATCAAAGTAAGCGATATGCTCACCCTTCAGATCGACACCCGACCAGTTCCAGACCTTCTGAGCGTCATCTAATCGATAATCTTGGTTAAATTGGTAGAGCGGAGCATTCAGTTCAGCCGAGTGTTGAACAATCGATCGAGCTGCCGGTGACATCGCACAGACCGCTGGTTTATTAGGTCGAAAAATACCCGCTTTTTCGCGCGCGATGGACTCGATGTCGTCGCCCAACCAATCAATATGGTCCAACGCAATGGAGGTAATCACAGCGATGTCAGCATCGACAATGTTAACGGCATCCAATCGCCCGCCGAGCCCAACTTCTAAAATCACATAATCAAGAGCCAGGTCTGAAAAGATGATCAGCGCAGCCAGTGTGCCGTACTCAAAGTAGGTTAAAGAGATCTCTTCTCGAGCTTGATCTATCCGACAAAATGCATCAACAATGACTTCATCAGATGAATCTAATCCGTTGATCTTTATCCGTTCATTGTAGTTTAAAAAATGAGGGGAGCTGTAGACACCGGTGGTAAAATCTGATGCGCGAAGAATAGAATCCAACATCGCGCAGGTTGAACCCTTACCGTTGGTACCCGCTACAGTGATGACTTTACTGCGAGAAAAATCCAGATTTAGGCGATGGGCCACTTCAGCAACACGATCTAAACCCAAATCAATCTCAGACGGATGAGCGGCCTCAATGACTTCGAGCCACTCTTCCAAACTGTTAGTTGAGCTCAATTTGCTCATAACCCAATCGTCTTCTGAGCGCTTAGTCGGCGAGTTGTTGAGCAGGCTGGCCCTGCATTTGACGAAGCATTTTAGCAAGACGGCTACGCATCTCACCGCGCTCAATAATCATATCAACTTGCCCATGCTCTAGAAGGAACTCACTGCGCTGGAACCCTTCAGGAAGTTTTTCACGAACGGTCTGCTCGATAACACGTGGACCTGCAAAGCCAACCAGTGCACGAGGCTCAGCAACGTTCAAATCACCCAGCATAGCAAGGCTGGCAGAGACACCGCCGTAGACAGGGTCAGTTAACACAGAGATGAAAGGGATACCTTTGACTCGCATCTCTTCAAGTACAGCCGATGTACGAGCCATTTGAAAAAGGGAGAATAGCGCTTCTTGCATACGAGCACCGCCTGAAGCAGAGAAGCAGACCAGAGGAATACCCTCAGCCAATGAGACTTCAGCAGCACGTACAAAGCGCTCACCTACAACGGTACCCATTGAACCACCCATGAAACGGAACTCGAAAGCGACCGCAGCAACTGGGTTGCCCTCTAAGGTACCCTTCATCGCAACCAATGCGTCTTTCTCGCCGGTATCGCGCTGAGCAGCCGTTAGACGATCTTTGTATTTCTTAGAGTCTTTGAACTTAAGACGATCGATTGGCTCAATATCAGCTGCAATCTCTTTCGTTGACCCTTCATCAAGGAAGTAGTTCAAACGCTGACGGGCGCCAATACGTAGGTGATGATCACATTTAGGGCAGACATGTAAGGTCTTATCTAACTCTGGCTTGTACAGCACACTTTCACACTTTGGACACTTCTCCCAAAGCCCTTCTGGAATGCTGTTGCGTTTTTTCTCATCATTACGTGCCAGTGACGGTACGATCTTTTCCAACCAGTTACTCATGGTACTCCCTAAATGATCGACTTAAGCGTCGATCGCTTGACGCATTTCTTTAACTATACCTGCAACTGCAGCAGGAATCTTCTCTGGCGTGTTTGCCAGTTCTGCAATTTGATTAACCAGCACGGAACCGACAATGGCACCATCGGATACTTTAGAGACGGCTGCAGCAGACTGACCATCACGGATACCGAAGCCTACACAGATCGGCAGATCTGTATCCTGGCGCATATCGCTGATGTAGGCCCCTACTTCATCTACATTCAATGCTTTTGATCCAGTCACACCTTTAACCGATACATAGTAGAGATAACCACTGCCCTGCTCACAGATCGCCTTACGACGTTTTGGAGAGGTTGTCGGTGCAATCAGGAAGATGATATCAAGTGACTCAGCCTTCATTGCCGCCATTAGGCCAGCAGACTCAACCGGTGGCATATCGACCACTAGCACACCATCGACACCTGCCGCTTTAGCGTTTTTAGAAAAGGTTTCGTAGCCCATCACTTCGATAGGGTTAAGGTAGCCCATTAGAACCACCGGTGTTGTCTGATCCTGTTCACGGAACTGAGCAACCATTGCCAATACATCGGTCAAACTGGTGCCGTGCTCAAGGGCACGCTCACAGGCTAACTGAATCACGGGGCCATCGGCCATTGGATCCGAGAAAGGCACACCCAACTCAATGACATCCGCTCCCGCTTCAACTAGTGCATGCATTAGAGGCACGGTAACGCTTGGGTTTGAATCACCACCGGTTACATAAGGGACAATCGCTTTACGTCCCTCTGCCTTCATGGCAGCAAAGCAGGCTTCAATACGACTCATTTAACTCTCCAATTACATCTCAATGCCGTCGATGCCTGCGACGGTATGTATATCTTTATCACCACGACCCGATAGGTTTACAACAATCACTTGATCTGGACTCATCTCTTTTGCCATCTTCATGGCGTAAGCAACCGCGTGAGAGGATTCAAGTGCTGGCATGATACCTTCAACCTGCGTCAACGTACGGAATGCATCGAGTGCCTCGTCATCATTGATCGCAACGTACTCTGCACGGTTAATATCTTTCAAGTAGCTGTGCTCAGGACCTACACCTGGGTAATCAAGACCGGCCGAGACAGAGTGTGTACCGATAATCTGACCGTTATCATCTTCCATCAGGTAGGTACGCATTCCATGCAGTACGCCTGGACGACCATCACTTAGCGGTGCTGCGTGTTCACCCGTTTCAAGACCGTGACCACCCGCTTCAACACCGATCATACGAACCGACTCATCTTCAATGAATGGGTGGAACATACCGATGGCGTTCGAGCCACCGCCCACACAAGCCACAACAGCATCAGGTAGACGACCAATCTGATTCATACACTGCTGTTTTGTTTCACGCCCGATGACGCACTGAAAATCACGCACAAGCATTGGATAGGGGTGCGGACCTGCAGCAGTTCCAATGATGTAGAAGGTATTATCGACATTGGTTACCCAATCACGCATCGCTTCGTTCATCGCATCTTTAAGCGTTTTAGTGCCCGAAGTAACTGGAATCACTTCAGCACCCAGCAGCTTCATACGGTAGACGTTTAGCGCTTGTCGGCGAACATCCTCTTCACCCATGTAGACCTTACACTCAAGACCCAGACGAGCAGCAACCGTTGCCGAGGCAACACCGTGCTGACCAGCACCTGTCTCAGCGATAACACGCGGCTTACCCATAAACTTAGCCAGAAGTGCCTGACCAATGGTGTTGTTCACCTTGTGTGCACCCGTATGGTTAAGATCTTCACGTTTCAAATAGATCTTTGCACCGCCCACTTTGTCTGTGAGGCGCTCAGCAAAATAGAGTGGCGAGGGACGACCCACGTAGTGAGCGAGGTCTTTATCAAACTCCTCTTGGAAGTTTGGGTCGTTAGAGAGTTTTTTGTAAACTTCTTCAAGCTCTTCCAGAGCACCCATTAACGTTTCAGAGACAAATCGACCACCGAATTGGCCAAAGTGTCCATTCTCATCGGGTAGCTGCACCTGTGTATTATCTGTTGTTGGCACGGTAAACCTCGTTCATAAAATCTGTCATTTTATTTGAATCTTTAATCCCTTTAGATGCCTCAACACCCCCACTCACATCAACAGCGTAGGGAGACACCTGAGCGATGGCTTCAGCAACATTCTCTGCCGACAAGCCACCCGCCAAAATAATCTTGGTTGCCAGTTCAGTTGGTATTCTGGACCAGTCGAACATTTCACCAGTACCCCCAGGTATCCCAGGGGTATAAGCATCCAAAAGAATCCCTTGTGAGGATGCGTACGTCTCAAACTGAGCCGTTAGATCTAACTCCGGCTTCATGCGAAGCGCTTTGATGTAAGGTCGAGAGAATCTGGAACAAAACTCAGCACTCTCATCACCGTGAAACTGCAATAGATCAACACCTGCTGTGGCGATAACCTGATTAACGACCTCAGCAGATTCATTCACAAACAGAGCCACACTGGTAACGAACGCAGGCAGCTTGGAAATAATTTCAGCAGCCTGTTCAGGAGTAACAGCTCGCGGACTTTTAGCGTAAAAAACAAAGCCAAGCGCATCACACCCAGCATCAGCGGCCGATAGCGCGTCATCTATATTGGTGATACCACAAATTTTTACACGAGTTCGCACAATAGAGGCTCTAAATTAGGTCGTTAAAGACAACTGAGTTGATCACTCAATTTATCGGTTGGAAAGTCTACCAAAACAGAGAGAGTTAGTCAGTCTAATGGCCCAAGAAATATGGCCCTGTACCACCCTTCGGCAGTGCAAACTCTTCAGGGTATTCAACATCACAAAAATAGAGTCCCCAAGGCGGAGCGGTCACCCCACCTTTGCGACGATCTTTGGCCTCTAGCACCTCAGCCGCCCACTCTACCTCAGCCTCTCCAGAACCAATTTTCATTAACACACCGGCAATATTTCGAACCATATGGTGTAAAAAAGCATTGGCTTGAATATCGATCACAATGATCTCACCGCTTTTATAAACCTGCAGATCATGCACCGTACGAACGGGACTGTTCGCCTGACAGGCAACCGCTCGATAAGAGCTGAAATCATGCTCACCGATCAGACAACGACTTGCCGATTGCATTCGCCCAACATCAAGACTCTTGTGAGTCCAAGTAACCCCTCTAGAGAGAATCGCCGGTTTAACAGGTGCCGAGTAGATCAGATAGCGGTAACGTCTTGCTTGAGCAGAAAAACGGGCGTGAAATTGATCCGACACCGGTTTTGCCCAAAGCACCGCAATGTCATCAGGGAGGTGTCGATTCGTACCCATCACCCAGGCACGATCGATTCGCTGATTGGGTGTATCAAAGTGAACAACTTGATAACAGCCATTCACCCCGGTATCGGTGCGGCCAGCACAGACCAGATGCACATCGTGATTCGCAATCTTTGCTAACGCCTGCTGCAGACGTTCCTGAACCGTGACAACCCCTTCATCTGCCTGAATCTGCCAGCCATGATAGTTTGCACCAGCGTACTCAATCCCAAGGGCGTAACGAAAAAGGGCGACTTCCGTCGCCCCTTTGATGTTTTCAATATCGCTCATTAACTAAGCTTTATCCAATTGATCCAAGAGGTTTGCGACCTCCTGCTGCTGAGCAGAAGAGCCTTTGTCTTTCATACTGACAAGGATATCACGAGCAGCCTCATAATCATCCATTTCAATGTAAGCTCTTGCTAGATCTAATCGGGTTTCGTTTTCATCTGCACCACTGTAGAAGTGGGTATCAAAATCTTCTGACTCTGCGGTGTCATTAATCTCTTCTACCACCTCTAGATCGCCATCAACTTCATCGAAAATCTTTTCGATCTCCCCGTCCAGCGCCCCAGAATCACTCTCTTCTACGACAAATTCCCAATGATCGTCAGACTGTCCGTCAGCTTCAACATCTTGATCCACCTCGATATCAAATGCCTCATCGGGAACGCTGGCATCGCCCATCATTGCCTCTAGAGCGACAAGGTCCTCATCAATGGAGTCAGTGTGCGCTGGTTCATCCGTTGAGTCTGCTTGCGGCATATCAACGCTCGGAATTTGGCTCTCTTGTGGTTCTTCGTCAGATTCTGAATCAAACGGCTCGATAACAAAATCGAGGTCTTGCAGCTCTGCACTCTCCTCTTCTACAGGCTCCACAATCGATTTAACCGAATCGGCATCTGCCAGTGAGGCTTCTAGCTCAGAGTCAAGAAACTCCTCTAAATCATCATCTTCCGGCTGCGACTCATCGGCTTCGTTAACCATCGCCTCTTGCTCTTCAGGTGATGACATAGCTGCATTAGCTCTGGAGAGAAAATCATCAGCGTCAGAACTTGTTTCTGTTTCTGTTTCCAGTTCATTATCATCAATGACCTCAGGCTGAGGTTCAACTGAAGCGAGATCACCTGTATTTGATGATTCATCAACGGATTCATTTGGCGGTGACTCTTCAGCAACCTCATCGCTGATCGCTTCCATCTCAGCTTGGGCCGCCTGCTCACTGGCACGAGCTCGAAGCACCTCATCGATCATCGACTGAATCTCAGCTTCAGCCTTAGCGATACTCTCTGAATCAGAATCAGGCTTTGGATCGATGACTGGCTCAATCGACGTTTCCAAAGCGGGTTCAACAGCTGATGGCTCAACGACAGCCATAGTTGGGGTCGACGATGCTGAAGGTACTAGAGGCGCTTCAGAGATAACCTCATCCTCTTTTGCCGCACTGCTCGCGGGTTCACGATAAGGCGCAGGCTTTCTTGAAGATCGTATTAACAACAGCAGCAACAATAGAAAGGCTACAGCACTGCCACCAACGATTTCAGGATTCATTCGAACATAGTCGATCACAGCAGCGACTGGGTCCTCATTACGCTGTTGAGCTAGCTGCATCTGCTGTTCCAACTGCTGTTGCAGTTGCGCAACCTGTTGATCTTTTAGCTCAATTAGACGCTGCATGGTCTGTAGCTGCTCAGCTATAGAGTCCAATTTTGCAGAGAGATCAGCATTGTCACGTTCAACTTTCTCGACACTCTCCTGAGTTACAAGCAGCTGATTTTCCAAGTCTCGATTGAGTGCTTGAAGCTCCTGTTCGCGAGGCGTTGATTCAACGGGCGTAGCAACAGAATCTTGATCTAAAGAGAGAGAAGCTCCCTCCTCTTCAGTTTCAACCACAGAGTTAGAGGGTTCGCTATCAACTCGGACCTCTACTGAATCTGATACCGTCTGACTAGCCTCAGCTTCTGAACTGCTGGTTGATAGAGGTTGATCTTGTGTCTCGTCAACAGAGACCAACTTCAATTTAGCCTCTGATGGATTAACCACTTCAGAGGTTTGAGCCGAGGGAGCTTCACTCTCTGGTTTAGCAACTGGAGTAACGTCCGCTTTCTCAATAGCTGCAGAAGCGGAGGAACGTCTGCCATTTTTCCAATCTTCATACTGCTTGCGAACTTCGATAGCCGCTTGCCTAACTGATAGCTCATTCGCTTGCGCACTATTGGGCAGCGTGACGACCGTACCGGCTTTAAGAACATTGATATTGTTGGTCGGAAAGCTACTAGGGTTTAGACGCTGAATCGCCAGCATCATCTGGTTGACCGAGACGGATTCATCAGGAAGATTACTTTGAGCCAATGCAAACAGGGTATCATTTACATCGACATAAACCTGATTCGCTGATGAGGTCTCAGTTCTCAGTGTGGTTTGGACAGTTTGCGCCGGGTTCGCTTTTAAAACCTTTTCCGGTTCAGCCTTAAGACCCTCTTTCTGAAGTGAGTCAGTTACTGGAGTGGACGGCACGGATATGGGTGTCGGTTGAGCTGCAGCCTCTACAAACAGAGGAGGATCCAACAACAGGGTGTACTCTCGAACAAGACGACCATTGGGCCAATTCACTTCCATCAAGAAGCTGATAAAGGGCTCACGAACAGGGGTGTCCGAACTAATGACGACTTTAGCACCACCCTGGGCATTGAGCTCAACGTCAAAATCAACCGAACTCAACACGCCAGATCGGCTTAAGCCAGCCAGACTGAAGGCGTCATCATCAGCCAATTTAGGACGAATATCGGATGCTTTTAAATCACGAACTTGTAGCAGTTGAATTTCAGCCTGAAGCGGCTCGTTCAATGCAGATTTTACATTGAGTTCACCTAGGCCTAGGGCATTAGCCTGACTGGCTAACAATGCGGATGAAACGGCAATACTGAGTGCTAAACGACGCACAATAACTTCACTCCACTCTATTAATCCGAAAGGATTAATCTCTCTCTATTGAATGAAGTATTGTTGCTACCCGGTAATGGGTCAAGTTTACCGGGCAGATTTTTTAAATTAGTGCTTAGTTACCAATGTAGCAAGCAGCTCTAAAAGTGCTGAGGCACGGCCGAAACGGTTCTCATCAAACATCAGGGTAGCTTGAATCGTCTGGTCCACACGTGCATCGACACGCAGGCGCGATACCAAACACTCAGTCTGCCCAATCATCGATTGAGTAGAGGCGTTGGGGCTGTGACTGAAACGCAACGCATTATCTCGATCAATGAGCGCTACTAGATCAGAGACCGATTGGTCCGCTTGTGTCTCAACCATCAGCATTGCAGAGGTACCGTGGAACATCGGCACTTGAACGGTTGATACCGTTACTTCGGCATCGTCAAACAGTGCATCAGCACCCTCAGCAATACGACGCTCTAACCCTGATTCACCTTGTTCGTCCAATACAAACGGCTGAGCCAATGCATTAAAGGCTAGGGTTGCATCTAAAAACTGCTCTGTCGCTTCACGACCATTAAGCAGTGCGGCTGTTTCACGTGCTAAAGCCTCAGCGCCTTTGCGATCATGAACACTGGCAGGCAAAGTCGCGGCAATGTGCATACGAAGAGGCTCAACTTTAGCGCTAATCGCCTGGCAGAACTTGTAGACTGCTACTAGCACAGGCTCAGCGAGCTGATACCACTCGCCAGACTCCAGACGGTCACGACCCGCGACGGCCAACTGAGACGATTCAGCAGACAGGTTAGAGTAGAGATCGATCAAGGTTGCACCCGATGAAGCGCGCTCCAAAAGATCCGCACTCGCCTCAGGTTGAGCCAGAATAACCACAGACGCTTCAGCAAACGGAGCTTGATCAACGGGACGCACCAGTGTGGAGTGCCCGTTAATCATCAATGAACGACCCGCTTCGCTCTCGTCATCCCATAAAGAGAGCTCAATTTCGCTCGCTAGAGGGTGATCTTCGAAGAGTTCAAAAAACTGGTCGGCTACTAGAGATGAGACACCAACAAAAAATAGTTTCATAGCTTTTCCAAAAAGATCGGCCCGCAAATGAGCGGGCCGTTAATTGATTCGTTACGCTTATTGAGCCAGTAGAATACGAAGCATTCGGCGAAGAGGCTCTGCAGCACCCCATAGCAACTGATCACCCACACTAAAGGCATTCAGGTACTGTTTGCCCATCTTCATTTTACGAAGACGACCCACAGGGATACTCAATGTACCGGTCACTTTGGTTGGTGATAGCTCTTCCATAGTGATCTGACGATCATTAGGCACCACTTTTACCCAATCATTCGCTTCAGCAACCATCTGCTCGATCTCATCCATTGGAAGATCTTTATTCAGTTTGATTGTAAATGCCTGGCTGTGACAGCGCATTGCACCGATACGAACACAGGTACCATCGATAGCAATCGGGTTAGAGTTACGGCCAAGAATCTTGTTTGTTTCAACATAGCCCTTCCACTCTTCCTTAGACTGACCATCGGCAACAGGTACATCGATCCAAGGGATCAACGAGCCCGCAAGCGGCACACCAAAGTTATCAACGGCTAGATCGTTACGCATGGTGCTAACAACCTGACGATCAATATCAAGAATTGCCGATGCAGGGTCATTCAGAAGCGCTTCTGAACCATCGCGAATCTGCCCCATTTGAGTGATCAACTCACGCATATTGCGTGCGCCAGCACCTGATGCAGCCTGATAAGTCATTGAAGAGACCCACTCAACGTGACCCGCTTTAAATAGACCACCTAGACCCATCAACATGAGAGAGACAGTACAGTTACCGCCAACGTAAGTTTTGATCCCTTTCGCTAGACCCTTCTCAATTACATCGCTATTGACTGGATCCAGAACAATGATCGCTTCATCATCCATTCGCAGAGCAGAAGCAGCGTCAATCCAGTAGCCATTCCAGCCAGCAGCACGAAGCTTAGGATAAACCTCTTTCGTGTAGTCGCCACCTTGGCAGGTAATAATCGCGTCCATCTCTTTTAGCGCATCAATATCAGATGCATCTTTAAGTGGAGCAATCTCTTTACCAATGTCTGGACCAGCAGCACCTACCTGAGAAGTGGTGAAAAATACCGGTTCAACGATCTGATCGAAGTCACGCTCTTCCTGCATACGCTGCATAAGAACGGAACCCACCATACCGCGCCAGCCAACAAAACCTACACGATTCATATTTACCCTCAAAAAACTTTTTCGCTATTCAATAGCTCTATCAAAAAAGGCCGGATCTAACCGGCCTTCTCGGTTAACGTTTGATTATGCGCTTAGCGCAGCAATCACCGCGTCACCCATTTCAGTTGTCGAAACCTTCGTCATGCCTTCAGAGAAGATATCGGCAGTACGCAGGTTTTGATCCAAAACCTTACTTACCGCGGCTTCGATTCGATCCGCAGTTTCGCCCTTATCAAGCGAGTAGCGCAACATCATAGCGGCAGACAGGATGGTTGCCAATGGATTTGCAATGTTTTGACCCGCAATATCCGGAGCAGAACCGTGACAAGGTTCAAACATACCCTGACCCTTCACGTTCATAGACGATGAAGGCAGCATACCGATGGAACCCGTCAGCATTGCAGCAGCATCTGAAAGGATGTCGCCAAACATGTTACCTGTTACCACCACATCGAACTGCTTAGGTGCACGTACTAGCTGCATTGCAGCGTTATCTACGTACATGTGGCTTAGTTCAACTTCAGGGTACTCAGCGCTCAACTCTTCCATCACTTCACGCCAAAGCACCGTCACTTCTAGTACGTTTGCTTTGTCGACAGAGCAGAGTTTCTTACCACGTGCCATTGCCGCTTCAAAAGCGACACGACCGATACGCTTGATCTCATCTTCGTTGTATACGTAAGTGTTGTAACCTTCACGTAGGCCATCTTCAGTGGTGCGAATGCCGCGTGGCTGACCGAAGTAGATACCACCCGTTAGTTCACGAACGATAAGAATATCTAGATCTGAAACCACTTCTGGCTTCAAAGTAGAGGCGTGAGCTAACTGTGGGTAAAGAATCGCTGGGCGCAGGTTACCGAACAATCCAAGCTGAGTACGAAGACCTAGAAGCCCCTTCTCTGGGCGAATCTGAAAATCAGGGTTTGTATCCCACTTAGGACCACCCACAGCACCCAAAAGGATGCCTTTGGAGTCATGCGCCTTAGCTAGGGTCTCTTCTGGAAGAGGTACACCTGTCGCATCGATCGCAGCACCACCAACGTGTGCTTCATCAAATTCAAGACCAAGGTTATCTTGATCGTTAACCAGTTCAAGCACACGACGCGCCTGAGCAACAATCTCAGGACCAATGCCATCACCTGGCAAAATCAAAACTTTGTTTTCGTTCATTTTTCTATTCCTTATTTACCGTGTCTGGCTTTCAGCCTGACACGACTCTCTCAGCGTCTTCCAGACTACCGAGCGTAAATTAATAGCGGATGACAGGCTAAAGCCAGTCACCATCAATAGCCGCGAACAAATCAATTATTTAATCGCGTCGAACAACCAAGGCGCTTCGGCACGGCGTTTCGCTTCGTACGCACGGATATCATCAGCATGCTCAAGCGTTAAGCCGATATCATCCAAACCGTTTAGCAGACAGTGCTTGCGGAAGTCATCAACTTCGAAGCTATACTCTTTGCCGTCTGGGCTAACCACTTTCTGATTTTCAAGATCAACCGTTAGGCTCATACCGGGTGCTGCAGCAACGGCTTGGAAAAGCTCTTCCACTTCATCCTCTGTAAGAATGATCGGTAATAGACCATTCTTGAAACAGTTATTGAAGAAGATATCGGCATAGCTTGGTGCAATCACTGCACGGAAACCGTAGTCATCTAATGCCCAAGGAGCGTGCTCGCGGCTAGAACCACAACCAAAGTTGTTGCGTGCTAACAGAATGCTAGAACCAGCGTACTCTGGTTTGTTTAGAACAAAGTCTGGGTTGATAGGACGTCCAGAACAGTCTTGATCTGGCTGACCTTCATCAAGGTAACGAAGTTCATCAAATAGATTAGGACCAAAGCCAGAGCGCTTAATCGATTTAAGGAACTGCTTTGGAATGATCATATCGGTATCAACGTTGACGCGATCAAGCGGAGCAACAACACCGGTGTGAGTCGTAAACTTTTTCATATCTCTATCTCCGCCCTAACTTAAGAGTTCAACTCAAAATCGCGCACATCAACGAAGTGGCCTGTAATCGCAGCAGCCGCCGCCATTGCTGGGCTCACTAGATGGGTACGACCACCGAAGCCCTGACGGCCTTCGAAGTTACGGTTAGAGGTTGATGCACAGTGCTCACCATTACCCAACTTATCTGGGTTCATCGCAAGACACATTGAACAGCCCGGTTCACGCCACTCAAGACCCGCTTCAACAAAGATCTTATCCAAACCTTCCGCTTCTGCCTGCGCTTTTACAAGACCAGAACCAGGAACAACAAGCGCCTGCTTCACTGTGCTTGCAACCTTACGGCCTTTAACAACTGCAGCGGCAGCGCGCATATCTTCGATACGGCTGTTAGTACAAGAACCGATAAAGACACGATCAAGTTTGATATCGGTAATCGCCTGGTCCGCGTTCAAGCCCATGTACTCAAGCGCACGAGTAATAGAGTTCGCTTCATCTGCATCTTTAGCGTTCGCTGGATTTGGCACAGTGCCATCGACAGCAACCACCATCTCTGGCGAGGTACCCCAAGTCACCTGAGGTTTGATATCAGCGGCGTTGATCTCAACGACCTTATCGAACTGAGCATCATCATCAGAGACTAGATTTTTCCAGTTTGCTACAGCCGCTTCCCACTGATCCGCAGTTGGTGAGAATGGACGACCTTTAAAGTACTCAATCGTCTTATCATCAACCGCTACAAGACCTACACGAGCACCCGCTTCGATCGCCATGTTACAGATAGTCATACGACCCTCAACAGAGAGCGAGCGTATTGCAGAACCCCCGAACTCCATCGCAAAACCTGTACCACCGGCCGTACCGATAACACCAATCACGTGAAGTACAACGTCTTTAGCGGTGACACCAACACCAAGATCACCGTCTACTTTAATCAGAAGGTTCTTCATCTTCTTAGCGATCAGACACTGAGTCGCAAGAACGTGCTCAACCTCAGAAGTACCAATACCATGCGCTAGCGCACCGAAAGCACCGTGGGTAGAGGTATGCGAGTCACCACAGACAACGGTAGAACCTGGCAGAGTCATACCCTGCTCTGGGCCCACAACGTGAACGATACCCTGACGCTCATCAAGCATCTTGAACTCGACAATGCCGTACTCGTCACAGTTCTCATCCAGTGTTTTTACCTGAATACGAGAAACAGGATCGACAATCTGATCGACGCCACCAGCACGTTCAGTGGTGGGTACGTTGTGATCAGGTGTTGCTAGGTTAGCGTCGATACGCCAAGGTTTACGACCCGCCATACGCAGGCCTTCAAAAGCCTGAGGTGAAGTGACCTCATGAAGAATTTGACGATCGATGTAGATTAATGAACTGCCATCTTCGTTCTGACGCACCAAATGGGCATCCCATAATTTGTCATAGAGTGTTTTACCAGCCATCTCTCTCTCCTGGTTGGTGACCTATCCGTAAGGATTTAAAAGTGGCTAAATTTTATCCACACCTCTTTCAATAGACAAACTCTTATTATTTATAATTTCCATTCCAAATAAGAATAGTTAAATTTTTTGAAAAAAATTAATCTTTTTTTTGTAAAGTTCAAAATATGGTCTACATTTCATTGGTAACACAAAAAACAGATTAACTTTTCCTAAGAAGGGACTCTTATCCATGCTTGTACTTACACGTAACGTCGGCGAAAAATTGATTATTGATGGCAACATTGAAGTAATGGTGGTTGAAGCAGGTGGCGGCAGTGTTCGTCTCGGCATTGAAGCACCAAAAGATGTGCACATTGTTCGCGAAGAGCTACTAGAAGAAGACGAATCCTGAGATAAGTCTTTGATCAAAAAGCACCCTCTGTGGTGCTTTTTTTATGCCTATTTCAACCCCTCTCTTGTAAGCTTAGGCTTATGGATACCTCTACCCTACAGGCTTTTGTTGAAACCGCTCAGCTAGGCAGTTTCTCCCAAGCATCACAGCGACTGTTTATAACTCAATCAGCAGTCAGCAAACGCGTGGCTCAGCTAGAAGAGCAGGTTGGAGCTCGGCTGTTTGATCGAATTGGTCGAACCATAGCATTGACCGATGCCGGTAAAGCACTGCTCCCCCAGGCACGTCGCATTCTGGCGGAGTTAGAAGACGCCAAGCGCGTCGTTGAAAATATAAAGGGTGATATCTCAGGTCGCCTGTCGGTCGCAGCAAGCCACCATATTAGCCTTCACCGACTTCCCAACACACTGCGCACCTTCACCACCCAATTCCCTGACGTAGAGCTAGATCTGCGCTTTTATGAGTCAGAAGTGGCTTATGAGGCGGTATTGCATGGTGACATTGAACTGGCACTGATCACACTCTCGCCAGAGTCAGACCCACGTCTCCACTCAGAAGTATTGTGGTTAGATCGACTCTTTTACTGTGTCTCCAACGACCACCCTATCGCTCAGCATGGCACAACCGATTTTGAAACGTTGAACCAGTACCCGGGTATTTTGCCTGCCCCGAACACCTTCACCTCTCTGATTGTGCACGAACAGTTAGCCCAGCGAGGTCTAACACCCAATTTAGGTATCAGCACCAACTACCTTGATACCATTCGTATGATGGTCAGTGTTGGTTTAGGCTGGAGCCTACTTCCAGAGTCGATGATTGATAACAGCCTGCATAAGGTGGTGATCGACAGTGACGCCATTGAACGCCCACTTGGGTTTATCTACCACCGTGACAGAACACTCTCTAATGCGGCGGGCAAACTGCTCAATCTACTAAAAGAGGATGCGCAGAAGGGTTCATAACTGAATCAGGGTGAATTACTATGATTCAAAGAGTAAATAAGGGCTTAGCGTGAACCATCCGCTTCTAGATCAGTTCAATCAATGGCTGCAGCAGTTCGAGCAGACGGGATCTGTTATCGATACCACTCGTTTAAATGAGTGGAACCATCTAATGGATCAGTTCCAAACGCACCCTGAACAACTCTCCAGTAATCATGCCCAGTGGATCAAAACGCTTGCTCAAAACTCCAAAGCGATGATGAGTGTGGTTGAAGCACTGCAGGATCAAGCGACCGACTCCAGCGAGCAACTGAAAAAGCTAAGAGAAGAGTTGCACCAATTCAACGTCCAACTTCTTCTGCAACAGGCGAGTTTGCCACAGCAGATGGCACCGCTCTTGTTCACTCACACCCACTTATCGACCCTGTTTAATGAGGAGCAACTCGCTAAATTTGAGCAGTTAAAATCCTCATTGAACACTCCTCAGTTTGAAAAACTTAACCAACTGATTGAATCCTTTATGCAGTGGCAGCAAGCAGGCCAAACACTGACCGAAGAGATGAATCAGATTACTGAGTTGGCAACCCAGACCTGGCAAGAGCAATTCGATGACTCACTCTCTGCCAAGGATCAGATTGAGCTCTGGGGTAAGATCTACGACAGCACCTACCAGGTTCAATTCCAAGAGCCCTCGATGCAGCTAGCTCAAAGCGGGTGGCTGAATGGATGGGCCGATCTAAAACTGGCTTGGAAACAACTTCTGACTCAACTGACAGAACAAGCGGGACTCCCCTCACCTGAGCAACTCGATAGACTGATTGAACAGCTCGATCAACAACGCAGACGCATTCGACAGTTAGAGAAGCGGCTCTCTGCCCTCGAATCAGGTGATCACAATGGCTAATCGGTATAACCAAGCCCTGCTCGATTCACAAAAAGAGCTGGCTAAGGCTATGGCGGTACTCAGTGAACTCCCCCCTTTGGAGGATAGCTCACTGAAAGCCGAGGTGGTGTTAACCCTCGATAAGATGAGACTGCTGCACTTTAAACAGTCTGGACGACGCAGACAGCCGCCGCTGATTATCTGTTACGCGCTGGTTAATCGACCCACTATTCTCGATTTAGCCCCCGACCGTTCACTGGTTCAAGATTTACGAGCCAAAGGGCGTGATATCTATCTAATCGATTGGGGTTATCCCGATCTGTGTGATCGACATATTGGGCTTGATGACTACATTGGCGACTTTCTAGATAGCGCCGTGCAGTGCGTTATAGAGCGTTCCGGTTTTGAACAGATTGACCTAATGGGCATATGCCAGGGTGGCGTTTTCTCTCTCGCTTATGCGAGTTTAAAACCAGAGCGTGTTCGTAAACTGGTCACTTTGGTTACACCCGTGGATACTGATGTCGAGGGGTTTACACTTAGCGAAATGGTCCGAGAAACGAACATTGAACAGCTTGTTAAAGCCTATGGAAACCTTCCTGGTCAGTTTCTCAATCAGATCTACGCTGCGCTCAAACCACTGCAACTGGGTGTCGTAAAAGAGATGGGGCTGAGCCGCTCGATTCAAGACCCGACAAGCGCCGAGCTATTCTTACGCATGGAGCAGTGGATCAATGACAGTCCGGATCTAGCAGGCCGGGCCGCTATAGAGTTTGCAGAGACATTTTTTAAAGGGAATGGACTGATTCAAGGCTCATTCTATGTCGATTCAAAAGCCGTTAAGCTAACGTCCATTCGCTCCCCCATATTGAATATCTTTGGCACTAAAGACCACTTGGTACCACCTGCCTCAAGCCAAGCGTTACAAACAGCCATTACTCCCAACACCCCCTACCAAGAGTTGGCTCTTCCTGCCGGTCACATCGGCGCCTTCATCAGTGATCGCTGTCGTGGCCAAGTGATTGAAGCCATCGAGTCGCATTTGAACCAAAAATAGGCTTAGTTTGAACACAAAAAAAGAGAGCGCAGGCTCTCTTTTCTAAAGTATGCAGAACGAAAGAAAGCGCTATTTCTCCTCTTTCTCACCCTCTTGCTTAGCCGCTGGATTGAACATATTCCAAAACGCCATGTTCTGATCCGTCAATTTGTTCATCATCGTTAATGGATTGGCAGCGCCCATCATCGTCTCCATCTGGTCTCGAATACGATCTTGGTGCTCTAGAAAGGCGCTGATGCTCTGTTCTAGGTACTGGCTCATCATGCCCTGCATACTATCACCGTAGAAGCGGATGAGTTGCTGAAGCACCTGATTGGTTAGCAAGGTACCGCCCCCATCAGCCTCTTGCTCAGAGATAATTTGCAGGAGAATGTTGCGCGTTAAATCTTGGCCTGTTTTAGAATCCTGAACCTGAAAGGTCTCACCGTTCATTACCAGCTGCTTCACATCTTCAAGGGTCACGTAGCAGCTGCGAGAGGTGTCGTAGAGACGGCGGTTTGTATATTTACGAAGAATGCGCACAAAAGTACCTCAACAATTATTTATCGTTTTTATCACTGGTATTGCTGGTCATCATTCCGAAGAAAGCCTTTTGCATGGCCTCCATCGAATTTAGGCCTGAATTTAGATAGGGCTGCATTAAAGAGAGAGCGTCATAACCATCTGCGCCATTAAGCATCTGCTGTCTAAACTGTTCAACTAACTCTTTTTGAATTTCGGACACATCGGGTAGACCTAGGGTGCGGCGAAACTCTTCTGGGGTTAAATCAACATCTACACTGATTTTCATAACGATCTCCATCCAGCACTTTTAAGAAGCCTGTAGGCTTGAGCATAACGCGTTTATTTTCGCACTGCAAAAAAACCTTTTTAGCTATTTTGCTGCACTTTTGCCGGCAACTTACCGAAGGATATCAACAACAGAGCTACGAGGCTGGCTGCCGCCGCAAAGATGAAACTAACGCCAGAACCGAAGTGGTGCCAAAGGTAGCCAGCAATGATGGAACCAAACAGACCACCTAAGCCAAAGCCGAGGCTAGAGTGCAGAGCCTGCGCCCTGCCCTCGCTTCCAGCGGGAAAGAGCTGCTGCACAATACGAATGCCACTGGCATGCAGCACCGCAAAACTGGCAGCATGTAGCAGTTGAGAGAGTATGATAATTAGCAGTGAGTCAGACAGGGTTGCCATCATTAACCAGCGCAGCACTGCCAGCATTAAACTCGCCATAAAGACACTTACGAGCGAAAAGCGTTGCCACAATTTGTGCAACACAGCGAACATCGCTATCTCAGCCAGAACGCCTAAAGACCACAATAAACCTATGGATAAGCCGCTATACCCCTCTTGCTGCAGCAAGAGGGTGTAAAAACCGTTGTAGGGGCCGTGAGCCAATTGTGCAAAAAAGATCAGTGCAAAGAACTGTATCACTTCAGGACGTCTCATCACCTTTGCAACAGAGACAGATTTGGCGGAATTGATCGGTGCGGCAGCCGGCTTGGGAACCGTCCAGGTTGCAAAGTAGATAGCAATTAATACCACCAACAACCCAATAGGCACCCACTCGATCTGATCGTCTATGAACAACTCACCACCGATCAAGGTAGCCGCAATGAACCCAACGGACCCCCACAAACGAATTTTCCCGTAGCGATCTCGCTTCTCACCTAGATGACTTAAGGTCACTACTTCAAATTGCGGCAAAATCGCATTCCAAAAAAATGAGAAGCAGAGCATCGCAAGCAGCAGCGGCCAAAACCCCTCAATGAACAGCACCGGAACAAAGGCTAATACGGCCAGCAGTGCACCCAGTTTAACAACCCGCATGCGCTCCATATGACGATCGGCCACATAGCCCCAAATACTTGGAGCATAAAGCCTAGAGAGGTGAAACGCGCCTAATAGAAGTCCAATCTCCTCAGCATTGAAACCTTCATGGCTAAGATAGGGAGCCCAAAATGGCATCACCACGCCTAACAGTGAAAAGAAGGTGTAGTAGAAGAGTGAAAGTCTTAGCTCAAGGCGCATCGTTAACTACGCTCACCAAGCAACAGGCGTAGTCCGAACAGCAGATAAACGCTTCCACTTAAGCCATCTAAAGCTCTGATCACACCTCTATTGAACAGAAGATGACGTACTCGATCGACACCCAATACCAAACCACCCTGCCAGACCATGGCGATACAAAAATGGATTAACGCCATCATCAGAGACTGCAGGAGTGGTGAATAGCCCGATACCAGAAATTGCGGTAACAGAGCCATATAGAAGAGTAAGGTTTTCGGGTTTAACAGATTGTTGAGAAAACCTTGATAGAAGGCCGAGCGTAAAGCTCTTTGCTCAGCAACAGATTCCAAAATCAATGCGCGTCCTATGAATAGATCTTTAAGCGCTTTCAGTGCAAGAAAGATCAAATAGCCTGCTCCTAACATCTGCATGTAAAAGAACAGTGTTTCTGAACTGGCCAGAATGGCAGCCACGCCTAATGCACTCAATGTTCCGTGCACAAACAGTCCCAGGCAGATACCAAGACTGGCCAAAAAGCCCTGGCTTCGACTGCCTACAGAGCGTCGCAATACCATCATCGTATCGACACCGGGGGTTAGTGTTAATAGGGTAATGGCCACAAGAAACGCGGCCCAAGGGAAGAGTTCAAGCATTAAAAAAGCCCAGTGGGATAACAAGTTTTCGTTATAACATCTGGGCTTGATGGGAGCTAGTCGATATTATGAGAAATCGAGCGGACGCTCTCCATTTTCATCACGGATCCATGTGGGTAGACCCATGTGGTTAAGATGATTCAGGAATGGACGTGGATCCAACTCCTCTACGTTAACCATCGTTTTACAATCCCATTCACCTGTCGCAATCAATAACGCGGCTGCAACCGGTGGAACACCAGCGGTGTAGGAGATACCCTGGCTACCGACCTCATTGTAGGCATCTTTATGGTCAGCAACGTTGTAGATGAACACTTCACGCTCTTGACCATCTTTGGTCCCTTTCACCTGATCACCAATACAGGTCTTACCGGAGTAGTTGGGTGCAAGTGACGCAGGATCTGGAAGACAAGCTTTAACCACTTTAAGAGGGACAACACTCTGCCCTTCAGCCGTTTCGATTGGCTGTTCAGAGAGAAGACCCAGATTCTTCAGAACCGTGAATACGGTGATGTAACGTTCCCCAAAGCCCATCCAGAAACGTACATTAGGACAACCTAGGTTGGCTGATAGAGAGTGGATCTCATCGTGACCCGTCATGTAGCTTGTGCGCTCACCGACTACAGGCAGATCGTCAGTACGACTGATCTCAAACATCTGGTTGGTTTGCCACTGATTGTTCTGCCAAGAGTAGACACGTCCGGTAAACTCACGGAAGTTGATCTCAGGGTCGAAGTTGGTGGCGAACCAGTGACCGTGATCGCCCGCATTGATGTCGATAATGTCAACTGACTCGAGCGTATCGAAGTACTCATTTTTAGCCAATGCAGCGTAAGCGTTTACGACACCTGGATCAAAGCCACAGCCCAAAATAGCCGTGGTGCCTGTCTCTTTACAGCGCTCGCGACGTTTCCACTCGTAGTTACCGTACCAAGGTGGGTTTTCACAAATCTTAAGTGGGTCTTCGTGAATAGCGGTGTCTAGATAAGCGACACCCGTTTCGATACAGGCTTCAAGTACCGACATATTGACGAAAGCTGAACCGACATTAAGCACGATCTCAGAGCCCGTCGCTTTGATCAATGCAACCGTCGCGGCTGTATCCATTGCATCCAGTGCATGAGCCGTTAACTTGCCATCCACCTTCATTGCACCCTTCTCATGGATGCTGTCGATGATCGCGTCACACTTCGATTTGGTTCTTGAAGCGATCGCTATATCACCGAGGATATCGTTGTGTTGGGCGCATTTATGCGCCACCACCTGGGCAACACCACCGCCGCCAATAATTAGTACATTCTTTTTCATAAGATCGCGCACTCCGATGCGTTACTTAACACTATTAAGAGAGGTTATCGACAAAGTCTTGATAACCAAATTCACGAACAAGTTTGATCGAACCATCAAACTCTTTAATGGCTATAGAGGGCATTTTCACACCATTGAACCAGTTTTTCTTAACCATGGTATAGCCACCCGCATCCTCTATTGAGAGTCGATCACCGGCTTTAAGCTCATGATTAAAATTAAACTCACCAAAAATATCGCCTGCCAAGCAAGACTTACCGCACAGCTGATAGCTGTACTCACCATCACAAGGTGGCATACGAGCGTCCTCTCGATAGATCAAAAGATCGAGCATATGCGCTTCAATCGAGCTATCAACAATCGCTAGGTGCTTACCGTTGTAGAGTGTATCCAATACCGATACTTCGAGCGTTGTACTCTTGGTAATGGCCGCTTCACCAGGCTCTAAATAGACCTGAACACCATAGGTTTCAGAGAAGGACTTCAAACGCTGACAGAATTGATCAAGCGGATAGTCATCTCCGGTAAAGTGGATACCACCCCCTAGACTGATCCATTTCATTTTGGCAATCAGGTGGCCAAAGCGCGCTTCGATATCACTGAGCATGGCACTGAAACGCTCAAAATCGCCATTTTCACAGTTGTTGTGGAACATGAAACCGGAAATTTTATCGACTACCGTTTCGATACGCTCAGGGTCCCACTCACCCAGGCGGCTATACGGACGTGCTGGATCGGCAATGATGAACTCAGAGGTTGAAATACCCGGATTCACGCGCAAGCCACGCGTTTTCTCACGGCTCTGCTCTTCAAAGCGCTCAAACTGATTGATGGTGTTGAAGATGATCTTGTCACAGTTAGCGAGCACCTCCTCTATCTCATGATCGTCATAGGCGACCGAGTAAGCGTGTGTTTCACCGGGAAACTTGTCATGACCTAGCTTAACTTCATAGAGTGAGGATGAGGTTGTACCGTCCATATATTGCGACATTTGATCAAACACGGACCAGGTCGCGAAGCATTTCAGTGCTAGCAGAGATTTAGCACCCGAATGCTCACGTACGTAGGCGATCTTCTCCAGGTTCTTCTGGAGTTTCGATCGATCGATAAGGTAGTAAGGCGTTTTCAACATATGAGCAAATAATCAAGTCAATAAGGTGACAGGCTGAAAGCCAGTCACCGGTACACTCAGTTAACTACGGAGTCGCCGTGACTGGCTTAAGCCTGTCATCGACAGTATCAGCAACTCCATAAATTATGGATAAAGTTTAAAGCTGACCCAGTACCGGCGTATCAACCGATACATCCGCATTTTGGCCGCGATGACGCAGCAGATGATCAACCAAAGTCAGTGCCATCATCGCTTCTGCAATGGGTGTGGCACGAATACCGACACAGGGATCATGACGGCCTTTGGTTACCACCTCCACTTCATTACCAAACTTATCAATACTGCGACCAGGCAGACGCATGCTTGACGTTGGCTTAAGCGCGATGTGCGCAATGATATCTTGGCCACTGGAGATACCGCCTAAGATTCCACCCGCGTGATTCGAGAGAAAACCCTCTTTTGTCATCTCATCACGATGCTCAGTCCCTTTTTGCGCAACCGATGCAAACCCATCACCAATCTCAACCCCTTTCACGGCATTGATACTCATCAGTGAGTGGGCCAGATCGGCATCCAATCGATCAAAAATAGGTTCGCCCAGCCCGACAGGAACACCCGAAGCAACGACAGAGATCTTAGCACCCACTGAGTTACCCTCTTTGCGTAGCTCGTCCATGTAGACTTCCATTTTTGCTGCAGCATCAGCATCAGGTGAGAAGAAGGGGTTATTACCCACTTCATTCCAATCAAACTGAGTGTGATCAATAGCGATAGGACCGAGCTGTGACAGGTAGCCACGAATTTCAATGCCCTGCTTCGCTAGTACTTTCTTCGCAATAGCACCGGCTGCTACACGCATCGCAGTCTCACGAGCCGAAGATCGACCACCACCACGGTAGTCACGGATACCGTACTTGTGATGATAGGTGTAGTCGGCGTGAGCAGGACGGAATTGATCTTTGATGTTGCCGTAATCTTTTGAACGTTGATCGGTATTCTCGATCAGCAAACCAATGGATGTACCGGTGGTCTTACCTTCAAAAACCCCAGACAGAATCTTCACTTGGTCTGGTTCGCGACGCTGCGTCGTGTGACGTGAGGTTCCTGGTTTACGACGATCAAGATCCAGCTGAAGATCCTCTTCACACAACTCAATCCCAGGAGGACAGCCATCGACAATGGCACCCAGTGCTGGGCCATGGCTCTCGCCAAAGGTGGTGATTGTGAAAAGCTTTCCGTATGTATTACCGGACATGGTCCTAATCCTTCTGTTTGAGCCGCAGCTCAGTCATTAAATAAATTCTTGGTGTGCACGAAGACTGGGAGCATCAATAACAAAGACACCATTACCGCCCTGATCGAGCTCAACCCATATTAGTGGAAGCTCAGGGTAAGCCTGCATTAGATGCACCTCTGAATTGCCCACTTCCACCACCAGAAGCCCCTGTTCACTCAGATGACGACCCGCCTCTCTCAAGATCCGGCGAGTAATATCCAAACCATCATCACCTGAACCTAACGCCATTTCAGGTTCATGCTGATATTCAGCAGGCATTGAGGCTACATCCGGAGCATCAACGTACGGGGGATTGGTGACGATTAGGTCGTAAACCTCACCTTCTAAATTGTTAAACAGATCACTGTGGACAACGCGCACACGCTCTTCCATCTCATGACGTGCCACATTGATATTAGCCACCGCAAGTGCATCGTCTGATAGATCGGCAAGATCTACCTCAGCTTGATCAAATGCATAAGCACAAGCGATACCGATACAACCACTTCCGGTGCAAAGATCCAGAACGCGCTCTACATCCACATCGCCAAGCCAGGGCTGGAACTGCTGTTCGATCAGCTGTGCGATCGGCGACCGCGGAACCAAGACACGCTCATCAACAGTGAATGGCAGTCCCATAAACCAAGCCTCACCGGTGATGTACGGTAGTGGTTTACGTTGCTGGCAGCGCTGCTGCACAAAATCGATGACACGCTCTCTTTCTGAAGGCAGAAGTTTTGCGTCTAACAGTTCAGCTGAACTATCCCACGGAAGATCCACCGCATTAAACACTAACTGCAGCGCCTCATCCCAAGCGTCTACATGGCCATGACCAAAATAGACTTGGTGACGGTTCATCTCACTGAGTGTCCAGCGAACGTAATCGCGAAGAGTGAGAAGTTGTTCGATCACTGCTTGATCTGAGCTCATGGCTAACCTGATAATATCCGAATCAAAAGTTGCCATAGTTTACCTGTAATCAACATGTCTGATAAGAGTGATAAGATCAGTGATTTCGCTTCTCTAAAGGAGCTTTTTAAGGATGTGACGCCGATTGAGCAGAATCGCGCTGATATTCAACGCCCCGTCAACAAACCCGATGAGGGATCGATTGAATATCGTCGACTGGCGGCCGCCGAAAAAGAGGAGCTTATCGTCGATGGGCTAAACTCTACTCATCACGAATTACTCAGTGCCGAAGAGAGCATTCTTTTTGCAGTACCCGGTGTTCAACTGAAGTTGATCAAACGGATGCAATCGGGTCACTTAGGTTGGGATGCTGGTCTTGATCTGCACGGATTTACTGTTGATGAAGCGCGTAATGAGTTGCATCTGTTTATTAGGGATTGTCACAAGCAGGGCCTCAAATCGGTACTGATCGTACATGGCAAATCCTATACTGACCCTAACAAACCTGCCCTTTTGAAGACTTACGTCAGCGAGTGGCTGCAACAGACAGAGGGCGTGCTAGCGTTCTGCTCTGCTCAGCCAAAAGATGGCGGAACCGGAGCACTCTACCTGCTTCTTAAATCGGATGAGCGTCATAAATCCAATCGGTAAACCTTTACCCAAGGGTGACATTGGCGTATGTTTGCCCGCTTAGTTGTTAACGGGCATAAATAGGCCCGAGAAAGGAATAGAGTCATGGAAAAAGCCTACGAAAACATCATTGAAGCGATTGGCGAAGATCTTAACCGCGAAGGTTTGTTAGATACGCCTAAACGCGCTGCAAAAGCGATGAAGTTTCTGACCAAAGGCTACGACCAGTCGCTTGAAGAGGTGGTTAACGGAGCGCTTTTCCCATCAGACAACTCTGAAATGGTGCTCGTGAAAAATATTGAGATCTACTCAATGTGTGAACACCACCTACTCCCTTTCATTGGCAAAGCCCACGTTGCATATATTCCACAGGGTAAAGTGATTGGTCTGTCGAAAATAGCGCGCATCGTAGACATGTACGCACGCCGTCTTCAGATCCAAGAGAACATGACCAAAGAGATTGCCGAAGCACTTCAAGAGGTGACCGGTGCTCTGGGTGTAGGCGTTGTGATTGAAGCGCAACACATGTGCATGATGATGCGCGGTGTCGAAAAGCAAAACGCGATGATGAAGACATCAATGATGCTGGGAAGCTTCCGATCTAATCCCGCAACACGTGCTGAATTCCTGTCACTGGTAAACTAGTCACCTCAGCTGTTTGGTGTCTGACTTCCAGTCTGACACCCAATCGGATCTTCTATTTAGCGATCACGACCACAGCAGATTGGTCGGCACCCAGCACACTGGGTGCTAATGCCCCTATTCCGTGTACTTCGAGTTGGCCAGTGGCTACGCCTGCCCTATCCAGGTAAGCCTTCACCTGTTCAACTAAGCGCATTGATTCCTGTTCAGCAATTCCTTGATCACTGCCCTGCTGATGACCGACCAATCGAATTGGCGAAAGATTTTGCTGCAGATGATCAGCTAACAGCTTAAGGGTTGGCTCTTCGATGTTGGGTAATTTAACCCAGCCACGTTCTTCTAGTAGCACCAACCAAGGCACCGCCTGTTCCGCTTCAGTGATCTGATCGAGGTGAAGATAAACACGTCGGTTACCCCGTCTTACCGCGTAAGCCGCAAGGTATTGATCATCCAGCTTAGCAGCAAAATAGCGTTGGTAGTCATCACGACCATAGAGGTCGGCATTATTAAATAGGTCATTCGCCCAGATATTACTGGTTCCGCAATCTCTACCATCACACTCAAACAGGATTTCACCTTTTTGGGTAATTACCTGATCACGAAGCACCTGCAGCAGTTCATGGGGATCAAATGATTTTGGCATCTCCCAGGTTGTACGCGTGAGTTGGCCCGACAGTTGCTGCTCTTTATCGATGCGAACATCTCGATTGATCTTAACGACAGCGCCTAAAGGAAAGCGATAAACTCGAACGGTTTGAGTGATCTGTTTATCGAGCTCAGCGGATGGGTCAATACTGATGCCATTGGGCAGAGGAGCAGCCCCATTCGCAAACGCCATGGAGGAGAATAGAAACAGGGGTAACAGTCGATGTAACACTAGCCTAATCATTCAACACACTCACTCAACCAAAAAACTCATTAAATGCCGCAGCCATCTGTGGCACGACCTCATCCTCTAAGTGTAGATGATGCCCACCCGGCATCCATCTAAATTCGATATTTTTTACGAAGGGTAAGCGTGCTTGGGTCAGCTCCTGGCTCAAACCTGACTGACCCGCAATCACCAAAACAGGTGACTCTATCTGAGCAAGAGTGCTGCGAACCTGCTCTTCTGTTAAACGTACTGAAGAGCGCAATTTGAGTCTGGGATCCACTCGTATTCTGAGCTCTCCATTGGGCAGTTGTTCACTACTGCGCACCACTAAGCGCTCAGCCGCATCCACTGGCACAGGGAAGCGACCCGTTGCTCTTAACTTGGTCAGCAATGCTTTGGATTTAGCAGAAGCCTGTTTTTGAATCGACAAGTTATCCGTTATCGACTGGCTTAAATTCTCAGCAAATTGATCGGGGGCGTTTGTAAACGGAGCTAGGTTCTCTATCAAGCCAAGTGTTAACACCTGATCCGGAAATGTCCCGGCGTAGAGAGACGCCACACCAGCACCTAAAGAGTGAGCCAGTATTCGAATTGCCCCATCGGGTTGAAGTTGGCGCTTAACCGCATGAAGATCTTCTACATAACCCCAAACAGGATAGCCCGAATCCGCACTGCGCCAATCTGACTGACCATGCCCTGCCATATCGATAGCGACAACACGAAAACCCGCCAAGTGAGGCGCTAATTTGTAGTAACTCTCGGCATTATCTAGCCAACCGTGTAGTGCCAAAATCAACGGTTGGTCATCCTCACCCCACTGCAGTGCAGTAATGGTTCGACTGTGAACGGTAAACCTAATCTCTCTTGGATGAATCATGCTGTTTTCTATCAAATGTAAGCGGTAGGTTCAGGGGTAATGAGTAAACTGAGCAATGGAGCGACCCAGCCCCGCTGCAGGCAGATCACAATCGACCACCTCGATTTGAGCGGGCATAAACCCAACGCCAAAGCGACTTTCACCCTCAACGAGCGAGCTGAATAGACGACCCACCAAGGGCATGTGTGTCACTAATAGAACCCTGCTCTCATCGGGCAGAGATTGCAGATAGTTAAACACGGCTTCAGGCTCACCCTCAGGGGTAATCAGATCAAGAAGCAGAGCCTCCCGATTGGGCAGAAGGTTAGCTAATGTCTGCTGAGTACGCTGATAGGGGCTGACAAAGATGTGGGTCAATTCATCTAAGAAAGGCTGTAGACCTTCAGGGCGATTTTGCAGTGACGCCTCCCCATAAGGGGTTAAGCGACGTGATTCGTCTGGGAAGCCAGGGGCAGCCTCCGCATGACGCATCAATAGGATTCGCATGTTCAGGAACCCGAGAGTGTAAACTCAACATCGGCACTGTGGGCACCTTCCATCATCTTACCGATGACCACTTTGACGGGCGCCTGATTAAAGACTACCTCGTAGAGGCCACGCACAAGAGGCATGTAGACATCTTGCTGCTCTGCGTGCTCGCTCACCAACTTCAGTGTATTGACACCCTCAGCGACCTCTCCCAGCTCAGCCACTGCTTGATCCAACGACTTACCCTGCCCCAACGCATAACCAACTCGGTAGTTACGTGACAGAGGTGATAGACAGGTCACGACCAGATCTCCCACACCCGCTAATCCAAGGAAGGTCAATGGATTAGCGCCCATGCTCACCGCAAGACGACTCATCTCTGCTAGAGAGCGCGTGATCAGCATGCTTTTAGTGTTTTCACCCATACCCAACGCAGCACTCATGCCGGACGCAATGGCGTAGATGTTCTTCAAGGTGCCACCGAGCTCCACACCGAAGGTATCAGCGCTGGCATAGACACGGAAATAGCTAGACTGAAGAAGCTCTTGAACCGTCTCTCGAAGATTCTCATCGGTACTGGCAATGACCGTAGCGGTCAGTTCACGCTTGGCGATCTCTTTAGCCAGGTTAGGGCCACTGATCACACCCGATCGATGCGCTGGGCACTCCTGCTCCATGATTTGACTCATCAGACTGAAGCTAACAGCTTCGATGCCTTTGGTCGTGCTAACGATCAATTGTTCATCGTTGAGGTAGGGTTTAGCTTGATTCAGAACCGCTCGAAAGCCACTGCTTGGAATCGCAATAAAGACAACCTGAGCGTCTTTTAATGCGGACTCGATATCATCAGTCGCAACCAAGGAGTCGGCTAATGGGTAGTTGGGCACATAGCGATCGTTACAACGCTGCTGGTTAATATCATTAGCCAGTTCAGCTCGACGTACCCACAAGGAGGTCGGGATACCTTTTTCAGCCGTCATATTGGCGATGACGGTACCGAAACTCCCACCGCCTAACACGGCAACCTTAGTCACTGTCTGCATTACCTTTACCTAACTCAACCTAACCTAAGGAATCTAAAATTCGTTCAACCAACTTGAACAACATCGCAATCACATACCAAGAGATGATCGCTGCAACGAGAAAGAGGATCAGTTGAACCGGATCTCCACTATTGCTAAAGCCTAGCAATCCAATCACTGCGAAAAACGCACTGACAATCATGGCCACTATTTTTTGAATACCCGCTAGGCCGTGACGATCACCACTCATTAACTGCGAGACTCCTTATCGTCGTTCTCTTCAGTGATCTCTAAATCTAACTGCTCTTCGCTTGTCTCAGCAGCTCTTTCAAGGGGTAGCACATCAATCTCGCCAGCCGTCTCTTCTGATGAGACTTCCGTTAGGTCGACTGACTCATTTGCTAGAGGCTCTTCCGCCACTGGCGCGTCAACAACGGTTTCAGTTTCAGTCTCTGTCGCTTCCAATTCGGTCGACTCTGTTTCAACAGCCTCTTCCACTACAACACTGTTTGGATCAACCAGCAATTCAGCATCAGGGTGGATACAGTTCAATTTAACACCGGTCATCGACTCAATGTCTGGGATAAGGAACGAATCGTCTTCACAGGCAAAACAGATTGATTCACCGGTAGCGCCTGCACGGCCGGTTCGACCAATACGGTGAACATAGTCATCCGCATCTTCAGGAAGCTGATAGTTCACAACATGGCTCACACCATCAATGTGTATACCGCGACCAGCAACGTCGGTAGCCACTAGGACTTCGATCTTGCCACTGCGGAAACCCTCTAGGGTTTTGATGCGTTTGTTCTGTGGGATCTCACCCGACATCATGGCCGCTTTGACACCGTCTTTCTCTAGACGCTCTGCCAACTTACGCGTCTCATGACGACGGTTACAGAATACGATCGCTTTCTCGACGCCATTGATACGTAAGTAGTTACGCAGCAAGTTGTACTTCTCATCACTTGAGACAAGAAATACCGTTTGAGAAACGTTATCCGTAGTTTGATGCTCTGATTCGATCTCAATCGTGACCGGATCACGCGTCCACTGCGCCGCTAAACGCATAATCTCATCGGTGAAGGTTGCACTGTAGAGCAGTGTTTGACGCTCAGCGCCCTTACGCGGTGTTGAACGAATGATGGTACGCACATCGGGAATGAAGCCCATGCTCAACATACGATCAGCCTCATCCAGCACCAACACCTCTACGTTGTAGAGATCGATATCCTGATTTCTGACGAAGTCGATCAAGCGACCCGGTGTCGCGACCAAAATATCGACAGGCGCTTTGGCGAGTGCTGCACGCTGCACGTCATAATCCATGCCACCTACCAGCGAGACGATACTTAAACCAGTGTATTTACATAGGCCTTCTGCATCGGCTGCAATCTGCAGAGCCAACTCTCGTGTCGGTGCAATGATCAATGCACGGGGTTCACCCTTGCGCGGTTCAACATCCAACTTGAAGTCGAGAAGATCGGTAATGATCCCGATTAGAAAAGCTGCAGTTTTACCGGTACCGGTCTGAGCCTTACCAATGATGTCACGGCCTTGAAGTGCCGGCTTAATCGTTGCCGCTTGAATCGGTGTTGCGTACTCAAAGCCAAGTTCATGAATACCACGCATCAATGAGTCTGGCAGATAGAAATCGTGGAAACGATCCTTACCCTCTTGAGGCTCTACAACAAACTGATCAAGGCTCCACTCTTGCGAGCGACGAGGTTTGTAGTCACGGCTTTTGCGGGGACGACGACGCTGAGTGCGACGGCGCTTATCATTTGAATCTTGGTTATCTTGTTGCTGTTCTGGGTTGGTATCTGTAGTCAAAATCGGGATCTCTCAATCAATAGATCATTCAAAATGGCGCGCAAAAGGAGGAAGCGCATCGATCAACTGCTGTCCATAACGACGTGTTACAACACGCCTATCAAGTAGGACAACTCGACCGGAATCATTCTCCGTACGCAGTAATCTGCCTGCCGCTTGAGTTAGTTTGATAGAGGCTGCGGGAACACTTATCTCCATGAAAGGGTTACCACCGCGGGCTTCTATCCACTCAGCCAAGGTCGCATCCACAGGATCATCTGGAACACTAAAAGGCAACTTGGTAATGATAACATCTTTTAGGTAGTGACCGGGTAGATCTACACCCTCTGCAAACGACGCCAAACCAAAAATAACACTGGGTTCGTCACGGTCGATTCTCGCTTTGTGCTCCACCAGCATCGCTTGCTTACTGAGTTCACCTTGAACCGTTAAACGCGATAGCAGTTTGGTATCCATTAACTCCTCGACTCGACGCATTTGGCGCCAAGAGGTGAACAGAACCAATACAGAGGTTAAATTGGGTAACTCTCGGTTAAGCCAATCGGTAATCTCTTCGGTATGAAGATCGGCTTTTGAAGGATCGAACTTCATTTTCGGGACATGCAATACGGCCTTGTTGGCATAGTCAAAAGGACTAGGCATTCGCAGTGCTGGCGTATCCAAAGGCAGACCCAATTGAGTAAAGAGGGAATCAAAACGCCCAAGAGCCGTTAGCGTTGCTGAGGTTAAAACCGCACCGTAACACTGACCCCAGAGCAGATCTTGAAGATGGTGTTGAGCGGAGACAGGTGCACTGTGAAGTTCAATATCGCGACCCGCTTCAGACTCATGACGAACCAACCATCTTGCAACTTTATCCTCTTCATTTTCAATATCTTGCGAGAAACTCCTACATAGCCACATCATCTTCTGGACACGGCTAAACTGGGTACTTAGCGGTGGCAACCAACGCTCCCCTACACCCTTATCGAGTGCAGACTTTTCATCTTCCATCGCCCCTTTAAGGGCATTAATAATCTTCTCTAACTGAGGATCTACCTGTGATAAAAACTGAGCCAATTCACGCGTTAGGCTAGCCAAACTGTCGGGCACCCTTCCTTGCGGGTAGCGCAACCTGCGCTCATCCACCGGGAGTAGTAAAAACTGTTCAGAGACTAGATCATCCAGACGCTGCAGATGCCCCTGAACCACATTGAGACTGGATTGAATACGACTGATTGGATCTTGCAAAACCAATGCAGAATCCGCTTCATCCAACAGCCCTTTTAACTGACGCTCCAGGGTTTTGAAGGCTTTTTCACTCGCTTTAACTCGCATAGAGAGCGCGAAATGGTTAGTCGCCTTATCACCCAGATGATGCGCCTCATCAAATATGTAGATTGAATCGGCCGGTTCAGGAAGAATCGCACCACCGCCTAACGCCAAGTCAGCCAGTACAAGATCGTGGTTGACCACCAAGAGATCGGTTGTCTCAATATCGGCCCTAGCACGATAAAACGGACAGGCGTTGAAATGCGCACAGCGACGATTGGTACACTGCATATGGTCTGAAGTAAGCGGCATCCAGGTCTCATCATCCAGGTTGCGCTCTAGCTCATCACGATCACCCTTCCAGCGACCACTGGCAAACTCATCCAACAGGCCGCTGTACTCTTTGATCTGCTCAGGGCCTAACACTTGGGCCATCTCATCTTCAAACAGGGCTGACTGTGAGAGATCCTGCTGATTACTAAGAAGAGACTCTAATCGACTAACACAGAGGTAGCGCCTACGCCCTTTGGCAATTTCGTACTTAAATTCAATACCGGCGTGCTCAGCCAACTCAGGAAGATCTTTAAGTAATAGCTGTTCCTGAAGCGCAACGGTAGCGGTCGAAATGATCAGCGTTTTACCTTTAGCCTGCGCTATTGGAAGTGCGGCCAGCAGGTAAGCGATGGTTTTACCGGTGCCCGTTCCGGCCTCTACGGCGACCAGATGATTTTCACCCAGACGCTGACCCGCATCGTCCGACAAGATACCACCCAACTGCCGTGCGACCGCTGCAATCATATGCTTTTGTGCATAACGAGCCTTTAAATCGCGAGCATTTAGGAATGCGCGATAAGCTGTCTGTATGGTGGTTTGGGTCTCTTTGTTAAGCACATCGCCTCCGAATTAGTTGGCCATCATACAAAAATACTGGATATACAAACAGAAAAAACTTGACGACATTTAAAATACTGTATAAAAATACAAATACTGAATAAACAGACAGTCATTTAAATTCCAATCAGTACTGTCATAGGGGGCGTTTATGAAGCTTACAAATCGTCAAGAAGAGGTGCTGGATTGCATCCGTCGCCATATTGATGAAACAGGATTTCCACCTACACGAGTCGATATCGCACGCGATCTAGGGTTTAAATCTGCAAATGCGGCAGAGGAGCACCTAAAGGCCTTAGCACGTAAAGGGGCCATTGAGATGATCCCTGGCACCTCTCGCGGTATCCGTATCGTCGGTGAAGAGGAGGAGCAAGAGGGCCTAGCGATCATCGGTCAAGTTGCTGCGGGTGAACCCATCCTCGCTGAACAACACATCGATGATTACTGCACCATCAGTTCAGACTTCTTTCGCCCAAGAGCAGACTACCTACTCCGTGTCCGCGGCATGAGTATGAAAGACATCGGCATTATGGATGGCGATCTTTTAGCAGTTCACCAAACACGTGAAGCACGTGAGGGTCAGATAGTCGTTGCTCGTGTCGGTGAAGATGTCACGGTAAAACGCTTCCACCGCGATGGTCACATGGTCTACTTGATAGCAGAGAACGAAGAGTTCGACCCGATTAAAGTTGATCTTCGTGAAGAGCAGTTAACCATCGAAGGCTTAGGTGTTGGCGTAATTCGTCAACAGAATGACTTTTAAAGGTAATAACCATGCTTGCTTACAATCAATTTGCACAGAATGATGCGGGTCTTAAACCACTGGTTATGACTGAGCTAGTTCAGCACACCTCAGAGGTAAATCTGAACACCATGCTTCTGCCGATGCTTGCCGCATTAAGTCAAAAAGAGAGCTGGCTGGTTATGTTAGAGCCGCCAAAATCATTAACTAAGCAGGTGCTAGCGGATGCAGGCGTCGACCTTAAAAAAGTCTGGATACTTCGTCGTGATAAGCGCCATGGTTTAGACAAACTGGCTCAGCGCGCACTGCAAGCGGGAACCTGCCACACCTTGATCTGCTGGCACAACGACCCTGCAGATGACGCGTTAGTCAGCCAACTGAAACGCACTCAGATCTCTAGCGAAACAGAGTGTCTATTGGTACGTAAAAAAATTTAGCCTCCCCCTTTGCTGCGTTGTAGCAAAGACCCCCATAGCCGCTCTTTGAGCGGCTTTTTTATTTAGCTTGAATCAGACCCAGAACCATCATAGGCTCAATAGAGGAGTACCACTTACAAGGAGAACAGTGTGGGATCGCACAAGCCAAATCAGCAGCCGTATCAGTTAACCGATTTCCCTATCCAAACATTCGATAAGATCCGTTATGCCGATACCGATCGTCAGGGCCACGTGAATAATGCCGCATTCAGTACCTACCTAGAGACGGGCCGTGTCGAATTTCTCTACGATCCAAAAGACCCACTAGCCAATGACAATTGCGAATTTGTCATTGCCAGTCTGCATTTGAACTTTCTAGGTGAGATCACTTGGCCAGGTCGTCTAGATATTGGCACCGGTGTAACTCGGGTGGGTACCAGCTCATTTGGACTCTACCAGGTGCTGTTCCAAGATGACGTCTGTGTCGCGACGGCAGAGACGACCATTGTTCAGATGGATGTGAGCAGTCGCAAATCAGCCCCACTTGGGGATGCGACAAGACACTATCTAAATGATCATCTCTTTGTGAAGGGTGTTGAAACGAAAGGAATGAACTGATTTTACCACTCTTGCGCGTTAGAGCGATGTCTTAGAATCATCGCTCGTAACTGCTCAAACCAACCCTGCAACTGAGTCTCCAGTTGCTCCTCAAGGCTTTGTTCTTTGGCCAAATCTATAATTGCTATGTCAGATTGGCTAGCGCTCTCTTGCGAGGGAGGTAGGGGTTTGTGAATGGCTTTGATGGCACTGATCAACTTAGACAACCAACTACTGGAATCCTGACAGAGCAGCTCCATCTCATCCAACTCACTGGAATGGATTCCCTGTTGCTTAAAAGCCTTGCTCAATTCAGAGGGTGTCGACTGGGTCAGCAGGACACGCTCACGTTCAGCCAACTCATTAAGATAGGCTTTTAAGGCACTGTCTAAATGAAACAGCGCAGCCTCTTGCAGGCCACGAAGCTTCATACGATTGTTCGATTCACCGGTCAACTCAGTGTTGATACCCACCAGCGCGTATTGTGCAAACGCGAGTGTCTGATTCACACGCTGGGAGTATAGGTCAGCCATTAACGCTTCTTAGCTTTGGCTGCTTCAACTTGCCACATACCATTGGTGAAGTAAGCTCTCCAACCAGTTGCCTTACCGTCAACTTCCGTCATAAGGTACTGCTCTTTGGTTTTGCGGCTGTAACGTATTTGAGCGGGGTTACCCTGCTCATCTTGCTGAGGCCCTTCCAGTAAGAAGTGATATTTAGGGTCAATCGCATTTTTATGTGGGATCAACTCTTTGACCAGAGGTGCACGGGTCTCACGATTACGTGGGAATTGGCTTGCTGCTAGGAATAGACCACTGGCTCCATCACGCAGAATGTAGGTATCGTCAACCTTCTGACACTTAAGCTCCGGCATCGGAACTGGATCCATCTTAGGCGGAGCAACTTCACCATTCTTGAGCAGCTTACGTGTGTTTTTACACTCTGAGTTGGTACAACCAAAGAACTTACCGAAACGGCCCGTTTTAAGGTGCATCTCAGCGCTACACTTATCACACTCGACTACAGGGCCTTCATAGCCCTTGATACGGTAGTTACCCTCTTCGACCTCAAAGCCGTCACAATCTGGGTTGTTACCACAGATGTGTAACTTGCGCTTCTCATCGATCAAGTAGGAGTCCATAGAGGAGCCACACTTACCACAACGGTGCTTCTCTAGAAGCAGACGTGACTCTGCCTCATCGTCTGCATCCACTGCGACAACCTCATCACCAGGAATCAGGTTGATGGTCGTTTTACAGCGCTCTTTAGGTGGCAAAGCATAACCAGAGCAACCCAGGAAGACGCCCGTCGTTGCCGTACGAATCATCATTGGGCGCTGACATGCTGGACAGCTGATATCGGTCTCGGTTGGATCATTGGCACGCATGCCGCCATCCGCTGATTGAGCCGCTTCCAGTTCGCCTTCGAACTGTGTGTAGAAGTTGTTAAGAAGATCCTTCCAGTTGATGTCACCTTCTGCCACATCATCCAGCTTCTCTTCCATACGCGCGGTAAAGCTGAAGTCCATAAGATCTGGGAAACTTTCAGCCAGACGATCCGTAACGATATCGCCCATTTTTTGTGCATAGAAGCGACGGTTTTGAACTTCGACGTAACCACGATCTTGAATTGTCGAGATAATCGCTGCGTAGGTGGACGGACGACCAATACCGCGCTTCTCAAGCTCTTTAACCAAACTCGCTTCTGTGTAGCGCGGTGCCGGTTTCGTAAAGTGCTGGCTAGGGTCCAAGGCTTTAAGTTTTAGTGATTCACCCACCTGCATGTCAGGTAGGATCTGATCTTCATCCGATTTACCGCGGAAGTTCATCACACGGGTGTAACCGTCGAACTGCAAGACACGACCTTTAGTGGTCAGCTCATAGGCACCCGCTTTCACTGTGACACGGGTACTTAGGTAACGAGCGGGTGTCATTTGACAGGCTAGGAATTGGTTACGAATCAGGTCGTAGAGTCGAACTGCGTCGGCATCGACACCGTTCAATGAGTCAGAGGTAACATTGACATCAGATGGACGGATCGCCTCGTGCGCCTCTTGTGCGCCCTCTTTAGAGCTATAACGAATCGGCTGAGGTGGCAAGTATTCACCACCAAACTGAGAACCAATAAACTCTCGTGCCGCTTCAACCGCCTCGTTACTTAAGTTAGTCGAGTCGGTACGCATGTAGGTAATGTAACCCGCTTCATAGAGACGCTGAGCGAGCATCATGGTCTTCTTAACACCGAAACCTAAACGGGTGCTGGCGGCCTGCTGCAAGGTAGAGGTAATAAAGGGTGCAGAGGGCTTGCTGCTAGTTGGACGATCTTCACGATTAACGACCTCATAAGAGGCACTTTGCAGCGCTTTGACTGCCGCCATCGCCTGATCTTCATTGGTCGGTTTAAATGCCGCACCGGCCTGTTTAACGACCTCTAGACGAACCGCCTTATCACCTTGAGTCTGCGCATCCGCATGCAACTCCCAATACTCATCGGGAATAAAGGCACGAATTTCACGTTCACGCTCAACGACCAGACGTACCGCAACGGATTGAACACGACCCGCCGACAGACCACGAGCCACCTTCTCCCAAAGAAGTGGAGAGACCATATAACCAACAACGCGGTCAAGAAAACGGCGCGCTTGCTGCGCATTAACACGATTTAGGTCTAGATCGCTCGGTTTTTCGAACGCTTCATTGATCGCTTTCTTGGTAATCTCGTTAAAGACAACACGACGGTAGCGTGAATCATCACCGCCAATCGCTTCGCGAAGGTGCCATGCAATGGCCTCCCCTTCACGGTCCAAATCGGTTGCGAGATAGATCTGATCAGCGCTCTTAGCCAGTTTGCGCAGTTCATCAACGACCTTCTCTTTACCGGGAAGGATCTCATAATGAGCTGCCCAATCCTTGTTGGGATCAATCCCCATACGGGCAATAAGCTGCTCTTTCTGTTTGCGCTTTTTATGCTCAACCTTCTGCTCTGGCGAGAGTTTGCGTGTCAAAGCAGCCTGTTTAGCGCGCTCTTTAGGATCAGACTTCTGGGCACTACCACTGGTCGGCAGATCACGGATGTGACCAACGCTGGACTTAACCACGTACTGGTTACCAAGATACTTATTGATCGTCTTGGCCTTGGCTGGTGACTCCACAATTACCAGGGTTTTACCCATCTTTATCTACCTATTCAAAACTCTGTCTATTTTTACAAATACGTGGAAACTGACTTCAGCGTCAAGTGAGCATTGCAAAAAATTTATCGGCGCAACAATACAGCGCTAAAAAATAAATGCAAATAAACGCCTTAATAATAAGTGCTAAGAGAGCTGTTTAGATCAGTGAAAATCGATCAACCTCTTCCCCAGACTCTAAACGCACTTTTTCAACAAACATCTCATAGGGACGCACCCAGAGATCGAAGTTGCCATAGAGTGTTCGATAGACCACCATCAACTCTTCTGTCTCTGAGTGTCTGGCGGTTCCAATCACTTCGTAGTCATTGCCTTTATAGTGTCTGTAAATCCCTGGGATTAACTCGCCGCTCATTAAATCATCTCCGTTAACAGTTGATTGGCCTTTTCACCTAGCTCATCCAGTGCGCCAGCCCGCTCGGGTTCGCGCCAATAGAGCGTCAGGTGAATGGCGGTTGATTCAACCGCAACGACCTCTTCAGGCAACTGATCAAGCCAATCACTGAGCGCTTTCAGCTTAGTAGGACTCAAAGATCTTTCACCCTTTGCCCAGGACCAGCCCTCAGGAAGGCCATCAGCGGCCATGGCGTCGACTCGAGCCACCATCCACTCAACCCACTGCTCTTTTGCTGATCGATCCAATTTGCCACGCAGCATACGGTAAGCCGCCATATTGATAATTTCTGACTCCATCTCGCCCTTGGCTCTGGGTATCTCTAGACGCGATAGCTGCACCTGAAAACCGAGCTTGCGTGCCTCTAGTCTGAGCTTAGATTGGAAGCGCTGACGAGGACTTGGCATGACCCACATCATAGAACCGATCAAAGAGAGCATGATCAGAACAATAATTGCCCACTTCATATGTTAAAAACCTTCTTGTCTGCTATTAATAGTAGTAGGGACTAAACAGGGAGAATCACCATGAGTCACTACAATCGTATTCTTGTTGCCATCGACCTTTCTGAAGAGTCTGGTGTTGTGCTTGAAAGAGCCAAACTGCTAGCCGAACAGAATCAAGCTGAGCTCAATCTGATTCATGTGGTCGAGATTGTCAGCTACGCCTATGGCGGTGAGATCCCTGTCGACATTGCCGACATCCAAACTCAAATTGAGAACCACGCCGAGTCTAAACTGAGCGCCCTTGCCACCAGCCTTGGCTACCCTATTAATAAAGCGATTGTCGCAACGGGCAACACTGGTTCAGAGATTCATGCCGTCGCGAAAGATCTTAAAACTGATCTCATCGTGATTGGCTCTCACGGTCGCCATGGTCTATCGCTGTTACTTGGGTCCACCTCCAATGGCGTTCTGCACGGCGCAGAGTGCGATATTCTGGCCGTACGATTGGGGCATTAACCCTCAGCCATCGCCTCTAACTCCATCCAGCGCTCCATCTGCGTCTCCAACTGGGCTTCTAGAGTGCTTAACTTTTCAAGTTCAGCGGTGACCTCTTCATGAGGTCGCTGATAAAAGTCCGCTGAACCACAAACGGCCTGCTGCGCTTCAACGGCCGCTTCAGTCTGCTCCATCTGTTCTGGAAGCATGTCCAACTCTCGCTGCAGTTTATAGGAGAGTTTAACGGGCTTTTTAGCCTCTGCAGCCTCTTTTTTAGCCGGTTTAGCTGGCTCAGATTTTGGTACAACACTCTGAGTCACTACATTTTTAGGTCGCTGACGTAACCAGTCGTGGTAACCGCCCACATATTCACGAATGACACCCTCACCCTCAAACGCAAGCGTGCTGGTGACGATGTTATCGAGGAATTGACGATCATGGCTCACCAACAAAAGAGTCCCTTGATAGTCGAGCAGAATCTCTTCGAGCAGCTCCAGTGTCTCGACATCCAAGTCATTGGTCGGCTCATCGAGCACCAACAGGTTCGAGGGCTGACTGAACAACTTAGCCAACATCACGCGGTTAGTCTCGCCGCCGGACAGGGCTTTAACCGGTGTGCGCGCACGCTCTGGTGTGAACAGGAAATCTTGAAGATAACTGATGATATGACGTGATCGACCGTTAATATCGATACTTTCACGACCGCCTGAGACGTTATCGATGATGCTCTTCTCGGGGTCCACTTGGCCACGCAGCTGATCGAAATAACCCACCACCAGTTGGCTACCAAGGCGCACATCCCCCTGATCCGGAGCCTGCTCCCCTAAAATCAACTTAAGCAGCGAACTCTTACCAATACCGTTCGGACCAATCAGACCGATGCGATCGCCTCGCTGAATACGCACTGACAGATCCTTAACGACTGGCTGTCCCGCATAACTCAGCGAGACATTCTGCAGCTCGGCCACCAACTTACCCGAGCGAACCGCCTCTTCCACATCGAACTTGGCTTTACCCTGACGTTCACGGCGTTCGGATCGCTCAACACGCAGCTGCTTCAGAGCACGAACACGTCCCTCGTTACGGGTACGACGAGCTTTGATACCTTGACGTATCCACGCCTCTTCCTGCGCCAATTTTTTATCAAACAGAGCAGCCTGCTTGGCCTCCTCCTCGAGCAATTTCTCTTTTTGCGTAAGGTAGGTTGCATAACTGCCTGGAAAGTCGACCAACTGACCTCGGTCTAACTCAATAATACGGGTTGCTAAACGCTCGACTAGAGCACGGTCGTGCGAGATAAATAGAAGCCCGCCTTTGTAAGCGGCTAATACCTCTTCTAACCACTCGATGGTCTCAATATCCAAGTGGTTGGTTGGCTCATCCAGCAGCAACAGATCAGGGCTTTGAACCAGTGCAGCCCCTAAGGCAGCTCGACGGCGCCAGCCACCTGAGAGTTCAGACATCAGCTTTTCGCCAGGTAGCTGAAGTTGACTAAGAATGCGATCCACACGCGTCTCAAGTGACCAAGCATCACGGGCTTCCAGATCATGCTGAAGACGCTCCAACTCATCGAGCGAAGCATTACTGTTAGCCAGTAATGTCTCGTAGCGATCTCGCAACTCAACCAGATCAGCCAAACCTGCTTCTACAACACTGCGAACCGATCGTTCATCGGCCGCGGGTAGGCTCTGTGGTAACTGAGCAATTCGAGCGGTTGGGCTGCGCCAAATGACACCGCTATCAACGTCCATTTCACCCGAAACGATTTTTAGTAGGGTTGATTTACCCGTACCGTTAATACCGACCAGCGCTACTCGCTCACCCGCCTCAATTTGCAGGTTTGCGTTGTCTAAAATTGCTCGGGTACCAAAGGCCAGAGAGACCTGATCAAATCGAATAAATGCCATGTGAGTCGCTTAATTGTAAAACTGGTCGCGTAGTTTAACTCAGTTGCTAAAAATTAACCTGACAAGGGGTGAAATTTTTGCAGATTTAAACCATAGTTAGTGCAGAGACTTATTTGAGTGCGAGCTTTGTTAACAACGAATAAATTGAACAAATACTTAGCCCCCCATTCTCTTTAGCACTTTTGCCATCAGCATAGAATCCATGGCCAAAGGTAAAGAGAGTGCAGAGCAACTCGCATTTCTAAAAGCCGAGAGACTCGCCAAACTGGGTCGCTTAGATCTTGATGACCCCGCCGCTAAACAGCTCGAGTCTTACCCTCTCTACCCCTACCTAGTCTTCAATCAGTACAGTGCCGAACTGAATCGACTCACGCCAGAGGATATTCAACAGTTTGCCAACCGGTACCCTGATTCACACTTAGAGGGGCTATTGCGTTTCAACTACACAGAGCATCTAGGGGAAAAGAGAGATTGGGGGGCATTCCTCAGCCACTACACTGAGATCGATTCCCCTAATACTGAGATGCAGTGTCGCTATGCCGAAGCTCTCTATCGACAAAAGCGCACAACTGAAGCCTCTAAACTTGCGGCATCACTCTGGAGTGTGGGCCGCTCTCAGCCAGACAGTTGTGATGATCTATTCAGACTGTTTAGAGCCAATGGTGATCTGACCAGCGATGTCGCACTCAAACGGGTTCTCAATGCGTTGGATGCCAACAAATGGGGACTGTCGGGTTATGCGCTGCGCTTTGTTAAGTCAGAGTCTGATCGTCGCATTGCTGATGCGGCTCGATCGGTCTATCGATCACCCTTTAAAGTCCTTCGAATGGGCAGCGGTTACTCAGCTAAGCAGCTCGCCAAAATTCAACGCATTGCGATTGAACGTGCGTATCGTCACGACCCATATGAAGCGTTAAATCTGTTGCTAAAACTGGGCAAAGGATTTGATCTGAGTCTGGCGGATAATTTACAAGAGCTCACGCGTGTTGGTGTAAGGGTCGCTAAGGAGCTTGATGCACATGATCGAATCAAACTCGCCAAGCTTGATCCAACCTTTGCCAGTGCTGAACTCACTGAATGGCGCATACGCTTAGCCCTGCTTGAACAGGACTGGCAGGAGGTCGCCACCCTGATTGCCAAGCTCCCTAAAGAGCTGCAAGACTCCCCTCGTTGGCAATATTGGCTAGCCGCACTCCCCAATAATCCAATGCGAACAGAGATATTAGATACACTTCGTACCAAACGCAGTTTTTACGGATTTCTAGCAGCTGATCATCTTGGGCAACCCGCTGATTTGAATCATGAACCGATCACGCTTGATCCAACCCTGCTAGCTAAATTAAGAGACTCCAAACACTATCTGCGCATTAAAGAGCTGACAGCGCTTGATCGCTATACAGTTTCACGATCTGAGTTTAATCGTTGGATAGAGACGATGTCTTCGAATGAGATCCAACACGCCGCGCACTTGATGAATGAGCTAGGTTGGTACCAACAAGGAATACTCGCTGCCGCTTACAATGAGTTTTGGAATGATATGGATCTTCGCTTCCCAGAGGGGTTTGAGAGTCTCTTTATCAAACATGCCAATAAGCGAAATATAGACCCTATCTGGGCACAGGCTCTTGCTAGACAGGAGAGCGCCCTATTCCCCTGGGCTCGATCCAGTGTTGGTGCTAGAGGGCTCATGCAGCTGATGCCCAGAACGGCTAAGCGCACTGCCAAAGCAATCAAGGTGAAGTATAAAAGTAGTAACCGCCTCTACGATCCTGATTTCAATGTACAGCTAGGTACAGCTTACCTAGCGCAGATGTATCGTCAATTTGATAAAAATCGAATCTATGCAACGGCGGCCTATAATGCGGGGCCTCACCGTGTCAGCCGTTGGCTGAAGGGCCGTGAGAATTTGCCGTTGGAGATATTCATAGAGCTCATCCCCTTTGATGAGACCCGTACCTATGTGCAGAATGTTCTCAGCTTCTCTGTAATCTACGCACAGCGTAAGGGCCAAACACGACAGATGCTAACACCGACCGAACAGGCCCTACTGGCCCTCAACTGATCTGATAAACTGTGCCAACTGCTCAGCATCAAACGGCCAATCCAGTGACTGCTTAGATTGAGGATCGACCAAGACCGGTATCCGGGTGGCATATTGATTCATCAACTCGTCATCAAAGGCTATATCGACCAGATCCACTTCATACTTTGACGGATCAATACCAGAGACCAACAGAGGGAGTGCTTGATCACACAGATGACAACCTTCTGTCGTCATTAATTCCAACAATTTCACGATTTAAAAATCCCTTAGTGTTAAAGCCATAGAGTAAGACTAACCTCTAACTTGTTCCCTACGAATCTTGGGGTTATTCTACGATAATATTTTGCGGTGCAACATTCACTGCATCAAACGTCATTCACACTGGAGTTTTACCATGGCGACTAAAGGTAACGGACCTACTGATCCTCAAGAGTTCATCAACTACGTAAGCCAAGAGACAAGCAAGATGCTTGAAAACTTCTCTGGCAAGGGTGCTGAGGATATGCTCTCTCAATTCACCAAGTCATGGACAGAACTTGCGACGCGCTCACTGCAAGATCCAACCCTGTGGATGCGTGCAATCGCCGATTACCAAACTGCGCAGTTTAACCTATGGCGCAACTTGTTAACCGGTAATACTACTGAAGCACCGGTTGCTGAGCCAGAGCGTGGCGATCGTCGTTTCCAGGCTGAAGAGTGGTCAACTAACCCTATTTACGACTACATCAAGCAGTCTTACTTACTGAGCTCTAAGATGCTGACTCAGATGGCTGAGAGCGCGAACCTATCGGATCAAGATCAGAACAAACTGGAGTTCTACACTCGCCAGTTCATCGATGCGATGTCGCCAACCAACTTTGCAGCAACTAACCCTGAAGTCCTGCAACAGGCGCTTGATACTAAGGGTCAGTCACTGCTCGATGGTATGAAAAACCTGCTAGCCGACTTTGAGAAAGGTCGCATCTCAATGACTGACGAGAGCGCGTTTACGCTGGGCGAGAACCTTGCCACAACCGAAGGCTCTGTTATCTTCCAGAACGATGTCATTCAGGTTATTCACTACAAGCCAGAAGGTGAACAGGTCTACACTCGCCCGACGCTGATCATTCCACCGAGCATCAACAAGTTCTACATCCTTGATCTTCAGCCACACAACTCATTTGTTAAGTACTGTATTGAACAGGGCCAAAACACCTTCCTAGTCTCTTGGCGCAACCCAACCTCTGAACAGTCAAACCTTAGCTGGGATGATCTTGTGTCAGAAGGTATCTTCGAAGCCGTTCGTGTGACCAAAGAGGTCTCTGGCAGCGATAAGATCAATACGGTGAGCTGGTGTGTCGGTGGCACATTAACAGCAACTGCACTAGCAGTAATGGCGAAGCGTAAAGATACCAGCATCGCAAGCGCAACCTTCCTTACAACGCTGACAGACTTCTCTGATCCAGGTGATCTCTGCGTCTTCATTGATGACTACCAAGTCAAACAGCTGGAGCAGAAAGTGAGCCAAGCAGGCTTCCTGAGCGGACGCGAACTGGCGACGTCGTTCAACATGTTGCGCTCGAACGATCTCATCTGGTCATACGTTGTTAACAACTACCTAAAAGGTCAGACTCCACCGCCGTTTGATATCCTCTACTGGAACTCGGACAGCACCAATCTGCCAGCGGCCATGTACACCTACTACATCAATAAGATGTACCTAGAGAACAAACTGGTTGAGCCGAATGCACTGGAGATCTGTGGTGAAAAGATCGATCTTGGCGAGATCAAGATCCCTTGTTACTTCCTATCGACCATTGAAGACCACATTGCACCTTGGAAAGCGACCTTCAAAGCGACAGAGACCTTTGGTTCAGAGATCGAGTTCGTCCTTGGCGCAAGCGGTCACGTTGCCGGCGTAATCAACCCAGCTTCTAAAAACCGTCGCAACTACTGGGTTAAAGGTGAGCAGGGCCAAGGCGCTGACCACTGGTTTGAAACCTCTGAAAAAGTTGAAGGTTCTTGGTGGCCAAACTGGGCTGAGTGGGTTCGTCGTCGTGCTGGTAAAAAAGTGGATGCACCGAAAACTCTGGGTAGCAAAGAGAACAAACCGCTTGAAGCCGCACCTGGTAGCTATGTAAAAGTTCGTATCGATTAATCTTCCAAATCGATGTAAAAAACCGGACACTGTGTGCCCGGTTTTTTTATGTGTGACTGAAACGATCAGGAGATCAACATGGATAACTTTTTTGATAAGGGTTTAGAGATGCGTCGCAGCACACTGGGTGCTGAATACGTTGATAAAAACCTAGCCGCTGCTGATGACTTTAACCGCCCCTTTCAGGAGGCGATGACCGCTTGGTGCTGGGGATTTGGTTGGGGCGATGATGCCATTGATCCCAAAACACGTTCGTTAATGAATCTAGCGATGCTTGGCGCCATGGGCAAAAGTCACGAATGGGCAACCCACTGCAAGGGCGCATTGAATAATGGTTGCAGTGTTGACGAGATTCGAGCAGCTATTCATGCCGTCGGCATCTATGCCGGTGTGCCTGCAGCCGTTGAGTGCTTTCGTATTGCACGGACAGTGCTTGAGGAGGCAGGAGAGCTTTAAGCGCCCCTGATACAAGAAATAGCATGTCATTTTTTCCGCCCAACTCCAGAGTAGAGATCAAGCAGCTACTACACCTTGCCTGGCCCATGCTGCTGGCTCAGTCCTCGCAAACAGCGATGAGTCTATCCGATACTCTGATGGCCTCTTGGGCGGGCGCTGAAGAGCTGGCAGCTATCGCTCTGGGCTCCAGTATATGGACGCCACTCTCGCTATCCTTAGCAGGCGCTATGATGGCATTGACTCCGATCGTGGCACATCATGTTGGTGGAAAACGTGAAGAGGAGACCGCCTCAGAATTGTTTAACAATCTTCTGATCACACTTGCGATCGGCGTGCTCAGCTGGCTTTTCATCAATGGCGCCTCTGACTGGATTCTTACCCTACTGTCTGTAGAACCGGCTCTGAAATCCACAGCCAATGACTATCTGTTTGCGATCAGCTGGGGCATACCAGGCATGCTGCTCTATCAATCGATCAGGGCTTTTGCTGAGGGACATGGGCAGACAAAGATCGTCATGAAAATAGGCATCAGCGCTGTACTGCTCAATCTACCTCTTAACTATATTTTCATCTTCGGCAAACTGGGAATGCCTGAAATGGGCGGTGTAGGCTGTGGATGGGCGACAACAATTGTATTCTGGTACATGTTCATAGCCGGTGCTGCTTATCTGATCTACAGCCGCTATTTCAAACCGTTGAACCTCTTCAAACAGACGCTCAAACCGAACAGAGAGAAGATCAAACATCAGCTCTCTATTGGCATACCGATTGCCGCGAGCCTTGGCGTTGAGACCACCATGTTCTGCCTGATTGCGCTCTTTTTGGCCGATTACGGTGCAACGGTGATCTCTGCTCACCAGATTACACTCTCGATATCGAGTCTGATCTTTATGATGCCGCTCTCACTCTGCTTGGCCGTCACCATTAGGGTTGGCCAGCTCAATGGCGCTAAACGCTTTGCTGACGCCCAGCAAGTAGGATTCCTGGGACTTCGCATCGCCCTTTTGATCGCCTGCTTCAGCTCAACGATTCTGTTTATCCTGTCCGATGGCATTGCATCGCTCTTCTCTACAGATGCCGAACTAATCGCGATTGCATCGACTCTGCTCAGTTACGCCGCACTCTATCAATTCTCGGATGCGCTCCAGCTGACCGCCAATGGTGCACTGCGCGGATACAAGGATACTCGAATCCCACTACTGATCGCGTTTATCGCTTACTGGGTACTTGGGCTACCCAGTGGGTATATTATTGCTGAGCATTTAGAGATGGGGGCTGTCGGTTACTGGTTAGGCATACTCATCGGCTTAAGCTTTGCCGCCGTACTACTGATAAAACGACTCTATAAGCTATCCAATGAAGCACTGGTTAACACTCCTAATTTCAACTAGTTTTATCACAGGCTGTATCAATACCGATCCAGCCCAATCCCTTGTTGAAACCTATGCCGAGCGGACCAGTCGAGCCATTGATATCGATTTTGATCTTCAACTGAACAAAACATCCGGTCTTTACCCTATTCTTCCTGATCGAAGAGAGCGAACTGAAACCCTGACACCCATTACCGAAGGTCTGATCGATGTTCTCGATCTTAAGCAGTGTGGGCTGATCGATCTAATCGCACAGAGAAACACAAGCCTTGGCAAATTGGCCGGTGGATCACAACGTCTGATTTACGAACTGGAGTTCATCCCTAAATTACGCAGCTGTCAGACACTGCTCACAGGCGATAGTAGTCAAACTGAACTGTTAGCGCGTGTTCAAGAGATCAATCAGATCAAGAGCGATAACTGGCCAAAGCAGATATGGAACAGTATCTACAGCAGCCCAGAGATGGAACAACACTTCTCACTGGGGGCTGCGCCGCTGCCACCCGATGCAGACTACTCAACCTCAGAGTTAATGCTGACAATGCAGCGGTTCTCTGAGATCGCTGAAACCCAAAACAATTCAGACTGGCAAACACCCTCTTTTGCCAATGAGCTAGAGCGTGACTACGAAACGCTCTATCGATCCAGTTTCGGATCAGAGTGGCTCGCCAGCATGGCACTGTTAACGCAGGTTTTAGAGCAGACCTCTGAAGCTATTAATCAACGACTCAATGACAGACCGATCTGCTTTAATCAGAGGCAAAACCAGAAGTCAGAAATTCTCTGGAACGTCTTTATGAAGTTTTACGTCAACAGTTTGCAACCCTACATCGCTCAGGTTGAACGTACAGGCCGCCAATGGAGTAACCTTCATCAAGCCATCATCGCGTCACTCAACCTACCTCAAAGCCGATGGCTAAACACCTATACCCATCCCGAAGGAGAGGTCTGGTCTAGCTATCTAAAAGCTCGAGAGAAGCACACTCAATCTTGGCAGGATATTTTGGATCAGTGTGGACTTCGTCCAGGCACTTAATAGAGTTCACTATGTGAAAAATCCATTAATCTATTCATCTAACAAGCTTTAGATATATAAAACAAACCATTGATTTATATAATCTTATTTTACTTTAAAAGAGATAAAAGCCTTACAAATAGTGATTGAATAAATACGACACGATTGATGATCTATTAAAGCAAACCCTGACGTAAGCGCAATTTGAGTATGTAAAAAATACTCATGGAATTTCGACTTCGGTCAAACATTCCTAGCACGTGTAACGGATAACAAAAATAGATCGTTAACGAGGTGAATAATGTCTCAAAATAAAGAGAACAAAACGATTAATCGTCGTTCATTCCTGAAAGGTGGTGCTGCAGCAGGCGCCCTTGCAGCAGGAGCAGCCGCTGCACCAGCAGTCCTAGCCGGTGGTCACAGCAAAGCCGTCACAATCAAAATGCAATCTTCATGGCCAGCATCTGACATCTTCCAAGAGATGGCAAAACAGTACTGTGATCGTGTCGAGGCAATGTCTGGCGGTCGCTTGAAGGTAGAGCTACTACCTGCAGGTGCAGTCGTTAAAGCATTCCAAGTACTGGATGCAGTTAATGACGGCATCATCGATGCAGGTCACCAGGTACCGGTTTACTGGTACGGTAAAAACAAAGCCGCGTCTCTCTTCGGTACAGGTCCAGTATTCGGTGGTAACGCCAATACCATGATGGGCTGGTTCTACAAAGGGGGCGGTCAAGAGCTTTATCGTGAACTGACTCAAGACATGATGGGCCTTAACATTGTCGGCTTTATGGGCTTCCCAATGTTCCCTCAGCCCTTTGGTTGGTTCAAAAATGAAGTCAACACTGCAGCAGACCTTAACGGTTTCAAATACCGTACAGTAGGCCTAGCAGCTGACCTTCTACAGAACATGGGCATGGCGGTAGCTCAGCTACCGGGTGGCGAGATTGTTCCAGCGATGGAGCGTGGCGTTATCGATGCATTTGAGTTCAACAACCCAACCTCTGACCGTCGATTCGGCGCAGCTGACGTAGCGAAAAACTACTACCTAAGCTCATACCACCAGGCATCAGAGTCGTTTGAAATCATCTTCAACCGCGATCTATTTGAATCACTCGATCCAGATCTTCAGGCAATCCTGCAGTACGGTGTAGAGTCAGCTTCAACCGCTAACACTATGCTTGCACTGGATCAGTACTCACAAGACTTGATGGAACTAGAGCGTGATGAAGGCGTTAAAGTTCACCGGACCTCTAAAGACATTCTTAAGGGTCAGATCGAGTCTTGGGATAAGATCATCGCTGAACTAGAACAGGATCCGTTCATGAAACGAGTCCTCGATAGTCAACGAGCATGGGTTGAACGCGTCGGCTACTTCGAAATCATGGCAGGTACCGATGTAGTGACAGCCTACGAGCACTTCTTCCCAGGCAAACTGAATATGTAACACGCCACATACGTGTCGTTTTAACCATAATCAGTGGGTGGGGCATTGTGCCCCGCCCGTTTTGAGGATTTAAAGATGCTCACTTTCATTAAATTTGCTGATAACTTATCAGCTTGGGTTGGCAAGGCGTTCGCCTGGCTAATCATCCTTATGGCTTTTGGCGTGGGCTACGAAGTTTTCGTCCGATACGCACTTAACTCACCAACCTCTTGGGCACTTGATGTCTCATTCATCATGTATGGCACCCTATTCATGATGGGTGGTGCTTACACCCTTTCCAAAAACGGTCATGTCCGTGGTGACTTTATCTACCGAACTTGGAAAGAGACCACCCAAGCTAAAGTCGATCTGGTTCTCTATTTCATATTCTTCTTCCCCGGAGTACTGGCCCTTATTTTGACAGGCTGGAAATATGCAAGTCGATCTTGGGGATATGGCGAGGTATCGGTAAATAGCCCCGCCGGCATTCCGATTTATCAATTCAAAACCGTCATGGTGGCTGCCGGGATACTCTTGTTAGTTCAGGGTATTGCACAGGTTTGTCGTTGCATCTACTGCATCAAGCACGGCCATTGGTTGCAGTCTCAAGTAGAAGACGATGTCGAAGAGACTGAAGACCTGTTGATGAAACAGGCACAAACACAAGAACAACAACTTTCCGCTAATAAGGAATAATAAGATGAGTGATCCAGTTGTAGCGATTACCATGCTCGGGCTGTTCCTCTTCATGGTTCTGCTCGGATTCCCAATTGCATTCACGCTAATGGCAATGGGCATCGCGTTTGGCTACTACGCCTACTTTGATGAAGGCCGTATGTGGCGCGCTTACGAGCGAGCCGTTAATGCAGATGCTGATCAGTTGACGCTTTGGCAGACGTGGATTGATGGTCTATTCAATAACCGAATATTCGACCTGTTCATCAACCAGACCTTCTCAGTAATGGCGAACGAAGTACTGACGGCCATTCCTCTCTTCCTCTTCATGGGCTACATCGTAGAACGCGCAAACATTGTGAGTCGCCTATTCAGCACCTTAAATGTGGCAGCAAGAAACATACCAGGCTCAATGGGCGTTGCAGCACTGATCACCTGTGCACTCTTTGCGACTGCAACGGGTATTGTTGGTGCCGTTGTCACACTCATGGGACTTCTTGCTCTACCTTCGATGCTTAAAGCACGTTACGACAAGAGCTTTGCAGCAGGCATTATCTGTGCCGGTGGTACTTTGGGGATTCTTATCCCGCCATCGATCATGCTGATCGTCTATGCCGCCGCTTCGGGGGTGTCGATCGTTCGTCTCTACGCTGGCGCACTACTACCGGGGCTTACCCTTGCAGGGCTTTACCTAATTTACGTGGTCGTTAGGGCAAAACTTCAGCCTGAGTTGGCACCAAAACCGACCAAAGAGGAAGTTCCAGACATGCCTCTAGGCAAGGTTCTCTGGTTGTTAACAACCTCCTTCCTACCTTTAGCTGCGTTGATTTTAGCCGTATTGGGATCCATTCTTGGCGGTCTAGCGACACCATCAGAAGCGGCTTCAATCGGTGCACTGGGTGGCCTCGTATTAGCAGCCGCTTATCGTTCACTCACATGGCAGAGACTTCGTGAATCGGTCTACCTAACCCTCAGAACCACCGCGATGGTCTGTTGGTTATTCGTCGGTTCATACACCTTCTCAAGTGTCTTCTCCTACCTAGGTGGTGAACACATCGTTGCAGAGTTTGTTACTTCGCTAGATCTATCACCGTTGATGTTCCTACTGCTTGCTCAACTGATCATCTTCTTGCTCGGTTGGCCTTTGGAGTGGTCAGAGATCATTATCATCTTTGTACCGATCTTCTTACCTCTGCTTCCCATCTTTGGCATCGATCCTCTCTTCTTCGGCATTCTAGTAGCGCTGAACTTGCAGACATCTTTCTTAACGCCACCGATGGCGATGTCCGCTTACTACCTCAAAGGTATCGCGCCACCGGAAGTGAAGTTAATGGAGATATTCAAAGGCTGTATGCCATTCCTAGCCATGGTATTTGTGGCTATGATTTTGATGTACACCGTTCCAGAGATAGTCTACTACCTACCTAACAAACTTTACGGAAGCTGATATGACCATTACAACAGCACTATCACTGATTGATAGACAAAAAAACGGTGAGCTATCAGCACTCGAGATTGCCGAAGCTTACATTGGTCAAGTAGAAGCCAAAGAGTCTTCAATTAAAGCGTTCAGTTGGTTCGATGCAGACTATGTCAGGGATCAGGCCAAACAACTGGATCAATATCGTCTTCGTGGCATGCCACTGGGCCCACTTCATGGGATTCCAGTGGCACTAAAAGACATCATCGATACCAAGGCGATACCGACAGAGAACGGCACTTCCGTCGACTCCGGTAGAGTGCCCACTAAAGATGCCGTCATCGTAGATCGTTTACGTTCGGCCGGTGCCATTATTTTTGGTAAGACAAAAACAACGGAACTGGCTTTCCTAGAGCCTTGTGAAACGGTTAACCCGGTCAACTCTGATCGAACACCCGGAGGTTCATCGTCTGGTTCGGCTGCCGCTGTGGCAGCCGGAATAGTACCGATTGCCATTGGCACACAGACAGGAGGCTCAGTCATAAGACCTGCGTCATTCTGTGGTGTACATGCGATCAAGCCCAGCTTTGGATTAATTCCCAGAACAGGGCTATTAATGCAATCCCCGACTCTCGACACGCCAGGCATATTCGCTGGCTGCGTTGAAGATTTGGCCCTTGTGACTGATGTTTTGTCGGGCTTTGATGACCGTGACAAACAGATGTCGCCTTCACCTAAACCTCAAACGTTACAGGTCTGCCTAGACAAGGTGCCAGTAACACCAACCTTTGCCTTGGTTGAGCCGCCTCAATTCGACAAGGCGACAGATGATATGAAAAGTGCATTTGCAGAGCTAGGCGACTATTTAGGTGACCAAGCCTTTATTACGACTCTACCCAGCGCTTTTAATGAAGCGATTCGCGGTAGAGAGGTGATTAACTTTGCGGAGATGGCTAAATGCTACTACCGCTACCGCCGTGATCACTCTGATCAGCTTTCGCAAAAGCTTTTGGCCGCCATTGAAGAGGGTGAACAACTCTCTGCTAGGGACTACATCTCTGCACTCGATTGGCGTGACATTTTAAACGCTGCCCTAGAAGAGTTATTCGAACGATGCGATGCCATCATCATCCCATCTGCACTAGGGGGCGCACCGGGTCGTGAAACGACAGGAGATGCTGTATTCAACGGAATATGGACACTAGCAGGCACACCAGTGGTCAACCTGCCAGTGTTTGAGGACAGTGACGGCTTGCCGATGGGTATTCAAATCATCGGTCCTAAAGGGGATGACGCAAGACTCATGCGAACGGCACGCTGGCTATCCGAGAGTCTTTCGCAAGCAATGACCAATCAAGAGGTTGCTTAACATGAATAAATTACTCGCCCTAATCAGTTTCGCCCTACTCGCTGTTTTCTTAGGCATACTGGTGTTTAAAGTGATGGAGGTCGATCTAATCATCATTGCAGTCATCGCAGTCGCCATGGCCGGTTTTGATTTCATTCAGTCAATCAAAAGCAATGAGCAGCACTGATGAGTAAACCAACACTCTGGGTGACCCGACACCTAACGGACCCAGTCATGGAACGCGCTCATAGGGATTATCACGTGCTGCAAACAGCAGACGATCACGTGATGTCCTTCTCTGAGTTAATTGCAGCCAGCCAAGAGGCTGATGCCATGCTGATTTGTCACTCAGAGCATTTTGTGGGCCCCATGATCAGTCGGTTATCTGACCGCCTAAAAATTGTCGCCAACCACTCGGTAGGGGTCGATCACTGCGATCTGAACGCACTACGCAGCAAAGGCATCAGTGTCACTAACACACCTGATGTATTAAGTGATGCCACCGCTGAAATAGCTATGTTGCTGATGCTCGGGGCGTCAAGGCGAGCCTATGAAGGTGACAACATGGTGCGATCAGGCATCTGGAAAGATTGGGCGCCTAAGATGATGAATGGCTTTCAAATTACCGGTAAGAAACTTGGCATTATTGGTATGGGACGTGTTGGGCAAGTGGTTGCTAGACGTGCCAAAGGATTTGATATGGAAGTCCACTACCACAATCGTAAAAAACTTCCTGATACCGTCATCACCAGTGCTATCTACCACGACAGCCTAGAGTCACTGCTTTCAACGGTGGATGTAGTTTCCCTTAACTGCCCTGCAACAGAGGAGAACCACAACCTCATCAATCCTGAGACACTAGCCCAAATGAAAGCGGGATCTATTTTAGTCAATACCGCTAGAGGGGCTCTTGTTGACGAGGACGCACTAATTGAGGCGTTAAACTCTGGTCATATCAGGGCAGCCGGTCTGGACTGCTTCAAAAACGAACCGGGTGGCAACCCGAAACTCTCTGAGCTGCAACAGGTGTTTATGCTTCCGCATATCGGTTCAGCAACAGACGATACCAGAGCCGCGATGGGATTCAGGGCCCTGGATAATCTAGATCAGTTCTTTGCCGGCAAAACGCCACAGGATCTGCTGAATTAACCCACCCACTGCTGCAGCTGGCTGATGTTCATTGCGCCCGACTGACGCTTGACCTCTTTACCGCCCTCAAAACGGACAACGGTTGGCAGGCTTCTGATGTTATAGCGAGCGGCCAGCTGTTGATTGGCTTCGGTATCAACTTTAACGAAGCGCATCTCAGGCTCAGTGCGTTTTGCCACTTCGGCAAACGCGGGTGCCATCATTCGACAGGGTCCACACCAACCTGCCCAGAAATCAACAATGACGGGAATATCCGTATTGCGAATAAACTTAGCGAAATTCTCTTCGCTCAGGGCAATCGGTTGCTGAGAAAAGATCGCTTTTCGGCATTTACCGCAGGCAGGCCCTCTATCGAGCTTATCTTTAGGGACTCGATTGGTTGCTAAACAGTGGGGGCAGCTGAGATTAACTGATTGACTCATAACGTCTCCTATATCATCAACTACTAATATATAGGCGGAAATCAGGAGTTCAAGGGGGGGAGCAAAACAGAGCAGCGAGAACCGCTGCCCTGCCTAAACGATTAGAACTTCTTAACGAGAGCTTCTAGTTTAGAGGTAAGACGCTCCTCTTTTTGAGCAACGCGTTGTTGTTTACGAGCCTCTTGATGACGCTCTTTACGGCGCTGCTTGTACTCGTCTAGCTTAGCTTTAGCGTGTTTTTCATCTTCAGCAGTCACTTCAGCCACTTCAGCACCGGTCAAATCGACACGCTGAGCGCCAACAACCATTGACTGAAGGTAACGTGGGTTACGAACATAAGTCGCTAGCGCACGCTTAATCTTACCGCGACTTACTTTTTCATCCGCCACTAAGTCCTCTTGAATACCAATTTTCAGAGGCTTGGGTTCTTCCAGGCTGAATGTGTTGGGGTAAGCGGCAATAAGCAGTTCGACTGCGGCTTGGTTAGCTTCACGGTTTTTATTGCGAGGCTTAGCTGTGTTCTGTTCTGTCACTGTTTTATTCTCTTGAAGTTGTCGAGGTTCAGTTCGATCAACTTGTTGTTCAACTCTGATTAAAATCTCTTCTGCCTCTTGCAGAAGACGCTCTGTATCAGAGGCTATCTGTTGAATGATTTTACTCATCCACCTTTCCGTATTCGATAGATGAAAAGATCATCCTTCACTTCATGACTGACCAACTCGTGCCCTAAGAAGTTACAAAACTTTGGGATATCACGCTCTGTAGAGGGGTCCGTCGCGATCACTTCAAAGAGATCACCCACTTGAAGTTGAGCAATTTTACCATGCAACATCATCACTGGCTCTGGGCAGTAGAGGCCGCGCGCATCCAGCTGTTCAATGGGTTTTTCAATGCTCATTGCACTATCCTTTCAATCAAGTCGCGCATTGTCGCAAATAGTTTTTAAAAACTCCAACGAGTTTAAGCCCGATTCACCTTTACCTAGACAAATCCGAGCGTTATTCTCAAGGTATAACAAGTAGTTAGAGGACAAATCGATGATCAAGGTTTTTATAAACCGTAAGGTGCCTGCCGAACTAGAGCCACAATACACGGCCATTGCTAAAGAGACTCTGCAAGCGTCTATGCGCTCACCAGGTTTTATCAAAGGCGAGGTCATGCATGACATCAATGATCCAGAGCACCGTTTAGTCATTGCCACCTACAGCACACTGGCTGACTGGGAGCGTTGGTATCAATCTCAAGAACGTCTTGAGCTAATGAACAAACTGCGTCCCATGCTAGAGCGTGACGAGCTGATCAAAATCTACGAGCACTGATTAGACGTCTAACTCCAGGTAGCAAGTGATCTCTTCACGGTCGTGGTAGAGATGCTTGCTGACGAGACGGTAGGGTTTTTCATGCTCCTGAAGAATCATCTCCAACTGCTCTATTCGATCTGATACTTCAATGTAGCGCTTTTTCATTGGCAACTTTAAGTTGAAGATCAAACGATCAGCCCAGCCGTTAATGGCCCACTTTGCCATCAACTCTATAACACGAGTCGGTTTATCAACGACGTCACACACCATCAGATCCACTGGCTTGGCGGGCGCAAAGGTAAAGGCGTCCTCGCGTTGGTGATCAACCTGACCGGTCTCCATTAGATCACCCTTCATGGGCCCATTATCAACTGCTGTGACAAACATGCCGCGTTTAACCAGCTGATAGGTCCAGCCACCGGGTGCCGCCCCCAAATCCACCGCTTTCATACCGCGCTGCAACCGCTCATCCCAGGCTTTTTGTGGGATAAAGTAGTGCCACGCCTCTTCAAGTTTTAATGTAGAGCGGCTCGGTGCATCGGCTGGGAATTTAAGTCGCTTAATCCCCTGCTCCCATTTGGAACTGTTATTGATCGGACTGACACCGACCCAAATCTGATTATTTTCGAGCAGGAAGATATGTAGCCGATATTCAGCCTTTGATTTTCTTGGAAGTAAAAGATCCTGCTGTCGTAAAAAGCCTGCTGCAGCACTACCGAGTTTTTTAGCCAAACCATTAAGGTTGCGGCCATCAGTAGTATCCGCACTCTCAACCAACAACTCAGAGGCTTTGGGCAGCTTAGCAACCGCTTCACTTATGGGTGTTAGGCGATCTTTTGACGAAACGCCCTGCAGCATTGGCTCACAGGCGATCCATTGGCGCGCAAAGATGAGATCGCGAAAGCGCAGCTTACTCATCAACTGCAGCGCGTTGTGAGGAGGGTTGATCACAAACTCTATATAACCCGCCAAATCATCAAACTTCGGATAACCGTAAACTCCAGCCTCCGCCGCTTTTACTGATATTTCACTGGCGGCCTCACTCTCAAAGCCACTGCGACAATAGATAATAATGTGATTCAAAGGAACCTCTCCCTAAAACAGAGGCGACAGTTTAACGAGTTAGCCGTCGTAATAGCAAAAATCAGTCACTTTTATGAAAATTGATACATATCAAAAAAGCGTTATTTTTGATGAATCAAAAAATTGACTAAAATCGAACAAATAATAAACAGATATATAGTTTGAACCAATCGTAATAAATGATTAAGTCATTTAATATCAGTAACTTACACCATTAACAAATCGTATCCGCCTTTTTAAAATTCACGACAACCGACTTATTAGATAATACTAATGGATAGCTACAACGCCCTATTTAGGGGCGTTTTGCATTGAAAAATCTTGCCCCATAACTGATAATTCGCAACGGTTTCAAAAACTATCAATTCACTTAGCTTTGATGAGAGCATGAAATGAGCACTGCAACAGCAAACACGACCTACAACTACAAAGTTGTACGCCAGTTCGCCATCATGACTGTAGTCTGGGGCATAGTTGGTATGACGATGGGTGTACTCATCGCCGCACAACTAGTCTGGCCGGCACTTAACTTCGACACTGCATGGTTCTCTTTCGGACGTCTTCGTCCGTTGCATACCAACGCAGTTATCTTCGCCTTTGGCGGATGTGCACTATTTGCAACGTCTTACTACGTTGTACAGCGCACCTGTCAGACGCGTCTAATCTCTGACGGTTTAGCATCGTTCACTTTCTGGGGTTGGCAAGCAGTCATCGTCGCAGCAGCAATCACGCTGCCGATGGGTCTGACAACCACTAAAGAGTACGCTGAACTTGAATGGCCTATCGATATCTTGATCGCGGTTGTATGGATCTCATACGCAATCGTGTTCCTAGGTACCGTTAAGAACCGTAAAACGTCGCACATCTACGTGGGCAACTGGTTCTACATGGCATTTATTATCACTGTTGCAGTGCTTCACATCGTTAACAGCATCTCTATGCCTGTTACACTGTGGAAGTCTTACTCTGTCTACCCTGGCGTTGTCGACGCGATGGTTCAGTGGTGGTACGGACACAACGCTGTAGGCTTCTTCCTAACGGCAGGCTTCCTAGGCATGATGTACTACTTCGTACCTAAGCAAGCAGAGCGTCCAATCTACTCATACCGTCTATCGATCGTTCACTTCTGGGCACTGATCGCGACGTACATGTGGGCTGGTGGTCACCACCTACACTACTCTGCGCTTCCAGACTGGACTCAGTCAGTCGGCATGGTCATGTCTTTGATCCTTCTTGCACCTTCTTGGGGCGGTATGATCAACGGTATGATGACGCTATCTGGCGCTTGGCATAAGCTTCGCACAGACCCAGTTCTTCGCTTCCTTGTTGTCTCTCTATCCTTCTACGGTATGTCAACATTCGAAGGCCCAATGATGGCAATCAAGACAGTCAACGCACTGTCACACAACACTGACTGGACTATCGGCCACGTACACGCTGGTGCTCTAGGTTGGGTTGCAATGATCTCTATCGGCGCGGTTTACCACATGATTCCTAAGCTGTTTGGTAAGGCTCAGATGTACAGCGTCGGCCTAATCAACACTCACTTCTGGTTGGCAACAATCGGTACAGTTCTTTACATCTGTGCAATGTGGGTTAACGGTATCCTACAGGGTCTAATGTGGCGCGCAGTTAACGAAGACGGCACGCTTACTTACAGCTTCGTAGAAGCCCTAGAAGCGAGCCACCCAGGTTACTTTGTACGTTTCCTAGGCGGTGTCTTCTTCGTAACCGGTATGCTTCTAATGGCTTACAACGTATGGCAGACCGTACGTGCAGGCAGCACAGTAGCTAAAGCTGAAAACCCAGATCCATCAGCAGCTACTGCGTAATTAGTACCGGAGACATTAAGATGATTAAACACGATACTATTGAAAAGAACGTCGGCCTCCTTGCCCTACTGATCATCATCGTGATCAGTGGTGGTGGTTTGGCTGAGATCGTACCTCTGTTCTTCCAGAGCTCTACGACTAAGCCAATCGAAGGTCTTCGCACCTACTCAGCTCTAGAGCTTGAAGGTCGCGATATCTACATCCGTGAAGGCTGTCACGTATGTCACACTCAGATGATCCGTCCTTTCCGTGCGGAGACTGAGCGTTACGGTCACTTCTCTACTGCTAACGAGCACGTTTACGAGCACCCATTCCTTTGGGGTTCTAAGCGTACAGGTCCAGACCTAGCTCGTGTCGGCGGTCGTTACTCAGATGACTGGCAGCGTGCTCACCTATACAACCCACGTGACGTTGTACCTGAATCAAAAATGCCATCTTACCCTTGGTTGTTCGAACAGAAGCTAACGGGTAAAGACACAGCTGCGAAGATGGAAGCTCTTCGTAAGTTAGGCGTTCCATTTGACGATGCAACAATCGCTTCAGCGCGTGAAAACGTAGAAGGCAAATATGAGATCGATGCTCTAGTTGCTTACCTACAAGCGCTAGGCAAGATGCATACTGTGTACAACAACAAGCGGTAATTAATAGTGAGCTACGACGTCTACGGTCCATACATCCCAGTAGTGATGCTGGTAACGTTTCTGGCCCTGTTCATCTGGGTACTGAATCCGAAAAACCGCAAACGGTTTGACGATGCAGCCAACCTCCCCTTCCAGGACGAGGAGATTGATGAACGCACCAGAAAAACTGACAAAGACGTCGAGTAAGGAGTAGAAAGATGAGTGCTTTTTGGAGCGCATGGATCACAGTCATCACTCTAGCCGTTATTATCGGCTGTACTTGGCTGCTTCTAGCAACGCGCAAAAGTGAAACACACAAAGAAACAACTGAAGCGACTACGGGCCACGAATTCGATGGCATCGAAGAGCTTGATAACCCACTACCACGCTGGTGGTTCCAACTATTCATTGGTACGGTTATCTTCTCACTCGGTTACCTAGCGCTTTACCCAGGTCTTGGTAACTTCAAGGGCCTTCTTGGTTGGACGTCGGCTAACCAGTGGGAAGAGGAAGTGGCACACGCAGAAGAGGTCTACAAACCTGTTTTCGCTAAATACGCTTCGCTATCAATTGAAGAGCTAAACCAACCAGGTAACGAAGCAGGCCTTAAAATGGGTCAGCGCATGTTTGCCAACAACTGTTCTGTTTGTCACGGTACTGGCGGTCAGGGTGCTTACGGCTTCCCTAACCTAACCGACAAAGATTGGTTGTACGGTGGCGAGCCACAAACCATTATGATGTCTATCGTCAATGGTCGTCGTGGTGCGATGCCTGCTTGGGGTGCGGTACTGGGTGAAGATGGTGTTCAAGACGTGACTAACTACGTGCTTAGCATCAGCGGCAACGAACACGACGCAGCAGCAGCTGAACGTGGTCAAGCACAATACAACACTCTGTGTGCGGCATGTCACATGCCAACAGGTAAAGGTATGGCGGCACTGGGTGCACCAAACCTAACTGATGACACTTGGCTATACGGCGGCAAGTTTGAGCAGATCGCTCACACTATCCGAGCTGGCCGTGCAGGCGTAATGCCAGCGCACAAAGATCTTCTTTCAGAAGATAAGATCAAACTGATCTCTGCATACGTCTACAGCTTGTCTAACAACTAATAGACCGCATGCAGAAGAAAAGGCGACCTGATATATATCAAGTCGCCTTTTTTTTATTCCATTTATAATAGACAATCAAATCAAGTCATATAAGCACAGGCGAGTTGCATGTCTAATATCCCAGTTAAAGATGTCACCCCAAAAAAGGGCTCTGGCGCTGCTGAAACCTATGATCTATACGCTAAACGTGAAGAGATCTACGTCAAGTACACGACCGGCCTATTCAAGAATCTACGAAACATCTCTAGTGCGATCATGTTGCTGATGTTCTACGGTTTCTCTTGGATCCAATACGATGGCAAACAGGCCGTACTATTTGATCTACCAAACCGCCAGTTCCATGTCTTTAACTTCACGTTTTGGCCACAAGATTTCATGCTGCTTTCGTGGCTGCTGATCATTCTCGCCTTTACCCTCTTCTTTGTAACGGTGTTTGCCGGTCGTCTCTGGTGTGGCTATGCATGCCCACAGTTTGTCTGGACATGGTTGTTCATAAGAATCGAACAACTGACCGAGGGTGATCGCAACGCTCGCATGAAGCTGGACAAAGCGCCTTGGAGTGCGAACAAGGTTCTTCGCAAACTGGCTAAGCACCTTATCTGGCTTGCTATAGGTGCCGTATCAGCCGTTGCGTTTGTTGGCTACTTCTCGCCGGTACGCGAATTGGTTCCAAACATCCTAAGCTTCAATCTTGGACCTTGGGAGCTTTGGTGGTTGGCCTTCTTTACGGTAGGCACCTACGGTGCAGCTGGCTGGTTGCGCGAACAGGTCTGTATCTACATGTGCCCATACGCTCGTTTCCAGAGTGTTATGTTTGACCAAGATACCTTGATCATCTCTTACGATGAGAAACGCGGTGAGAACCGTGGTGCTCGTAAACGCCACATCGATCACAAGGCTGAAGGCCTGGGTGACTGTATCGACTGTGGTCACTGTGTGCACGTCTGCCCTGTCGGTATCGATATCCGTGATGGTCTTCAGTATGAGTGTGTCGCTTGTGGTGCCTGTGTCGATGCCTGTGACAACATCATGGAGAAGATGGGCTATGAGAAAGGTCTGGTTCGCTACACCACCGAGCATGAGCTTAACGGTAAAAAAACCCATATCTTCCGCCCTCGCTTGATCGGTTACTTCGTCGCGATCTGTGCCATGTTCATCGCCTTCAGTTATGTACTCTTTACACGAGTGCCGCTTGAGGTGGACGTTATTCGTGAACGCGGTCAGCTCTACAGCACTACTAATGATGGGTTGATCCGTAACACCTACACACTAAAACTGGCAAACAAATCACAACGTGATTACCAGTACGAGATCCGTGTTGAAGGGTTAGAGGATGCCATCATCAATGGTGATACCGTTGTAAACGTAGCCGTTGGTGAACTACTCGATCACAACCTGTCGATCATTCTGGATCCTCGCGCTATGGAGCGAGCAAACTATGAGATCGATTTTATCGTAACAGCGACTGATGGCTCAGGCGTTGAAGCTGAATCAGAAAGTCGTTTCATAGGTCCTGCGCCTAAGCGTTAAGACAGTGTCACAGAGAATCTGTGATATACTCACGCGCGGATATTCTTAGGGGTATCCGCGCTTTATTTTAGTCACTATTTTGAGGTTTACATGACTGAACAGACTCACGACATTGGCCCTTGGTACAAGCAGAAATGGCTATGGTTTGTATTGGCGCCGTTGATCGCTGTGGTTATCTATGGAACAACCTTCCTCTATCTTGCTATTACGACTATGGATGGCGTGGTTAAAGACGATTACTACAAAGAGGCACGTGGTACTAATGTCGACACCAGCCGTTCAGATGAAGCGGATCGCTTAGGCATTCATGGTGAAGTATTGTTGGACACACTGACCGGTGATATTCGCTTGGATCTTAAATCGAACAGTTTTTTGGGTGATCAACTATCCGTTGACCTGGTTCACCCTACCCACCAGAAGTATGATCAAAGCCTAACGGTTCGCTCAGTGGGCGGTACAGGCGTCTACGTTGGCAACTTACAGAGCACACTAACCGGCAAACGCTACCTGATCATTACCAACACTGAGGGTAACTGGCGTCTACGTCGCGAAATATTGCCCCCTTACGATCAAAATACCTTCAAGGTGGGTAAGTTCTAACAGACCAAAATGAGTAATCCAAAAGACTCTTGTTTTCACTGTGCCACCCCTATTCCTAAGGGGGTGAAGGTTGAGCTTTCAATTGATGGAAAGCAAGAGTCATTTTGTTGCCCCGCCTGCCGCGCGGTCACCCAAACAATACTGGGATCAGGTCTAGAGAAGTACTACCAGCACCGCGGCAATCAACAGCAAGAACGCCCCACTGAAATAGAGTCCGAAGATCAACTCGCACTCTATGATAATGAATCCATTCAAGCACCGTTCGTCAGAACCATAGACTCCGATCGCAAAGAGGCCCTCTTTGTCATTGAAGGGATCCACTGTGCTGCCTGTGTTTGGCTTTTAGAGAAGCATCTGACCGAACAGGTTGGTGTCACTAGCTTTACCGTTAACCTAACCAACCACCGCGCTCGACTCGTTTGGAACCCGTCAGAGAAACCCTTAAGTGAACTGATGGCCGCCATCATTTCGATCGGTTACACACCTCACCCGTTTACGCCCAACCAAGAAGAGAAGCTCTACGAACAGGAGCAAAAAAAGGCGATGCGCCGACTCGGTGTGGCCGGTGTCGGCATGATGCAGGTGATGATGATGTCATCGGCACTCTACCTAGGTGACGCCTTCTTCATGGAGGAGCACATCCAGAACTTTATTCGCTGGACCAGCTTCATTGTTGCCACCCCTGTTGTATTTTATGCCGCGCGCCCCTTCTTCAACGCGGCCCGACGGGATCTTCGCACCCGACACCTCAGTATGGATGTGCCGGTATCTATCGCTATTGGTGGCGCTTATATAGCCAGCGTATGGGCTACGATCACACAGAGCGGCGAGGTCTACTACGACTCGGTCTCGATGTTCACCTTCTTCCTGTTGATTGGCCGCTTCTTCGAGATGAAAGCTCGCCACAGAACGGGTATGGCTGGCAATGAGTTGGCCAATATTCTTCCAGCCAGCGCTACGCGATTGACCGAGACCGGCGAACAGCTTGTCCCTGTATCGGAACTCAATCCAGGGGATCGCGTACTGGTTAAGCCCGGTCACTCCATACCGGCTGATGGCATACTCTTTACGCAACACACCAGCATTGATGAATCGGCCCTCACCGGTGAGCCTCTGCCCGTCAGCAAAGCGCTTGGCGACCCTTTAGTAGGCGGTACCATCAATATGGAGCAAGCGATTGAGATGGAGATCACCAGCAGTGCTGAACAGTCGCGCATGTCCTCCATTTTGAATCTATTGGATCGTGCTCAGGCTGATAAACCCAAGGCGGCTCAGATTGCCGACAAGGTTGCGAGCTATTTTGTCGCTGGTGTTCTTCTAACGGCTGTCGTTGTCAGTCTTATCTGGTGGCAGATATCCCCTTCAGACGCTTTCTGGGTGACACTCTCTGTCCTAGTAGTTACCTGCCCTTGCGCACTATCCTTGGCTACACCGACGGCTTTAACAGCAGCCATAGGTTCTCTGCGTAAAATGGGACTGCTGGTTACTCGCGGGCATGTATTAGAGAGTTTGGCACAGTGCACGGCCGTCTACTTTGATAAAACCGGCACACTGACCACCGGCAAACTGACGTTGCGTGAGACCACCCCTCTCTGTGAGCAGTCCGTTGATGAGCTCAATCAACTAGCGGCAGCAATTGAGAGCCGCTCAGAGCACCCCATCGCGTCCGCTTTTGCTCCCTACTTTGAATACTCTGTTGAAGAGGCCACTAACCATGTGGGTAGAGGCGTAGAGGGAACGATTAACGGAAACACCTATCGTATTGGTAAACCCGGGTTTGTATCCGAACTCTTTGGAAACCAACCTCCCACTCACCCAGAAGGGACAGGGATTTTTCTTCTGATGGGTAATAGCTCCGGCCCTCTCGCCTGGTTTTCGATTGACGATCAACTTCGACCTGAGGCTATTGAAGCGGTTAAGCAGATCCAAGCATTGGGATTACCTGTTGGCATGCTAACCGGTGATCGCGAAGCGAATGCACAACGCATCGCCTCTGAGTTAGGGATCGATCATGTTGAAGCGCACTTGTCGCCAGAAGATAAGCTAGCTCGTGTAAAGGCGATGCAAAACGACGGTGAACGCATCCTGATGATTGGCGATGGTATCAACGACATTCCCGTTCTGTCCGGTGCGCAGACCTCTATTGCGATGAACGGCGCGACAGACCTTGCCAAAACATCCTCTGATGCTGTGTTGGTCAGCTCTGATCTAAGACGCATCCCTGGCTCCCTTAACATGGCTCGTAAAACACGAAACATCATTCGTCAAAATATTGGCTGGGCTTTGTTATACAACCTAATCGCGCTACCCTTAGCAGCAAGTGGTTTTATTGCCCCCTGGATGGCGGCTATTGGCATGTCCCTTAGCTCGCTGATTGTTGTCGGTAATGCCCTTCGTCTAACCAAACAGCTGTAGGTTTTTATGGAAATCGTCTATTTACTTATCCCTGTCGCGATTATCTTGGTAGCCTTTGCGACCTGGGCTTTCTTCTACAGCGTTAATTCTGGTCAATTTGATGACCTAGAGTCCCCTGCTCATCGCATTCTATACGACGATGATGAAGATATGATTCCTGAAGACGCGCGCGTCAAAAAAGAGCCTGAAGCTCCATCCTCTGAAACACCAAAAGATTGAGCATGCTGCCCGCCTCTCTTAGCTTCACCTCGGCATTCATCATTGGCCTTCTTGGCACAACACACTGCCTAGCCATGTGTGGTGGACTTGCCTCGAGTCTCAGTATAGGTGGAACAGGTCGAGCCAACTCCCTATTAGGTCTGTTTAGCTACAATCTTGGACGTATCGCTAGCTACTGTGCAGCGGGTGCCATTCTTGGTCTGTTAGGTGCAACCCTACAACAGACAGAGATAGCCTTTGCGCTACGCTGGATTGCAGGCCTTCTACTGATCAGCATGGGCCTCTACATCGCACAGTGGTGGTTTGGTTTAACCAAACTGGAACAGGCTGGTTCGCTATTGTGGAAACAGATAGCGCCTCTCCTTAAACCCTTTATGCCTGCCGATACCCCGTTTAAAGCCCTAGTACTGGGCATTGGCTGGGGCTGGCTACCTTGCGGTCTGGTCTACAGCACCTTGATCTGGTCATCAGCCGCCGGGAGCGTTACAGAAAGCACTCTACTCATGCTGGGCTTTGGCTTGGGTACATTACCAGCCATGCTCGCCACTGGACTACTGGCTAAACAACTACGCGAGCTGGTCGCCCACACTTTGGTACGCAAACTCTCGGGGCTGCTGTTGATACTGATGGGCATTTGGACACTGTTAAGCGCGTAGCGGTTGACCCGTATCAACACATAAACCTCTATTATTGCTTAATATTCTGACATCTGATGATTAAGGAATATTACTGTGCTGCAACAGACCAACATCCAGTGGGATACCGACCTGATTCGCCGTTATGATTTAGCAGGTCCACGCTACACCTCTTACCCAACCGCACTGCAATTTACTGACACTCCAGACAGTGTCAAAACGCTCTCTAAAGCGATCAGTGAGCGCGACAGTCGTAAGCCTTTATCACTCTATATTCACATCCCCTTCTGTGCACACGTCTGCTACTACTGTGGATGCAACAAAGTGGTCACAAAAGATCGTTCCCGCGCAGAACCCTACCTTCAGACGCTGTTAAAAGAGATTAAACTGCGCAGCGCTGAACTGGGCAGTGACGTTCAAGTGGATCAGCTTCACTGGGGTGGTGGTACACCCACCTTCATCGATGATGAGCAGACCGCTCGCTTAATGCAGGCACTAAAAGAGGCCTTCAAACTGCGTGATGATGATCAGGGTGACTACGCCATCGAGATCGACCCTCGCGAGATGACACCTGGCCGCTTAAAACTGCTGCGTGAATTGGGTTTCAACCGCATCAGTATAGGGGTTCAGGATGTTAATGAAGCGGTTCAAATCAAAGTAAACCGCGTGCAATCTCTCGAGATGACAACGGACCTGCTTAAAGAGGCGCGTGAACTGGGCTTTCGCTCAATCAACGTTGATCTAATCTATGGCTTGCCGCTGCAAACTGAAGAGAGCTTTGCCGAGACCTTGGACCGAATTCTAGAGCTACGACCCGATCGTCTCTCGGTATTTAACTATGCTCACCTACCCGAGCGCTTTAAACCACAGCGTCGCATCAATGCCGATGAGCTACCCGATGCGCTCACTAAACTGGCGATTCACCATCAAAGCATTGAGAAGCTGACTGCAGCGGGCTACCGCAACATTGGTATGGATCACTTTGCTCTGCCAGACGATACACTGACACAACACCAAGACGATGGAACGCTGCATCGAAACTTCCAGGGCTATACCACCCACTCACAGTGTGACTTGATTGGTTTGGGCGTCTCATCCATCAGTCAGATTGGTGATTACTACCTACAGAACAGCCCTAACATTGAGCGCTACACGCAGGATATTGAATCTCAGGGCTCAGCATTAACCAAAGAGTACTGCCTCAATGAGGATGACAAAATTCGCAGAGCGGTGATTACCCGCCTGATCTGTGACTTCCAACTCGATTTTGCGGATCAATCCAAAGCGCTCAACATCGACTTTAAAAAGTATTTCGCTAACGAATTAAAACTGCTTGAGCCTATGGCACAGGATGGCCTAATTCATTTAAGTGAGGATGGAATGGATGTCACCGCCGCTGGGCGTTTGTTGATTCGTCGAATCTGCATGACCTTTGATGCCTATATCGATCACTCAGAACAGCGATTTTCTAAAATCATCTAATCCGATTCCGCCCAGCAAATTGTATTAAAAGTGGACCGCTAAAAAGTCCACTTTTTTATCTAAATTGACTTGGGTCAATAAAGCGCTTTTGGATATACTGTCAGACAACTAAGGAGCCGTTATGTCTGACACCAAGAACATCAAACTCGCAAGCATCGGCCAGGTAAGCTGTAACACCTGTAGCTTGAGTACACTCTGCTTGCCTGTCTCTCTAAACGACGAAGAGGCGCTTCGCCTCGACGACATCGTTGATAAGAGTAAACCACTTCACAAAGGCGACTTCCTGTTTAGACAGGGTGAAGAGTTCACGTCACTGTTCGCCATTCGTGCGGGGTCGTTAAAAACTTACTCTGTAAACCCTGAGGGAGAAGAGCAGATCAACGGTTTCTACTTCCCAGGTGAACTGGTTGGCCTAGCCGGATTCGATTCAGGCAGCTACCCAATGTCGGCTAAGATGCTTGAGACGACCACTGTCTGTGAGATCCCTTTCTCACGCTTGGACGATCTGGCAGGTCAAATGCCAGAGCTGCGTCGTTCTGTGATGCGCTCTATGAGCCACGAGATCAGCGATGACCAACAGATGATGATGCTGCTCTCTAAAAAGACGGCTGAACAACGTATCGCAACCTTTATTTTCAAGCTGTCGCAACGTTATGCCCTGCGTGGCTACTCTGCACAATCCTTCCGACTTTCGATGTCACGTAACGAAATAGGCAACTACCTTGGCCTAGCGGTCGAGACGGTCAGTCGAATCTTTACACGCTTCTCTTCACAAGAGCTGATTCGTGTTGAAGGTAAAGAGCTGGAAATTCTTGATCAAGCAGCGCTGCTGGATGCGGCTGGTGAAGCACCCAGCCCAGAGTGCAATCAACACCACGGTTAAATAAGGATCTTTAATGTCTTACGACGAGCACTATGTAAAATCGGTTGTCCGCTCTATTCCAGATTGGCCAGAGCCTGGCATTCTGTTCCGTGATATTACGCCGATTTTTCAAGATCCACGTGCCTCTCGCATGGTCGCAAACGCCTTTATTGATCGTTACATGCAGATGGATATTACCCACATAGCCTGTATCGATGCTCGAGGTTTTCTATTTGGTGCGATTATTGCGCACCAGCTGAACAAGCCTCTGATTTTGGTTCGTAAAAAAGGCAAGTTGCCCGGTGAAACGATTCACCAAGACTATACGCTAGAGTACGGCACAGCCTCCGTGGAGATTCAGAAGGATGCCGTTACCGCTGGCGACAAAGTGGTATTGATCGATGACCTTATTGCCACTGGGGGCACAGCACTGGCGGCCTGCACACTGATCAACGGTCTAGGGGCTAGCGTTGTTGAGGTAGCAGCGCTGATTGACCTGCCAGACCTTAACGGATCACAAAAAATCCAAGACACCGGCGTCCCCGTATACTGCTTACTGGCCTACGACGGTCTCTAATAGAAACCGAGGTTTAGCCACCTCGGTTTTTTTATACCTAGAAACGATAAAAATTTTAAGTTTAATGGAGTTTTAAATGCTTCGACTATCGACCACCCTACTCGCTGCATCACTTATGGCAGCAACTGCACAGGCTGAACAGGTTCAGATTCCTTTTGAGGGTTTAACACTCAACGGCAATCTTGAACTGGCTGCTGATAAATCCTTAGCAGACGGTGTCCTAATGCTGACGCACGGCACCCTGGCTCACAACGAGATGGAGATCATCAGCTACGTGCAGGAACAGATGGTCGATTACGGCATCTCTACTTTAGCCATCAACCTAAGTTATGGATTGGATAACCGCGAATCAGCGATGTACGACTGTACCGTTCCGGCTCAACACACCATGCAGCAAGCACTGGCTGAAATGGATGCTTGGCAGACTTGGCTGGATGGACAGGGCGCAGGCGATCGTTGGGTAATGGGTCACTCACGTGGCGGCAACCAGACGGCTCAATTTGCTGCAGCTAACCAAGATAAGATCAAAGGCCAAGTTCTATTAGCACCTGCAACTTGGGACTACGGCAAGACGTTAGAGGGTTATGGCAAACGCTATGAAACGCCCATCGAGCCGATTCTAGAGAAAGCTAAGGGCATGGACCCTAAAGCGATAATCGATGGCATCAGCGTCATCTACTGTGAGAACAGCGGTGCGTCGGCTGAAGCCGTCCTAAGCTACTACGGCAACTACCCAGAGTACGACACACCCACAGTGTTAAAAGAGACGAACATCCCTACTCTAGTCATCGCAGGCAGCTTGGATACCGTGGTTGCAGATCTTCCTGAAAAGATGGAAAGTATCGACAAAGAGAACATTGAACTAGTAGTCGTTGAGGATGCAGATCACTTCTTCTTAGATCTGTTTGCCGACGAGGCGGTGGAATATGCGGTCGATTTTATCGAAAACCTGTAGCGCACTTCTTCTCAGCTTGGGCCTTATGATAAGCGCCCAAGCCGAGGTAAAGCTTGAGACAGCTACGGATCTTCAGTCGCTTGGTAAAGCGAACCCTAACGAAGTAATTGTTCTGTTGGTCTCTCAGGATGGCTGTGCCTTCTGTGTTACCGTCAAAGAGGATTTCCTAAAACCTCTTTTACAAACGAACGATGCACCCCCTATTCAGGTACTGGATCTGAGCAACCCTACTCCCGTTATCAACTTTGATGGCTCAACGGGCTCGGCTGAACAGGTTGCTAAAAGCTTGGGTGGACGCTTCACCCCGACCATTCTATTTGTCGATGCAAAGGGCGAGACTCGCGCTAAAAAGATCGTCGGTGTGAACACGCCAGAGTTCTACGGTTACTACATCGATGAAGCGATTAAATCGGCTCGTAACAGTTTTTAAGCTCAGAAACTAACCGCAAGCAGAGGGCTCTCTGCTTGCATCCCTTCTATCAGAGCAACATAATAGCGCCCCTTCACCTAATCCGCATTTAGAGGTTTTATGCTCTGGTTTCGTAACGCTATTTGGTACCGTTTTTCTCCCAGTGATTCATTCAATGAAGCCGCACTGATGGAGGCGCTAGAAGCCAGACCCTTCGTACCCTGCAAAGGCGCAGAACCACGTTCAGTGGGTTGGGGTGAAGTGGCGCCAGGTGTCATCGATCTACCGGTACTGACCAGTCACGGCTTTCACCTTATCTCACTGCGAGAAGAGGAGAAGATCCTACCCTCGAGCGTGATCAAAGATCAGCTCAACGAGAAGGTAGAACAGATAGAGGCGACCGAAGATCGTAAGGTCTACCGTAAAGAGAAGGTGCAGCTTAAGGACGAGATCACTCTGACACTGCTACCACGCGCATTTACACGCCGTAAAACCACACGTGCTCTTATTGCGCCTCACCATAAACTACTGATTGTGGAAGGCAGCAGCTTTAAGCGCGCAGAAGAGCTGCTAAGCACACTGCGTGAAGATCTAGGGTCACTATCGGTAAAACTGACCTCGACCGCGCTTCCTGCCAACAAAGTATTCAGCGACTGGCTACTAGAGAACCGTGATCTACCCCGTGCACTTGAACTGGGTGCTGTCACCGAGTTTACCGATCCTCTAGAGACCAGCAGCCAGATCAAGATTAAAGGCCAAAACCTGACAGATAAAGAGATCCAAGCGCACCTTAGCGGAGGCATGTTAGCAGAGCGCCTAGAACTGGTGTGGCGTGATCAATTGCAGTTTGTCATGCACTCGGATCTAACCCTGCACTCGATTAAAATGACGGATCAGTACCAAGAGCAACAGAGCGACCGCGAGCAAGAGGACGAAGCACTGGCACTGGATGCTGATCTAGCCCTGTTGGGCATTGAATTTACCCGCCTACTCCCTGAGCTTTTGGAAGCCCTGGGCGGTGAGGCAGAAGAGGCTTAATTTTGGCAAAGACCTACTCCGTAAAAGAGATCTTCTACACCCTACAAGGCGAAGGCTTTCACGCAGGACGCCCTGCGGTGTTCTGTCGCTTTACCGGTTGTAATCTTTGGAGTGGTCGTGAAGCCGATCGAGTGGCTGCAGTCTGCCAATTCTGTGATACCGATTTCGTGGGTACGGATGGTCAAAACGGCGGCAAGTTCACCTCCGCCGAAGCCCTGGCACAAAGGATCGCTAGCTTCTGGCCAGATCCTAAGCAAGGACAACCCTTTGTCGTCATCACCGGGGGCGAGCCTGCCCTGCAGATGGACAGCGATCTGATCGATGCTCTACATAACCAAGGGTTTGAGATCGCCATTGAGACCAACGGCACCCTACCGCTTCCAAACGGAATCGATTGGGTCTGTGTCAGCCCCAAAGGGAGCTCCGAGATTCTTCTTTTAGAGGGCCACGAGTTGAAGCTGGTCTACCCGCAAAAAGAGCTCAGAGCACAGCCAGAACAGTTCCAAAATCTAAGCTTCGAACACTTCTACATCCAACCCCTGGATGACCAAAACGCGCTTGAAAATCGTGCACGTTGTATCGAATATTGTATGCAAAATCCTCAATGGAAATTGAGCATTCAGACCCACAAAATCCTTGACATCGACTGATCGTTTTTAACCTTTAATTCTCTAAAATCGACCACCCCAGTAACCATGGGGGCTAGCAAAGTGTGCTCACATTATCTGTGGATAACCCTGTGCACAGAGTCATCAAAGGTGAACTAAAGCGTCATTAAAAGGTAAAAGCAGAAAATTGGTTAAAATTTAACCAATACCATTAAGCCTATAATAAACAATAACTTACATTGGCAATGTAATCTTAAATTGTCTATTTTGGGCCTAACTTGATCATAATGTCGAAAATAGAACTTAAGTTAGTACTTTGGCGACACTGATGCAGAATTATGTTATTTCAAACTAAGTTTGATACTGGTATCAACATTATTTGAATTTAAAACTGTGCATTGGAGAGGGCTGTGGATTTGCATTAGAACAATCTAATATTTAAGTTCAAATTAAGGGTGATATTCAGATTATAAATTCAAGGAACTGAGGTCTACTGATACTCACTTACTTTTCCTAAAATTAGACAGAACCTGGATGAATATCTTTAAACATATACTTGGAAACCCACTGACATCTATTTATCGATCAACTACTCTCAACAAACGATCCAACTGGCGCTTTGATAGTATTTTTTCTAACCAGTACAAAGCCTTTGTCGGCGGCGTAATGTAATAGTTTTCTCTGGGATTTCTAGCCTCTACAGCATGTTTTAGAGCTTTAAATACATATTCTTGTGGGTAGTTACCGGAGCTCTCATGATCTGGCTTGTTAAGCCGCGGAAGCACAATCTCATTATAGCGATCATAGTTAACTGAACGCTTAACATCGACATACTTGAGTAAAGATTTTAAAGCATTCGCTCTGAATCGACTCCCTACTGGGCCTGTGTTAAGAAGACTGAACTCTATACCACTGCCTTTCATCTCTACACGCATCGACTGAACCATGCCTTCAAGGGCGTACTTGCTGGCAACATAGGCGCCACGACAAGCCATGCCGACAAATCCTAATACAGAACTGTGAATGACAATTCGCCCTTCTCCTTGCTGGCGCATGAGTGGAATGACTAGCGTATTGAGATGGTGCAATCCGAAAACATTTACCTTGAATTGTTCTTCTAACGCTTCAACGGGTAGATCCTCTACGAAGCCAGCTTGTCCAAACCCTGCATTCTGAAAAACTACGTCAATTCGGTTATCCAAGAGCTCTAACGCTGCATTAAAGCCGCTCTGAATGCTGTCATAGTCGGACATTTCCATGAAGACTGTAGGAATACCTTTTAATGCTAACTCTTCAGCATCTTCATTGTTTCGTATGGTCCCAACGACGTTATGACCCAGCTCACTTAAACGTAAAGCACAGTAGTAACCGATTCCACCAGGTGATGCCCCAGTTATTAAAATATGTTTCATTTTGTTTTCTCAATGACGCTATAACGACCAATGACCCAATCAAAACCTGATTAGATTGCCGGTTGAATTGAAGCTTTAAAATCGTTTAACCTCAAATGGCCAAATCCCAAAAATAATAGAGAGGCAATATGTTCGAGAACGATAACAAAATTTTGCTAACCGAAGATGAAATGCCCACTCAATGGTACAACATTCTTCCCGATCTCCCAGAGCCAATGGCACCTCCGCTTCATCCAGGCACGATGCAACCGGCAACGGCTGAGGACTTTGCACCATTATTTCCGATGGCATTAATAGAACAGGAGATGAGCCAAGAGCGTTTCATTGATATTCCTGGTGAGGTATTAGATGTTTACAAGCTATGGCGCCCCTCGCCTCTCTTCCGTGCTCGTCGCTTAGAAAAGCTGCTAGATACACCGGCTAAAATTTACTACAAATATGAGGGTGTAAGCCCAGCAGGCTCACATAAACCAAACACCGCGGTACCTCAGGCTTATTACAATTATAAAGAGGGCATCAAAAAACTCACTACTGAGACGGGTGCTGGGCAATGGGGTACCTCTCTAGCCTTTGCCTGCTCGCAATTTGGTATGGAGTGTGAGATTTGGCAGGTTGCTGCCTCTTACCGTTCGAAGCCTTATCGTAAGACAATGATGGAGATTTACGGTGGGATACTTCACCCAAGCCCATCGGATCGAACGGAATACGGCCGAAGCTTATTGGCTGAGGATCCCAACCACCCTGGCTCGCTGGGGATAGCGATCTCTGAAGCGGTGGGTGAAGCTGCGGCTAACCCAGAAGCACGCTATGCACTTGGCTCCGTTCTTAATCACGTGTTGATGCACCAAACTATTATTGGCGAAGAGGCACTGTTACAGCTGGCTAAAGTGGGTGAGACACCAGACGTATTAGTAGGCTGTACCGGTGGCGGCTCTAACTTTGGTGGCTTAGCATTCCCGTTCTTGAGAGAGAAAATGGCCGGTAAGATGAATCCGACCATACGCTGTGTTGAGCCCTCTGCATGCCCTACCCTGACACGTGGCGAGTTCCGTTATGACTTTGGCGATACAGCCGGCATGACACCGTTAATGAAGATGCACACGCTTGGACATGATTTCATTCCAGATACCATTCACGCGGGTGGTCTTCGTTATCACGGTATGGCGCCTTTGGTCTCTCACCTCTATGAGTTGGGTATGGTCGAAGCGATTAATATTCCTCAAACGGAATGTTTTGAAGGAGCGCTGAAATTCGCTCGCACTGAAGGCATTGTTCCTGCGCCAGAGCCTACTCATGCGATTGCCGCTGCTATTCGTGAGGCACTGGCGTGTAAAGAATCAGGTGAAGAGAAGGTCATTCTGACTGCACTGTGTGGCCATGGTCACTTAGATTTAGCCGCTTATGAGAACTTCTTGGCGGGTCAAATGGTTGATGCGGATCTAGAACAATCCGTTATCGATAAATCGATGGAAACCGTACCAAACCTTTAATAGCCGTTTGGTAATCCTACTCCAAAAGCCGCACTAAATATTGGTGCGGTTTTTTTTGAGTAAATGCTTGGCTTATCTGGAATGGAATGCTTCGGAGACATCAGGCAAGGATCCAATGGGATCATTAACTCTTTACCTGTAAACTTCATTATCGCAAACAAGCATTCACTGCAGCTTGTGCATGAATCTCTGTCGTGTCGAAAAGATCGACCTCTGTATCTTCTTGTTTTACTAGCAAGCCAATTTCTGTGCAGCCCAGGATAACTGCCTCCGCACCTTCTGCTGCAAGTCGATCAATGACAAGTAAATATCCATCCTTCGCCTCAGCAGTGACTGTGCCTAGACAAAGTTCCTCGTAGATAACTCGGTGAATAAAGGAGCGGTCATTAGCATCGGGCACAATGACATCGAGCCCGTATTTATCTGTGAGACGCCCTTTATAAAAGTCCTGCTCCATTGTGAAAGCAGTTCCGAGCAAACCGACCTTTTGGATACCTCTGGATACCAGTGTTTCCGCTGTTGCATCTGCGATATGGATGAGCGGAATATTGATGCCGCTTTCAATTTGTGGCGCCACTTTGTGCATTGTGTTGGTGCAGATAAGTAAGAAATCAGCGCCTGCTGCTTCAACTCTCTGAGCAGCCTCTGTCAGAATTTCAGCTGTACCGTCCCAGTTACCCTCGTGCTGGAGTTTCTCAATCGGATCGAAGTCGACGCTATAAAGTGCAATTTGAGCGGAGTGAAGACCACCGAGTCTTTTCTTAACGCCTTCATTGATGGCTTTGTAGTAGCTAAGCGTACTTTCCCAGCTCATGCCGCCCAGTAGACCGATAGTGTTCATGTAAACCTCTCTGACATCTCTATCTCTTCAAGTAGTCATCCAATGCTGATAAGTGTGCACGGTATACGTCAGGTTTCTGGTTTTTAAAATTTTGTAGATTTAGTAACTTCCACTTGATGGCGGGGAATACCTGAAAATTGTAATGAGACCAGTCCGGCTCGAGTCGGTTAACACCCAGTAAGAACTCTCGATCAACATCATTCAGTAGTGATTTGACTCTGGCAATGAGCAGAGCTCGTGTCTCTTCGAAATCTGTATAAGAGAAAGTGACGTCACTCATGCCTCTGAATTGATTTTCATAAGCCGCACGTTGATCGCTCAAGCGAGGATTCAACATTTCATGAGTCGGGCGATTAGAGCAGAGCAGTCCGTAGATGATGCCTAATTTCACATTATCACCGATTCCCTCTTCATCACTGAGAAGGCGGACATCAAACAGATCCCTCGGGTGTTGGCGGTCTAATGCTGCACATATCTTTCCACCATAGAGTTGAGATAGAGGTACAACGGGTATAGCGCAAAACACATCGAACTCTTCTTGCGCCCTGTCACACAGCGGCATCCGGTTAGCTTCGTGGAGCAGTCCTCGTCCAATTGTGTTGACCTCAAGTTTGATCTTTACACCCTGATCATCGACTAAGAGCTTACAAACATCACTACGATGCTGAACCTTGATCGAACTACGCAAACCTTCGATTCGAGTTTTGATTCGCTCTAACCCCGCGTTAATGCCTTGCAGGGCGGTATTTCGATCGTCAAATCCAATATAAGTGAGATCGATATCTACGGACAACCGCGGCATATCCCGAATAAAAAGGTTGATAGCCGTGCCACCATGAAGCGCAAAGCTGGACTCTCTGGCAACCTCCGGGAGCACGTCTAACAGCAGCTTTACCTGGCGTTTGTAACCGTTATTCATTGGGCACGCTCCAGCTCTGGTGGAACTGTTATTTGGTATTTGGGGACATAGACGCCCTCGTTCACTAAGGCGCGCTTGCCCTTCCCAAGGTCGATCTTTTCGACGTTCAGATGGTTGAACCACTCGTGACCTGCTTTGTCAGCTAAGTATAAAAACAAGCGCTTCACTTTTACTGAGGTACAACTCTCCAATAATTCTTGAACACGGCTTGGACGCAGATTATTGAGCCCTTCCATTAGTTCATAAACTTCGAGCAGTGACTGTTCAGCGGGAGCCAAATACAGACATTCAAGGATGGCTCTCACAGCGGAAGATATTTTTACAGAGAAACCTTCATACGTATGTTCGATTAACCCTATGCTGGGCGGAAGAAAGTCAGAACGGGTGTATTGAGGTCGAACACCCCAGTCGTATTTCTGAAACCATGAGGGGAGTGTTTCTCCCACTCTGCCAAATAGACGCACCTCATCCAGGGCAAGTTCCAGATAGTGCGCCTTGCCCTGTAGGGTAAGCGCTGTTCGTCCGCCGGGATGAACGGATAAGTTTAGCTGCGTTTGTAGTGCGTAGATTGCGCCGAGATAGCTTACACAGTCATTGTGACGAACCAAGGCACCACGTCCGATCGAATCAAACCATCGGCTTTTCCGATACTGTTTCTGCAGATCAAGACTGTAGCCTTGTGTCGTCAGCCAGGCAGATGCGATCACAACCCCATCGGGTTGTGATGTCAGAAGGCGGTTTAATTTACTTCGATTATCGGTATTCATGATGCCAATATATTAAACAATGTAAACTAAAGCAAGAAGAAGGTTTAATATTATTTGATTATAGGTATTTAAAATACCTATATATTTGAAAATATAAACTCAAGTTCGGGTGCTAGGTGATACAAAAACGAACTAGACCATCTAGGTCATGGGTCTTTCTCAGTGCCACAGCTTTACCCATCTCAGCAGGTATAAGCTGCGACTCGATTAAACCAAAATACTCCATAAAACGATCGAAACTGCGCACGGTGTAGCAGCTTTCGAAACGAGCGTTCGCCTCTCGGTGATCACTGTCATCGATCTCCATCAAACCCATTGGGAAGGCCTCTAGAAACAGCTGCGTGTAGAACGATTCTGGTTTAGGATAATCACCGTACGACTGCACGAGAAAGAGTGTGTAGGCGAACCCTTGCTGGATAATAGGGACATCAGGGTAACCGTCAAAATAGCCCCAGTTGAAGCGCGAAGCTGCCAGTTTGAAAAGTTCAAGATAACAATGCCCCGCAGAGTGACCGATAAAGTCTCTGCCTTTTTTCGTCCAGTTAAACCGCCCTTTCGTTTTCTTTAAGTAGCCACCAATGCCCAACAGAAGTCGAACCAAAAGCAAGGGCATCAAATCTTCTTCGTTCCGAAACTTCTCGTAGCGATAGCGGCCACGCTCAGGTGTTTGCTCAAGCAGTTTGGCGGCTACTGGACGACAGATAGCCATTGGTAAATTTCCCTTTGTCGTGGCTTTCACACCATCCGTGGGGATGCCTTCAATCAGTTCGGTTAGCGCGATCATGACTGGAGAGTTCATCGGCGGCGAGATGGACTCGTTGAATACGATCGTACTGTCAGACGTAAACGGCTCGTACAACAAGTAACCCATTTGGCTGGCGGAGAAGCCGCAGAACTCCTGCAAGGGCACGTTGTTCTTGCCTTTCATGAATTCATCCGCTGACCGCTGCAGGTCATCTATCGAATTGTGAGATCGCGCGTTTAAATGCGCTTCGAGGTCCTCATAGTCTGCTGCGTAATCCTTGATCGCACAGCAGTGGTGTTCAAACTTACCGCTACTGCAAGGGCACAAAACCCCGTTCACATTCTTCATAGCTACTTTGACCGCTCTTTATGCATATCAACTAAATCTAACCGACAGCCAGCTTTGCGGCTTGATGCCACATAAAGTTCGGCATCGGCTCTTTCAACCGCCAAGTAATATTCATTGGCTGCGAACCCGTATGTGACACGTATTCAACTTCCCCATAGTTAACAAATCCCATAGTGCGCCCTATCGCGTCTTTCGAGTTCTCACGCACAAAAAGGAACAGCCGCTTGCCGATCTCCCGGTGACGGATGTAATCGAGGCCACGCCCTCGATCGGGTCTTGCTGAGTTTTGTGACTGCCAATGGAATAACTCTTCATTTATGGCGTAATCATGGTACATCGTTGTGGGCGAAAACTGCTTTTCGTTCTTGTCGAGCGTGACGAACAAGAGCTCGATGTTCTCAGTTTGAATCACAAAGACGCCCTCTCGTGCGGGAGGCTGGCGCTCAAAGGTTGTTGCTCCAAAGGCGACTAAGATCTGCTCACGGGCATAACGCGCATGCAATCTCAACGGAACTATACTGAGTCCAGCTATCATGGGTTGCTGATGCTTTATTCTTGAAATCTGCCAATTCAGTACGTCGATTAATTCATTTCTTAGGGGATCAATATTCAATGCCCCTAAACTTTCTGAGAGTGTGCTGAATCCACTCTCTGGTCCTGTTTTTTGCCAGAAATCATAGTGGGCCATAAGCCCATGCCGGCCTGGGTCGTCTGGGGGTGTAAAACCGTTTTGACACAGCTGTTGCAAGTATTTTAAGTAGGCATGATCGTCGCACGTCAGAATACGATTGTGTATGGCTTTACGGAGCATACTCAGTTGGCTTGATTCCACATTTTCCGGAAAAGATTTGTCTTGTGCTTGCTGCACAAGATCAGTCCAGCAGCCGCGTTTGTATAGGTCAGCAAGGTCAATATGAGGGTTATGGATCAGGAAATTGCCAAGCGTTAACGGTAGAGAAGAATGCTGTGGGAATTGCCGAATCATTCCTAAAAGACGCTGTGTTGTGAGTGTGGCCTGACGAATATTGGTCAGAACCATTTCCTGAGTTCGTTTGCTTAGCTCTATACGGCAACCGAGTGGAGCATGTGGGAAGCCCTGTTTAATTTCGTCTGAAATCGCACTGCTACTTTTACCTACTAGGGCGCGGAACTTGTTTGCAAAATCATATTCAGGTCGAGAATTACCTACGAAGTCGAGCACAGTACAACAGTCCTTTCCATCCGAGAGTCGCAAACCTCGGCCCAGCTGTTGTAGGAAAATGGTCAAACTTTCGGTAGGTCGCAAAAATAGAAGCGTATCAATTTCGGGAATGTCGATACCCTCGTTAAATATATCAACTACGCAAAGAACGTTGATCGATCCCGATCGAATTGCCTGCTGCTTCTGTTGACGTTCATGGCTGTTATCACTGGTTAAGACATCAGCTTTGATGCCCTTTAGCAAAAACTGTTTCGCCATATAGTCAGCGTGATCTTTGCTAACACAGAATGCCAGCGCTCTCATGTTCCTGAGGTCAGTAATAATTTCCTGCAGACTCAGTAAAATTCTCGCGAATCGCGCATGATTATGGGTGTACAGGTTCGTTAGCTGCGCGATGTCGTAGCGTCCTCGACTCCAAGGAATCGTTCGAAGATCGGTATCATCATCGATGCCAAAGTATTGAAATGGACACAAGTGCCGGCGGTTAATGGCTTCTGGCAATCGAATTTCAGCGGCTATGACACCACAAAAATCTCCGAGGATATCACCACCATCGTGACGCTCGGGTGTGGCAGTAAGACCTAGTAAAATTGAAGGGGCGAAGTGTTCAAGTAGTGTTCGGTAACTCCCAGCTGAGATGTGATGTACCTCATCGACCACGATATAGTCATAGTAGTCAGAAGTGAGCTGTAAATTAGAAATTTGGTTGTTGAGGGTTTGGATCGACACGAACAACTGGCGATAGTGTTCCGGGGTGTGACCGCCGACCCATAACTCCCCGAAATTTCCGTTGCGCAGAACACCCCGATAGGCCCACCGCGCCTGCTTCAGTATTTCTTCTCTATGGGCAACAAACAAAAACTTGGCGTCTGGCTTTGATTTCAAGAATCTGTCGAAGTCAAAAGCTGAGATTAGAGTTTTGCCTGTCCCGGTTGCGGCAACTACCAGATTGCGATAGCGGTTGTGAATCTCGCGTTCAACCGTCAGTTGTTCCAATATGTCTCGCTGATGCGGAAACGGTGTTATATCGAAAAAATGATTCGGACTTGATTCTTCAGTACCACGTTCCCGACGCAGTGCTGTTTTAAGCTTTTGCACACTTTCAAGATCGCCGGTGAATATCTCGAATTCGTTAGAGGCCCAGTAGGTTTCAAACATACTCATCGATTTATGGATGATATGGGGTATTTCTTGAGAGGTGATTTTTAGGTTCCATTCAAGGCCATTGGTCAGCGCTGAGCGCGACAGGTTTGAAGACCCTATGTATCCAGTGTGAAAGCCAGTATTGCGTAGAAATAGATAGCTTTTTGCATGTAGGCGTTCTCGATCAGTGTTGTAGCTTAATTTGATCTTGGTATTTGGCAACCCAGCTAGATACTCAATTGCTTTAGCGTCTGTCGCGCCCATGTACGAAGTAGTTATGATGTTGAGCTCCCGACCGCTAGCAGTGAACGCCTCCAGCTCCTTACGGAAAATACGAATCCCAGCCCACTTGATGAACGAAACGAGCCAATAAATTTTATCGGCTGAAAGAATCTCTCTTTTCAATTCAGATTCTAGCGACAGCCCTGCATTACTGCCGCTGAACAGCTCACTTTGTGTAAGTCCAGTCACTGGGAATATGTCGTCAACATAGCTTCTCAAGTCCGCGGCAACAGGATTATCGAGTTCGTAAAGAGCAGTCAGGATCTTCCCTTGGCTTGCCAATAAATTATCATCTAAGAAACCATCATCCTGAATCTGCTTTTTTAGCCAAAGCAATAACTCATTTGATAGATTAATCTGCTGCTGGAGACGATCGTCACCCGAGGGCACCGCTTCAATCGCATATTCTAGTATCTGGCCCAGAAACCGCGACAACCACAGAGATGCTTCGTCTCCACTTAGAGTGCGTTCACCTACGTAGTAATGATCTCTATCTAGACGACTGGAGACCAATTGAGTAATTAACTGTTCATAAATACCAACTTGCTGCATTGTGTCATTCATAGGTGAGTCCAAATTTTGATAAGCTGACTTGATCTTATAATATCGATTAGAGATTTTTTTAGTACACAGTACCTATTGGCCACCTAATTAAAAGCCACGCTTCAATCAGCATCCACTCCAGATTCAAATCAAATAAGCCTCAAAAGCTCTTTATTACAATGGCACAAACCAATATACTGTATAAATATACACATTAGAGCTTATGTATGATTAAAGTAAAACCACATAGCTACATCGAGTCCCTTAGGTCTTACGCGGAACAGTGGACGCCTGAACAGCTTCGCGAAGCGATCAGAGACGAGAAAGTCATTATGGCTAAGGAAAGTTTGACTGATGTTGCAAGAGAACATAGCCAAACAATCCTTGAACTCTACGAGGAGGTCCTTGCAAAAAAGAGTATTGGCCGAGACTTTATGTAAGGTTGTGGTGGTGATTGTTACTCACTCGCCTCTTTAAAAAAGCGCTCAATATCGTCTCTTAGAACCCTGCCTATGGGGCGGCCCTTTCTAGAGACAAGCAACTCATCTTGGCCACTCGATTGCATCAACTCCATCGCTTGTAACAGGGTCGCTTTGGACTCAATCACTACCTGTTCATCCGTCGCAAAATCAGCATCACTTTCACTCAGCTGAATCATTAACTCTTTAACGCTGTGGCTGGTCATGACGCGTCTGTAGATTTTCGTGTTTCGACTCACCCCTTGAAGCAACAGCAGTCGCTCAAAGATCGAGGGGCGGTTAAACAGCGATCGCATGATCAGGTCTGATAGTACGATTACTGTAAGGGCTAGCGTTAGGGTGTGAACATTCCCGCTTAGTTCAAATACGGCCAGCAGCGCTGCCAGTGGTGCATGTATGACCGCTGATAACATCGCAGCCATTGCGATTAGCGATAGGCTTGCCTGATCAATCTCAAAATCGGTACCGAGTAATTGATACCCAAGGATGGATCCAATCAACGCGCCTAAGGTAAGCGAGGGGCCTATCATTCCTCCAGGTATGCCTAGGCCGATTACTAGAGGCGGTATAAATAGGTAGAAGAGGAGTAATAGATAGAGGGCTTGTTCCGCATAGGCTTGATCAAGCGTACCCAGCATCACTTCGTGTACTGGGGTGAACAGGATCGGCTCATAAGCAACCAGCGCACCGACTAATAGACCGGAGAAGATCAATTTCGCTGGCCAATATTGCCCACGCTGCTTTGCTAATCGCGTGACGATCTCGTGAAACAGAAACGCCCCCACTCCAATAAGGGCTGCCAACAGCACTAGAACCGGCAGGTGAGCAAACAGGTCACTGCTTTTCAGGCTGTGGCCCAACAGCTCTGGCGAACCAAATAGAGCTCTGGAGATGGCATCGGCACTGATGGAAGCGACAATAATGGCGGTAAAGCCGACCAGGCTGTATTCAAGAAGAATGACCTCCATTGCAAACAGGACACCGGCCAACGGGGTATTAAAGAGCGCAGCAATGGCGGCCGCAGAGCCGCAACCTATCAGTAGCCTTTGATAACTGTTAGAGACGCCGACTTTGGTGCCCAACCAACTACTGAATGCTGCACCAATATGAACACCAGGCCCTTCACGACCTACGGGTTGTCCGGTGCCTATGGCTAGTGTCGCGCCCACTATCTGATTCAATAAGTTTTTAAAGGGTAAGGCGCCATGTTGGTAAGAGAGGTGCTCAAAAAGATGCGGTATGCCCACTCGGCGACTGTCTTTAGATTGACCACTCCAAAAGAGCCATAAGAGCACAGAACCCGTTACAGGCAGAGCAAAAAGAACCCAAGGATCAGATGTCGACAACCCAAGCCCGCTAACCAGTTCAGTCGGTAGCGTAATGAGCCAACGGAACAGCCCCATCACCAAAGCGGTGACGACGCCGACGGCGATACCTAATAGCACAAGCTGGGGTAACTTATTAAACGACGCTCTACTTGAGTTAGGTGTCGTATCTGACGGCTTTGAAGACATGTCGCTAGGCCAATAGTCATGAATGAATAGACAAAATTTTATCACATTCATTTTACAGAGACTCTGGCCCTGAATGCCTTAGTCACTTATCCTTATCAGAGTTAACTCTGGGAGCTTTCATGCAAAACGAATTGGATACCCGCCGTAAAGAGGCCGAAAAAGTCACACTCATTGGTTCAGCCGTCGACCTCTTTTTAGGGGTGACTAAAATTGTGGTTGGTTTTTTTGCCAACTCGGCTGCCCTGATTGCTGACGGTGTTCATTCTCTCTCAGATCTTGCCACCGATTTTATGGTGATTGCGGTTCTACGCATTTCTCATCAAGAACCCGACGAAGATCACCCTTGGGGGCATGGTCGTTTTGAGACGGTGGGTACCACGGCGCTGGGTGTTGTCTTGATTCTGGTGGGTCTTGGTATGGCCTACGAGTTAATCAGCAATCTATTCTCAGGTGTCCCTGCCGAGGTGCCTACCTGGCCGGCTCTGGTTGTTGCTGCTATCTCGATCATCTCTAAGGAGTGGATCTTCCGTTATAGCCTTGCGGTGGGCAAGCGCCTTAAATCGGATCTATTGATTGCGAACGCCTGGCACTCACGCACTGATGCGCTGTCATCGATTGTGGTGTTCGTTGCACTCATTGGGGCCATGCTCGGTTGGGTTTGGCTTGATGCAGTGGCGGCAGTATTGGTAGCAGGCCTAGTCACTAAGATCGGTTGGGGACTGGTTAAACGCAGTCTTACGGAGTTGGTTGATACCGCCCTACCCGAGGAGCAAGCCGCCGAGTTTCGTGCTGTTGTAAATGAGGTTGAAGGCATCATTAACGTTCACGACTTCAAATCACGTCCCATGGGAAGCCAGATCATTCTAGAGATGCACCTTCAGGTTGCACCACATTTGAGCGCCAGCGAAGGCCACTATTTAGGGGACCAAGCGGTCTGCGCGTTGACCGAGGCGTTTCCGGAGATCAGCCAAGTGATCTTCCACATCGATACCTACAATGATGAGCATTTAGATGAGTTGAGCTGTCCGATCATGCCGACTCGTGGCACCATTCGAGAAGCCGTTGATACTGCATTGAATGATGCCGTTGGCAGTAGTAGTGGATATCAGCTGCAGCTCTACTACTCACCGAAGAAGGTTGATTTAGAGATTCGTCTACTACCGGCTATGCAGCCGTTGTTAGATGAGAAAGCACTGACGCCCAGCCAATTGAAGCAGGCGCTTAAAGAGACGTTAAGTAAACACAGTTGGCTTCACCATCTAGAGGTGTTGGTTGTTGCGCAATAAGAAGTAACACACTGGTATCGGCCATTGAACACACCGATACCAGTGGCTTTAATGGTTAACGGGTTTTCTGCCTCATTGTGACAAACTCTTCAGCAGCCGTTGGGTGGATGCCGATCGTTCGATCGAAATCACGCTTAGTAGCACCAGCAATAACCGCAACAGCAAGACCTTGCAAGATTTCACCAGCATCCGCGCCGACCATATGAATGCCCACGATTTTGTCAGTGGCAGACTCCACGATCAGTTTCATCAACGTACGCTCTTCACTACCCGAGATGGTGTGGCGCATCGCTCTGAAATCAGAGACGTAAATATCCACGCTATCGAAGCGTTCACGCGCCTGCTCTTCCGTTAAACCCAAGGTGCCAATATTAGGCTGGCAAAAGACCGCCGTTGGGATTAACTCATAGTTAGGCAGTTCGCCCTCACCGCTGCCATAGAGGTGATCAACCAACGACATCGCTTCAGCGAGCGCGACGGGCGTTAACTGAACACGATCGATCACATCACCCAAGGCGTAAATTGATGGCACTGAGCTTTGGAAATGATCATTAACCTCAATAGCACCTTTGCTATTCATCGCAACGCCGGCTGATTCGAGTCCAAGGTTGGCCGTTTTAGGCACACGACCTGTGGCGTACAGAATCTGATCAACAACACGGACTTCACCGTTAGACAGGGTCACATCGAGTGCACCATCAGAACGTTTCTCAATGCTGGCGACATCGGTATTAAAGCTTAATTTAATGCCTTTGCGAGCCACTTCAGTTGCCGTGAACTCACGAACCTCTTGATCGAAACCGCGCAAGAATAGATCGCCTCGGTAGACCAGTTCCGTTTGCGCTTGCAGACCGGCAAAAATACCGGCGAACTCAATGGCAATGTAACCGCCACCGACCACCATGACGCGTTGTGGGAAGCTGTCTAGATCAAAGACTTCGTTTGATGTGATGGCGTGCTCTTTACCGGGAATATCGGGCACAAATGGCCAACCACCGACAGCCACCAAGATACGCTCAGCCGTAATCGTCTCACCATTCACGCTGACTGAATTAGGGCCTGTAACCGTTGCGCGTCCATTAATGCGGGTACAACCCGAGTTATCCAACAATTTACCGTAGATGCCATTAAGGCGAGCGATCTCGTGCTTTTTGTTGTCACGCAGTGTCGCCCAATCAAAGCTGACGGAGTCGGCATTGACACCAAAGCCGCGCCCCTCTTCGATCTCTTGCATGTACTCCGATGCATAGACGTAGAGTTTTTTAGGAACACAACCGACGTTGACACAGGTACCACCCAAATGGAGATCCTCTGCCACGGCCACTCTAACCCCTTTCGCCGCCGCCATACGCGCCGCACGCACACCACCAGACCCTGCACCAATAACAAAAAGATCGTAATCGTAACCGCTCATGCTCTACCTATCTGAGATCATTAATATTCAATCACTTAAGCTTACCCTGTGTGAGAGGCTGCATCCAATTAAGAAGCGCAAATGATGTGATTGAGTAGGGCTATTGGCACCGGTGTCTGGCCTTCAGCCTGACATCCACTATCTCAGCGTTTTCCAGGTAAGTAGTAAAGCATACTTGCGGATGACAGGCTGAAGCCAGTCACCGAAAAGATCGCCTCATCTTTGATAAGGCTCCAACAATAACAGGGTTATTCTTTTAACCCTCCCCCATTTTCGGTAGCATCCAAGCCACTAGACTTTGGAGGTTGTTATGTTTGTTGTCTCGTTTAATACCAATGGCATTCGTGCGCGTTTTCATCAGTTGCAGGCTTTGGTGGATAGCCACTCGCCCGATGTCATCGGTATTCAAGAGACCAAGGTGCATGATGATCAGTTCCCGATTGAAGAGATGGAGAAGCTGGGTTACCACGCCTATTTCCATGGTCAAAAGACCCACTACGGGGTTTGCCTTCTCTCCAAAGAGCCGGCTTTATCGATTCAAAAAGGGTTTGTCACCGATGATGAGGATGCTCAACGTCGTATGATCATCGGGGATTTCAAAACAGCCAAGGGCGAGACACTGCGTGTCATTAACGGCTATTTCCCGCAAGGCGAGAACATAGCTCACGAGACAAAATACCCCGCTAAACGCAAATTCTACGCTGATCTCAGTGACTACCTACAAAATGATAATGACCCCAACAGCAATCTACTGGTGATGGGGGATTTGAACATCTCTGCGACCGATAAGGATATCGGCATTGGTGAACCCAACCGTCTTCGCTGGCTTAAAACCGGTAAAACCAGCTTCCAACCCGAGGAGCGTGAGTGGTTACAGCGCCTGTATGACTGGGGACTGGTTGACTCATTCCGTGAGCAACATCCAGAGACCAACGACCTGTTTAGTTGGTTCGATTACCGCAGTCGCGGGTTTGAAGATACGCCTAAACGGGGTCTGCGTATCGATGCGATCATGCCGACCAAACCTCTAATGCAAAAGTGCGTGGAGACCGGCATCGATCTTGATATTCGCGGTATGGAAAAACCCTCTGACCATGCACCAGTCTGGGCTAAGTTCGATCTTTAAATACTTTATTGATCGTGAATAACCAAAATATCGGACTCTATTCTATTTAAAAGACGTGCGGTGGTGCTGCCCATTAAGAAGCGCTCCACCCACCCTTTTTCGGGTGCGCCCAGAATCAACAGATCGATCTTCTCTTGCTGACAGAACTCAGGCAATTTTTCATCCGCATCCCCCACAATCAATTTAAGCAGTGGCGAACCCAATGGACGGTTTAGAGGTTCAATCAACGATTCAATTCTTTGACGATGCTCCTCACCCACCTGTTTTTGAAGCGACTCAAAATCTTCCACTAAATGCTCATCATAGATGACGCTCTGTGGAAGTGTTTGAAAACAGTGAACGACATGAAGCTCAGCTGACAGCCGTTGTGCAAACTGATCAGCCACCTCAAGCAGTTGCTTCTCCAACCTGTGATTGCGACTATCCAGATGGAACGGATCAATGGCTACGGCAATCCTTGGGTGGGCCTGCCAGGGTTGATCATTGGCTAGCAGAACCGGTTCATGGAGACGACGCACCAACTCTTGCTCATCGCCACCGATTAGCCAATCCAACAGATCATGTTTTCTGACACGGGGTACCACCATCAAGTCAGGCTGGTAACGATCTGACTCTTCTAGTGCCGCTTTAAGAAAGCTAGGGTGCCAACGAATATCAGCCGCTACATCCTGTGGTAGGTCTAACTCTTCGATGTGCCGCTCAGCTTGGTTGAGCCTGTGCGTCACATAGAGTGCCAATGCATCCTCTTGTGATGGTTGATCTTCCGCCGTCGCCGTTTCAAACGCAGCGTTATAGACCGACTGAAACCACTCAATATGAGACGACTCTGCACAGAGTGCCGATGCTTTTAACAGTGGCTGCGGGGAGTAGTGTGACTCTTCATTGGTGACCAGGACTCGTTGGAACATAAGTACTCTCCTGCACTCTACTATGCGATTAATTGCAGTATAGCGTTAACTGTCGAAATGAGCCTGACTCAGCGCAATTAAGGGCGATTAAACGATGCGATAGGATAATAAAAATTTACAAACCCCCATCAAGTCGTTATATTCAAAACTGCTAATTAAGCAAATTCACATCCCTTTGGGGACCGATCATTACCGAGTTCAACTATGACAGATACACAACGCCTACCCGCAGACACATTAGAGCTAATGCGTGAAAACTCAAAAGAGGCCGCGCGTTTGATGAAGGCACTCGCGAACGGTAGTCGCTTAATGATTCTTTGCTACTTGGAAGGTAAAGAGCTCTCTGTCACCGAGCTAAACGAGCATTTAGATCTTAGCCAGTCCGCCCTATCACAACACCTCGCAGTGCTGCGTCGTGATGGCCTAGTTAAAACTCGTCGCGATTCGCAAACGATCTACTACTCACTTGAAGGCGATCGTGCACAACGAATTATCAGCACTCTGCACGGAATGTACTGCGGTATTTAAATCAACATCATGTACAACAGGCTGCCCAGCGCAATGCTGAGTAGTGCATTTTTGCTTAACCACTGAGTCACGGCCACCACCATTAAGCTCCCCAGACTGATTACCCACTGTTGATTGGCCATCGGCAGATCAGAGACCGCATATACCACCAACAGAACCATCAAAACCGGTGGCAGATAGCGACCCAGATACTCCAGTAGTGGGTGCTGACTGTGACGCGATAGAAAGAGAAAGGGTAGTGCACGCGTTGCCACCGTTGCCAGAGCAGCTAATGCTATAAAGCTGATTAGATAGAGTGACTGGTCCATCGCTGCCTCAAGTAGTTAATTAACATTAGAACCAGTGCGGTAGTGATCGATAGCAACAGCATCTGATCTTGCCAAAGCCAAATGGCGATGAGCCCTATCAAACAGGCTATCAACATCAAACCTGCCGCTCTACGCGTTCGATACTGTTCAACGGCCAGTACCACGAACAGTGCCGGCAGCACTATCTCCAAACCTAAATCGGGCAGTGTCAGTTGAGCGCCCAATAGAGCACCAATCAATGTACCGAAAACCCAGTAGCTCTGATTGATGCCTGCCAAGCGCCAATAATCTTGCTGCTGCAGACCGCTCTCTTTTGGCAGCCCGGTTATCAGTGAGAAGGTCTCATCAGTCAATGCAAAGACCATGTAGGCCTTACGCCACCCAGTAAGATTTAGTGAAGATAGCAGTGTCAGGCCATAGAAGATGTGGCGGCTGTTCAGTAGGAAAACGGCTACAAACACTTCGAACAGCCCTGCATGGTTGGCAATCAAACCCACTGATAAAAACTGGGCAGAGCCGGCAAACACAATGACGCTGAACGCGACGGCCCAATACCAATCCAACCCCAACTCGGTGACAAACAGCACGCCAAAGGCCATCCCAAGTGGAAGGTAGCCAAACAGAACCGGCAGTGAGAGTCTAAAAAGGTGCATGCATTCACTTCTCGTAAAAAAGCGATCCTCGCTCAGGCTCTTAATTAGGTCAACTTTATAGATAGTTAAAATATCGATTTTTCTTGAAATTAGATTGAAAAAATTAATTTTCTCAAAATTCTAAGCATGAACTATATTCCGCATTAACGGTAACCCTCGACCGTGACTAGCGTCAGAACTGAGCGATCAATTTTATAGAGTGAGATTAAGAGATGGGCAGCAAAGTCCGTGTCGATGAAAAGATCGAAGACCTCGACGATTGGAATGATCAATTCGAAGAGCAAGAGAGCCAACGTAACCGATCCAGATACAATGCTAAGCGCAGACGTCAGATCGAAGATATTATGGAGGATCGCGTTCTCGCCAGTCAGTTACGTGACGCTTACGACGAACTTTACTAGGCTCCCCGTACCACCTAAGTCTTAATAAAAAAGGTTGTGGTCAAAGTTTAACTTTGTTTATATGGAGTTGACTGAAGTTGACCTTAATTATTGAGGGCAAGTTCGGCACACCCGACCGGTGGCAGTATCAATAGCTGACACCGGTCGACCTCTTCTTCTTTCCCTACTTCGCTTCTGATACTATCTCAGCTCAAATTTATCCATTTGTAAGGTTTCGTTATGAGTAAGTTTTGGAGCCCGCAGATCCATGATCTCGTTCCTTATACACCCGGTGAACAACCTAAGGTTGCCAACTTAGTTAAACTCAACACCAATGAGAATCCTTACCCCCCTGCTCATGGGGTTCAGGAAGTGTTAACCGCGTTTGAGACCGATCGTTTACGCCTCTATCCAGACCCTGAGTCTTCTGCGCTCATCAATGAGCTTTCAACCACTCTGGGTGTGCCTAACGAAAATCTATTTGTCGGTAATGGCTCAGACGAAGTGTTGGCTCATGCGTTTATGGCGTTCTTCCGTCAAGAGAAGCCACTGGTTAAACCAGACATCACTTACAGCTTCTACGATGTTTATGCTGATCTATATGGAATTGAGATTAAGAATCAAAAACTTAATGATGATTTCTCAATCTCTTTAGAGGATTACCCACTGGATAATGGCGGTATCATTTTTGCCAACCCGAATGCTCCTACTGGGTTAGCTCTGCCGTTAAAGCAGATCAAAAACCTACTCGATCGCAACACTGAAACGGTGGTATTGGTGGATGAAGCGTACGTCGATTTTGGTGGCGAATCGGCCATTGAGCTAGTGAATCAATACCCTAACCTAGTAGTGACACAGACCTTCTCTAAGTCGCGCTCACTTGCTGGTTTGCGCATTGGTTATGCCGTCGCACAACCCCATCTGATCGACGGTTTAAATCGAGTTAAAAACTCATTCAACAGCTACCCTATGGATATGCTCGCGATCGCTGCTGGTGTTGCCTCATTGAAAGACAGCGCCTACTTCAAGGAGATGTGTGACAAAATCATCGCAACGCGCGAGACCACTCGTGATCGCCTTGAAAAGCTAGGTTTCAACATACTTCCATCAGCAACCAACTTCCTCTTTGCCGAGCACCGGTTTATTGAGGGGAGTGAGTTGATGGGCTATTTACGTACTAAAGGGGTGTTAGTTCGCCACTTCAGTCGCCCTGAGATCGCGAACTTCCTTCGCATCACCATTGGTACCGATGCTGAGATGGATGCATTGATCGACGCACTCAAATCGCACCCTGATATGGTCGAGCTAGACGCTTGAACCAATCAATAGCGTCACAACAGGACTCACACAAAGAGTATCGACAAGGACTCTTCCAAGGCACCCTAGCCTATCTAATCTGGGGTTGCTTTGGACTCTACTTCACCCTACTCGCCGAGGTACCCGCCGACGAGGTACTAGCACACCGAATTGTCTGGTGTGTGCTCTTTGTTGGCTTGCTGATTCTTCTGCAGAGAAAAATCCGTTCCACCTGGACGATGTTAACGTCCAAAAAGACGCTGTTCTGGTTAACCATTTCATCACTGCTCATCAGTGGTAACTGGTGGATCTATATCTGGGCGGTAGGTAGTGGCCAAGTGATCGCGGCCAGTCTGGGGTATTTTCTGTCGCCTCTGGTTGCGGTGTTGTTGGGGCTGATCTTTTTTAAAGAGCAACTCAACAGGCTACAAAAAACTTCGGTCTTCTTCGCCTCTGTCGGGGTCTTATGGCAGATAGTCGCCATTGGCGAGTTCCCATGGATCGCTGTTAGCCTCTCCCTGCTGTTCGGCTTTTACGGCGTCGTGCGTAAGCAGATAGCGGTCGACTCAGTCAGCGGATTGTTGATTGAGACCTTAATCATGTTGCCGATCGCATTGATCTACCTGAGCTTGCTAACCACCCAGGGTGTTGATCATTTCGGTGCATTCACTTGGGAGTTAATCGGTGCCGGTGTTATGACCGCTGTGCCACTGATTCTGTTTGCCTCTGCCGCCAGAAAACTTCCGTTTGGTACCGTGGGCTTTCTTAACTACATCGCCCCGATCATGCAGTTCCTTAGCGCTGTGTTCATTTTGAACGAAGCCTTCGGCATCGATCGTTTTATCAGCTTTGCTTTTATTTGGGTGGGGCTGATCGTGTTCAGTGTCGATCTATTTCGTAAGGCTAAGGCAAACGGTTAACAGCGGTGTCAGACCTTAGGTCAGACACCAGAGTGTTAAACTGGCTACGCAGCTGCGGGTCTGACCTTTGGTCTGACCCAACTCTCAGCACCGGTGTCTGGCTTTAGCCTGACATCCACTCTTTAAGCGTTTTCCAGATAAACAGTAAAGTTGACAGCGGATGACAGGCTGAAGGCCAGTCACCTGAAATAGTAATCGCGGCCTTTTCAAGACCGCTCCAACTGTGCCTAATTTTGTTGGAGCGGTCTTGAAAAGGCCGCGAACAAAAAAGGCCTGACAGTGTCAGGCCTTTTTGCTTCAAGTGGAGTGTTTAAGCACTCAACTCTAACAGCAGTTTGTTCAGGCGAGCTGTGTAAGCTGCTGGGTCTTCAAGCTGACCACCTGTCGCTAGTTGAGCTTGATCCAATAGAATCATTGCCAGATCGGCAAAACGATCTTCATCAGACTCTTGATCAAGCTTACCGATCAGTGGGTGCTCTGCGTTGAACTCAAAGACGGGTTTAGTCTCTGGAACCGCTTGGCCAGCCGCTTCCATGATACGACGCATCTGTAGACCCATATCGTAATCACCGAGTACCAGACAGGCTGGGGAGTCGGTTAGACGCTGTGAGACACGGACAGAGTCGACACGGTCGGTAAATACACCGCCAAGACGTTCAATCAATGACGCGTACTGCTCGTTCTGCTCCTCTTGAGCTTTTTTGCTCTCTTCAGACTCTTCACCATCCAGTTTCAACTCGCCTTTGGTGACGTCTTGGAACGACTTGCCTGAGTAGTCCATCAAGTGGCTCATCATCCACTCATCAATGCGATCAGTCAGAAGCAGCACTTCAATGCCCTTCTTACGGAAGATCTCTAGATGTGGGCTCGCTTTAGCCGCGTTGTAGTTATCGGCGACTAGGTAGTAGATCTTCTCTTGATCTTCGCCCATACGCTCTATGTAGCTGTCTAGGCTGACGTTCTGATCGCCGTTGCTGTTCTCGGTCGATGCAAAACGCATTAGCTTAAGAATGCGCTCACGATTCGCATGATCTTCCGCAGGGCCCTCTTTCAAGACCTGACCAAACTCTTTCCAGAACTCTAGGTACTTCTCGGCATCCTTCTTAGCGAACTTCTCGATCATATCGAGGCTTCGCTTAGTCAGAGCGGACTTCAGCTTATCAACGTTTGGATCTTTCTGAAGAATCTCACGAGAGACGTTTAGTGATAGGTTTTTCGAATCAACGACACCTTTAATGAAGCGCAGGTAGAGCGGCAAGAACTGATCCGCTTGATCCATGATAAAGACACGCTGAATGTAGAGCTTAAGCCCTTTAGGTGCTTCACGGTTCCAAAGATCATACGGTGCTTTGGACGGTAGGTAGAGAAGACTGGTGTACTCTAAGTTACCCTCAACGCGGTTGTGGGCCCAGCTAATTGGCTCCTGGAAATCATGAGAGACGTGCTGGTAGAAGTTTTTGTACTCCTCCTCGGTCACCTCTGACTTGTTCTTAGTCCACAATGCCGTTGCGCTGTTAACCGTTTCGATCTCAGGCGCATCCTTTGATGACTCCTCATCACCCTCTGCCGGCATGGGCTGTTTCTCCATCTGCACAGGCATCGCGATGTGATCTGAGTATTTGGTGACTAGAGAGCGAAGGCGCCAATCGCTGGCAAACTCTTTCGCATCCTCTTTCAGAGTCATGACGATACGCGTGCCACGCTCGGGCTTGTCGATGGTTGCGATATCGAACTCGCCTTCACCCTTAGAGGACCAGTGAACACCCTCTGCCGCGTCTAGACCAGCACGACGGGTGTATAGATCAACCTGATCAGCCACAATAAAGGCCGAGTAGAAACCGACACCAAACTGACCGATCAGTTGTGAATCTTTTGCAGCATCGCCGGTCAGATTTTGCAGGAAGCTAGCGGTACCTGATTTAGCGATGGTACCTAGGTGCTCAATGACCTCATCGCGCGACATACCGATGCCGTTATCTTCGATGGTAATGGTATTGTTCTCTTCATCAGCAGAGACGCGAATACGCAGTTCACCATCGTTTTCGTAGAGGTCGGCGTTAGACAAGGCTTCAAAGCGTAGCTTTTCAGCCGCATCTGAAGCGTTGGAGATCAATTCACGTAGGAAGATCTCTTTATTAGAGTATAGAGAGTGAATCATCAGCTGCAGCAGCTGTTTCACTTCGGTTTGAAAGCCAAGAGTTTCTTGTTTCGTTTCGGTTGTCATAGCTTAGACCTGAATTCCCAAGTTACTGATTAACACTCCATCAGATATGGGGGATGCCGATCTAATTTCAACCCTTGGCGTTGATATCAGTACTCATCATTAAGGTTCTTAGCGTCGAAGAGCTGAATTCACGACGATAGAGAATCCAGACAACCACTGCACACAAGAACATAAAGAGCCAGGTATTGACCATCCACCCTAGCACTGCGATGGCAAAGTAGTAGGTTCGTAGGCCGGCATTAAAGTTATTTGCCGCCATACTGGCCATGCGAGCCGAGCGTTCTGCGTGCATATCGAGAGTCCGTGGATCGGCATTCTCTTTGGGGTTGGGGCCGCCACCAATCATGACCGAGACAAATCCATACTGGCGAATAGACCAGGTGAACTTAAAGAAGGCGTATACAAACATCACCATCAGCACGATGATGCGCAGGTCCCATTGCAGTCGAGTCATCGGCTCTGTGAACGGCAGTTCAGACAGAAGGTCGATCGCCATATCAGAGCGAGAGAGCAGGGTCAGAAGGCCGGCCAAAATCAGCATGGTGGTGCTGGCAAAGAAGGTGACACCGCGCTCAAGATTGGTGATCGTTGTGGTATCAGCCACCCTCACCTCACGATCCAGCGCCGCGCGCATCCACTCCTTACGATAGAGGTGCATTAGGCTAGCCAGACAGGTAACACGATAACTGGCTCGCTTAGCGTAGATGAAATAGCCGTTAAAACAGAACAAAAACCAGATCAATGCGACCAGGTCCAGATTGAGTGAGATCAGCATCTCTAACAATGAGTTCATGCATTGCCTCCTTGCTTCACTTGACGCTGTGCTGCCGTTAAGGCGCGATCCAACGCGTTGGCAAACTCACGACGATCTGCCTGACTCATACCCGATTGGCCACCAGACTGAATACCGCTAGCGCGCATGGTTTCGTAGAAGTCACGCAGATTGAGGCGCGCTTTGATGTTCTCTTTCGTTAAGGCCTCGCCACGATGGGTAAGTACGCGAGCCCCTTTATCGATCAGATCATTAGCCAACGGCAGATCTGTAGCGATGACAAGATCACCAGCGGTCACTCGATCAACGATCTCTTGATCAGCCTGATCGGCACCCTGAGGGACTCGACGCCAGTTTAAATAGGGGGAATTAGGTAACTGATAGAAGTGGTTTGCAACGAACTCCATCTCTACTTTTCGATTGAGTGCTGCCTTGATGAGAATATCTCTAATCACCACAGGACACGCATCCGCATCAACCCAAACTTTCACACTCATTCCTTGAAATCTAAGAAGCGTTCAGTATCCCCTCTTCCCCGTCGAGAAAACAAGCCTGAAACTGATATAGATGATCAATTTCACACAATTGGTGAGAGATAGGGGAAGTCAGATGGGGCCCTACTCGATTTTTGGGACGGTAACTGGTGTTGTTCATTAACTCAAACACACTCGAATCGATCGTCTCAAAGCGATTCTGACAAGTACCTATTGGACGCCAATGGCGATCGCTAAACCAGTCATACAGCCCACCCAAAAACAGATCATAGGAGTCGTGAGGCAGTTCAAAGTTAGAGGTTTGAGTCTTCACAGACTCAGCATCCAGCTTCAGACCCGAGTGAATCAGTGACTCGCATATCCATTGGCAAGAGTGGGTTGAGAGCGTTGAGTCTGTCCCTCCGCCAACATCCCCATGCGATCCGGCAAACCATCTTTGCTCAACGATCTGATTCTCTTCAAGCTTGGGTGACCAGAGTGTCGGTATGAAATCTGCACGATGCTCATCAATGGCTAGTGCTTGAAAGCCCCGCTTCACATTGGAAGCTAAGCGTGTGTCATGAAAGCCCCACAAATAGTGGTTTAACTGTTTAAAGCTACCCAATGGAATGCCCAACGACCCGACGGTATCCCAAACGGCAATCGCCTCAATCTGTATCGGGGTGGCAAACTGGGCTTTGAATCGATTTTGTTCACGACGGGTGCCGCGTCTGTAGAGCTGGTAGCAGGAATCGAATTGCTCTAGATGCTCCAATCTAAGCAGACCCAATCGATCAATAAGACCTGACAGGCTTCTCGCTGCAAACGCCCCACGACTGTAGCCGACCAGGTAGACCCGATCGCCCGTTTGGTAGTGCTCCATCAACCATAAATAGGCTTCGGCTATCTTGTCAGAGAGTCCCCAACCAAAGATGCCTCCTCGAATCTGTTGCCAGGCTGAAGTGCCTACTCCAGGGAGATAATGAACCTTTTGTGGAATATCTGTGTCTGAATTGTGAAGAGCCTCAACCAACCGCACAACATGGCTGTTTTGATCGCCATCACTCAAATCTGAATCGGTTTTTTGCCAAGTGCCATCAAATGCCAGCAGTAAATTGCGCACCAGATTCTCCTGTCATAATTAGAAGTACTGTGCGCTTGAGGTCGCTATGACGAGCAGGTTAAGAAAATCCCCTCTGCCCATTTCGGTGGAGCATCTGCATAGTCTGCCAGTGGCGCATAGTACTTAGTTGGTTCACGAACCATGGCAAGCAGATGATTCACGCGTTGATAGTCACCTTGGTGAGCGTCGCGAATCGCCTCTTCACACATGTAGTTACGTAAAATATAGACAGGGTTTAAGGTTTTTGCGTAATCCAGACGTGATCTTAGTTGCTCATCTTCTGAGTGACGTACTGCATAGAATCGGCTTAACCACTCTGAATAGGATTCGGGGCTCTCTACTTCGGCACCCAAAGCGTCGCCCTTTTCTAGATTTGTTAAAGCCAGAATAAAACGATTGAGATCACCCTGCTGTTTTTCTAACAACGTGAGCATCTCATCAATTAGTGCTTTGTGGGTGACCCCTGGATTCGGTAGTGCCAATCGCTGAGAGAGCTTAGTGTAATAGGCATCAAAATAGAGCGTTGAGAATCTCTCGAGTTGAGCCTCCAAGTTGGATTTATCTATCAGAGGGATTAACGCCTGAGCTAAGGCCGCAAGATTCCACTGCATGATGCTCGGTTGATTACTGAACGCGTATCGGCCTCTGTCATCGTTCTTATTAGCGATGTGGTCCGGCTCATATCGATCCATAAAGGTAAACGGACCATAGTCAAAGGTCTCTCCTATGATCGACATATTGTCGGTGTTCATGACGGCATGAACAAACCCGTAACTCTGCCACTGAGCAACCAGGTAGGCACTGCGCTCAACCACCTGTTGATACATGAACAGGTAGGGGTTTTCAGCCTGTTTCGCGTCAGGGTAGTAACGATCGATAACGTAATCGGCAAGCTGTTTCAGGTCCTCATGCTGCCCTGAATAGTAGAAGTACTCAAAGTGGCCAAAACGTATATGACAAGGTGTCACCCTAAGCACTTGAGCACAGGGTTCTGCACCATTTCGTAGGGTAAACTCCTCACTGCCAAAAATAGCCAGCGCACGTGTGGTGGGAATTCCCAGACCAAACATCGCTTCACTGACAAGGTACTCGCGAATACTGGAACGAAGCACCGCTTTACCATCAGCAAAGCGCGAATAGGCGGTTTTACCCGCCCCTTTAAGATGGAAATCCCATCGATCGCCAGTAGGGTCCAGATGCTCGCCGAGCAAGATACCACGCCCATCACCGAGATCTGGGTTATAGACTCCGAACTGGTGGCCGGTGTATTTCATGGCCAAAGGTTCAGCACCCTCAGGGCCCTGCTCAGTAGTAAAGGTATTCACCAACTGACTGGGCGCCCATTCACAGGGGTTTAGCCCTAATGATTGAGCCAGTGGTGCATTGAAGCTGATTAGATGAGTGTTCTTTAACGGAGTGACAGAGACCGACTGATACCAGTGAGAGGGTAAACGGGCATAGCTGTTATCGAAATTGAGCTTAGACATGGCTAATCCTCAAACTTATGAGCCTCTGAGGTAATGCTCTCTAGACGATTGCCAAGCAGAATCACTTGGCCACGGTAGCGCTGATCGCCGGTCGTGGTGAACTCAAACTGATATCGACGCCAGGGTGCCAAGCGACCTCTATCATCGCGTTTTAGCCAAAGCGCACGCAAAGAGACATTTTGGTCCAACAACTGTAGATCCAACTTGTTGCAGTAACTCTCAACCGCTTTCAGTGCGCGCTCTCTAACGGCTAGGCCTTTGTACCAAACATAGATAACACCAGCGACTAGAGTCAGGAGAAAGAGATCGGTAAGTTCAATAAACACGCTGATGGCCTATAAAGTGTGAGAATGTCGACAGTCTAATCAAGCATCTTTATTTAGTATAGAGTCGATCGTATCGCCAACGTGCCCAGCGCTTATAAGCCAGATTGGCTATGGGCTTGATGATTGGCCAACCAAGGATGCGCCAAATCCAGCCCCAGCGGGTATGTTGCCAAGCGGCTATGTTCGCGTCGATTCCAGTTACCCACTGTTCACCACGCTGCAGATGAAGAACCTTGAGCATGTTAATGCGTTCTTCTTCTGTCAGTTGATCCGATACCTCATGGATATCTTGGAGTTCTAACTGTTCGCCCTTAATGACTGCCAACTTATCCATCTCGGCAACACAGAGCGAACATTTTCCATCGTAGTAGAGTGTCTCTTTCATGTAAGAAGATACGAAACACTTCTCAAAGCGGATGACCGGATAATCTGTCGATTAAAACAGATTACAGATCGCGGTTAACTGGCTTTTTGCGATTACCACCAAAACGGCGAGGTTTACGTTTGGGTGTTCCATCAGCCGGTCTATTGCGTCTTGGTTGATTTTGACGCGGTGCTGGTTGTGCAGATGCACCCTCCGCTTTCTGCTTTGGTTTCTTAGGTTTTTTAGGTTTTTTCGGTTTCAACGGCGGTTGTAGCTTAGACTCTGGCAGTGGATTGTTTGGAGCAAACCCCTTCAAGTCGCGACGTTCGAGAAGCTTTTGCGTCAAGCGCTCGATCGCTCGAAGCTGATCAAACTCATCAATAGAGACCAGTGATACCGCCTGACCCACACTGCCGGCACGACCGGTGCGGCCAATACGGTGTACATAATCTTCAGCCACGTTGGGAAGATCAAAGTTAATCACGTGAGGCAGCTCTTTGATATCGATACCGCGTGCTGCAATGTCGGTAGCTACAAGGATCTGAATATCACCCTGTTTAAAGGCCTGCAATGCACGCGTGCGAGCACCCTGACTCTTATTGCCATGGATAGCAGCTGCCGTAATACCCGCCTTATCCAGCTGAACGACTAGACGGTTGGCACCATGCTTAGTTCGGCTGAAGACCAATACCTGAAACCAGTTGTTAGTCTTGATCAAATCGATGAGAGCCGCTGTCTTGCTCTTCTTATCGACCCCAATGACCCACTGCTCAACGGTGTGGGCGGTCGCATTTTCTGGTGAAACCGAGACCTCGACAGGGTTGTTGACGATGTCGTGCGCCAGCTCTTTGATCTCTGGGGAGAAGGTCGCAGAGAACATAAGGTTTTGACGCTGCTTAGGCAGCAGGTTAAGGATCTTGCGAATGTCACGAATAAAGCCCATGTCGAGCATGCGATCCGCTTCATCTAATACCAGCACTTCAAGTTGATCAAAACGAACTGCATTCTGCGAGTAAAGATCCAAAAGGCGACCCGGTGTCGCTATCAATATATCCGTACCCGAGCGAAGCTTTTGCATCTGTGGGTTGATCTTAACCCCACCAAAAACCACATTGCTTTTGAGGTCGGTGTATTTGCCATAGAACTCAGCATTGTCTTGGATCTGAGCCGCCAGTTCGCGTGTTGGTGTCAGCACTAATGAACGAACATTGTTGCTCTTTACCTTAGGGCCGGATTGTAATCTCTCGAGCAGAGGCAGAATAAAGCTAGCCGTTTTACCTGTTCCCGTTTGCGCAGCCGCCATAACGTCCTTACCGGACATCACGGCAGGTATGCCTTCGCGTTGAATAGGAGTCGCTTCTGAATAGCCCTTTTCAGCTATTGCACGGGTAAGAGGAGCCGAAAGGCCAAGAGATTCGAAAGACATGAGGACACTCAAAATATTAAGGCGCGCACAGTAACATAAAGCGTGGCTAGGCACACGTGAATGTTGATTCTAAAAGGGCTGGATAATTTTCAATAAGATCAAAAGCGTTTCTATCCGACTGGCGTCGGCTAGCCTTCTTCTTTGTATGAGCAAAGAAGAAGCAAGAAAACACACCCCGCTCCTTCGGCCTTCGGCACACTGCGCGCGATACTCTTTTTCTAACATCGAAAGGCACATTTCAGAGCCTGCTCCGTGCAGGCGCTGAAACTCTCGCCCATCCGGGACTCGTTCCTTTCAACGTCTTAACGAAAAAGAGCACCGTGCTCGTTCTCAGTCGGACGGGGACAAATCGGCACAAGATTCGAATCTGGCACTGTTGGAGCGGTCTTGAAAAGGCCGCGATGGGTGCTCATATGAATTTAGCTATTAGCACCGGTGTCTGGCTTTAGCCTGACATCCACTCTTTCAGAGTTTTCCAGAGAGTCGGTAAGTTCACGACCGGATGACAGGCTTTAGCCTGTCACCCGCTTCAATTTAAACCTTTCTCCACGAGAACCAAGCCGCTAGCAGTGCGGTTAACAATGATACTGTCAGGGCATTGGTTGTGACGCTCTCTAAAAGCTGTGGATCAGACTCCCCTATTGCGGCGCCTGCGAAGTAGAGTCCTAGTAACAAGGTAATCACCGCCATTCCAATCAACTGGCCACTCTGTCTTGATAGGCTGAGGATTGCAGAGCCTATACCCATTCTCTCTGCAGGGAGTGTTGCCAGTGCGGCGGAGTTGTTTGGGGTAGAGAACATGCCATGGCCCGTTCCAATCACCATTATACAGAGCCCGATCACCCAAAGTGGTGTCTCGTGATTCATCAACGCTAACGCCAGTAAGCCAAGGGCTATGGACAAACTTCCTCCTGTCGCCAGTAGACGGTGCCCTATTCGATCAGAGACGCGTCCTGCCAGAGGCGCGATGATCGTCATCATCAACGCTTGAAGCATCATCAGCTGCCCAGTATCCGTTGGCGACAGTTGGCGGTTGTATTGCAGATAAAGTGACAAAATCAGGACAATGCCGTACTGGCTGGCGTACATAAACATGGCCGCGGTTGCAGAGTTGATGAAGGTTTTATTCTTCATCATCAAGTCGATTCTCACCAGTGGAAATGCCTGTTTGCCAGACCATTTGATGAAGAGATAACCCAGACCTACTCCTAAGAGTGCAAGCAACCAACCGTTGAGTTCAATCAGGCGAGTACTGCCAAAATAGAGAGCTGCAATGGCGGCTGAGAAAATGGCTGTACCGACCCAGTCGATCTTATGCTTTTCACTGCTTTTCCATTCACCCGGAATAAACAGTCGAATCGATAAAATGACCCCTAGCAATATCGGTACCGGCAACATAAACACAGATCGCCAGCCAAACAGATCGACCAACCAGCCACCTATTAGCGGGCCTGCAGTCATGCCGAGATAGACGGCTGATGTCATCCAACCCAAAGCGGCCCCTCGTCCACCTGCTGCGTAGATACGGGAGATCATGGCCATACCCGCGCTGGCTAGGATAGCCCCGGCAGCCCCCTGTACCACACGCCCTGCTAACAGTATTTCAATATTGGGCGCAAAAGCCGCCATGGCGCCACCCAACGCAAAAAGACCACAACTGATGAGAAAAGCCTTTTTAAGACCAATGAGATCCGATAGACGACCGCCTGGCAGTTGGGAGATCAAACTCACCAGAAGGAAGATGGCCGGTATCCAACTGATCAATACCGCATTGACTTGAAGGTCTTGAGCAATGGCAGGTAGTGCGACCAGAGATGCCGACACGGCTAAAGGAAACTGCAGAATCGCTAGACTGAGGATAATCAGTGCTTTTAGTCGAGCTTGTGAATAACGCTGATAGTAACGCGCAAACTGTGTCATCTAACGTCCTTGTGAAAAATTTTAGCCATCAGCTAAATGTCAGCTTTGCACACTATTATGAACCCAGCTGTTGTAAACACCCCTTTGAGAGGGTGAAGCCCTTTCCCCTCTCTTTCTTTTTTCTTCCCTTAGATGGCCCTGTCTGTGTAGAGCTCAACATTGGTCAGTTGTGCTACTTCATTGATGTAATCTACAACCTGCGTGGGCATCTTCAGGTCTTTGATTACGGTTAAATTGCGAAGCATTGGAAAAATCATAACGTCATCCCAGCTAAGCTGCCCACCTCTATCCGAAGGCTTAATCAGCTTAGGCAAATCATTTAAGACCTGCTCTACAAGGGCTTGGTGTTCAGCTGTATTATCCAGAGCTTGCTCAAAACTGCACTCAATCATTGCTTCCTTGTTTACGCGATAAAAATCAATTGCCGATCGAGTTTCAAACTCAGGCAAACCGATCTGTACATTGCGAGGAAAAAGCAGTGAGAAAATCGCGCGATTTACTGACATCAGTGGTTGTGTGAAACGATCAGAATCACCACCTTCGACTATTACCTGATCAGCCTTGCCTAACTCATCCAACTTATGAGCGATATCCAGACTTTCGCCCATAGATTGGCCATCAATCTCTAAAATCGGCACCATTTTTTTGCCAACACGCTCAATACAACTGTCGGCATCGTCATTCAGCAAATAGACCGACTCAAAATTAACCTGTTTGTATTTAGCGACCATGTCAGCACGGACGCAGAATGGACAATGATCATATTGGAAAAGCTTCATAATAACTCTCTTACATCGGGGATGGCTTATTAGAGCACAACTTTTCCATCAGTATGTATCAACCTAGATAAGATAATTGCTATTCTCTATTCAAAGATGTGAGAAGGAGTCTCAATGAACCAAGCCATTCAAGATCTCTATCCAGAGAGCCATAGCCACTGTTTCGGCTGCGGTCGATCAAACGCGGATGGATGGCACCTGAAAAGTTATGTAACAGGTGACACAACCCTAGCTCGCTTCACGCCAGAGAACAAATACAGTGGCGGCGTTCCTGGACACCTCTACGGCGGCGCGGTCGCCTCCCTACTCGACTGTCATGGCACTGCATCAGCGGCCGCGTTAAGCTACCTGCAGAAGCATGATTCACTTGAACAAGATGCAAAAATTCAACGCCACGTTACAGGTCAATTAAATATTAAATACATCACTCCCACTCCAATGGGCGTGGAGTTAGAACTGCATGGCGAGCTGCTATCCATCGAGGGACGTAAAGTGCGAGTTAAGTTGACCTTATCTGCCAATGAAACGCTCTGTGCAGAGGCTGAGATGGTTGCGTTTGGCGTTGAGTGATTGTTGGAGCGGTCTTGTAAAGGCCGCGATTGGTATTCATTAGAGTTTATCTGAAAGCAACAGTGACTGGCTTCAGCCTGTCATCTGCTTTTTCGGTGTTTTCCAGATAGGCATTAAATTCTCACGGCGGATGACAGGCTGAAGGGCAGTCACCGTCAATACCGCTCACACAAAGAAGAAGGCTAGCCGACGCCAGTCGGATAGAAATGCTTTTGATCTTAGGAGATATCGCGGCCTTTTCAAGACCGCTCCAACGTTTTGAATGGATCTTGGGTCGATTAGTATCGACCCGCCATGTCATCCATTGAGATCGGTTTGATCTTACTGCCCTGTCCGGCACAGCCGAAGGCTTCGAAACGATCTTTGACGATACCTGAGGCTGCATCGCGGGCTGCGGCTAGGAATTTACGTGGGTCAAACTCGCTCTTCTTCTCGGCCATCATACGGCGCATAGCACCGGTCATTGCCAAGCGAATGTCGGTATCAATGTTGACCTTACGAACACCGTTTTGAATCCCTTTAACGATCTCCTCTACAGGGACACCGTAGGTCGGTTTCAACTCGCCACCAAACTCACGAATGATCGCTAACCACTCCTGTGGCACGCTGGAACTACCGTGCATCACCAGATGGGTGTTCGGGATTGCTTTATGAATCGCCGCGACACGATCAATTGCGAGAATATCGCCCGTCGGTGGGCGTGTAAATTTGTACGCACCGTGGCTGGTACCAATCGCAATTGCTAGGGCATCGACGCCAGTTTTCTCAACAAAGTCTTTAGCTTCATCAGGGTCGGTCAGCATTTGATCATGGCTCAAAATACCCTCAGCACCCTGACCATCCTCTTCACCGGCTTCGCCTGTCTCTAGCGAACCAAGACAGCCCAGTTCACCTTCAACCGATACACCGACAACATGCGCCATTTCACAGACTTGTCGAGTGACATCGACGTTGTATTCGTAGGTGGATGGCGTTTTACCATCGCTCATCAACGAACCATCCATCATGACACTGGAGAAACCAGAGCGGATCGACTGCATACAGACTGCAGGTGATGCACCGTGATCCTGATGCAGAACGACTGGAAGATCCGGGTGTGTCTCGATAGCCGCCAAAATGAGATGGCGAAGATAAGCCTCACCGGCGTAGGTGCGAGCGCCAGCAGATGTCTGCAGAATCACAGGACTGTCTGTTGCCTGCGCTGCTTGCATGATCGCTTGCACCTGCTCAAGGTTGTTAACGTTAAACGCAGGAACACCGTAGCTATTCTCTGCGGCGTGATCAAGTACCTGACGTAGGGATACAAGTGCCATTATTTACCTCCGAAGAGTCGATTAAGTTATTGAATTGATGGGTTAATCCACCAACTCTGAAAAGTCTTGAATGACGCGATCGGGGTTAGCCGACTCAATCGGTTCACCCATGTTGTAACCGTAAGGAAGTAACCAAACATCAATGCCTGCATTACGCGCCGTGGCCGCATCGATCGAGGAGTCACCCACAAACAGTGCATCCTCTGCTGAGATTTGCCACTGCTCAAGGCAGTCTAAAATTGACGTTGGGTCAGGCTTCTTCACTGGAAAACTGTCGCCGCTGACTACAATATCGAAGAGTTCCGTTAAGCCGTGAGCCGCTAACACACGATCGGTGTATCGGCTCTCTTTATTGGTAACCACTGCCAACTTGACCCCTTCAGACCCAAGCTTTTTAACCACCTCTAAAACATGTGGATAGAGGTAACTGGTGGTACCGCAGCAGCGTTGATAGTGCTTATCAAAGACAGGTAGTGCGCCTGCCAAAATAGGTCCAGACTCAATCTCTTCAATGGATTGGTTGTGGATGTAAGCCAGGGCTTTAATCAACAGCGCACGTGTGCCGTGCCCTATCCACGAGTTGACCTGTTCTTGAGTCACCCTTGCATAACCACACTCTTCTAAAGTGGCATTGGTGGCATCATAGATCTCCGGCGCCGTCTCGACTAAGGTACCGTCAAGATCAAATAACATCGCTTTATACATTTCTGTTACCCCTAAACTCGCTGGCGAACAGCATCAGCAACTGCGTTAGCAGTAATGCCGAAGTACTCATAGAGAACAGGAGCCGGTGCTGAATCACCAAAGCTGTCGATACCTACAACACCGCCTTTTCTGCCCACATATTTGCGCCAGAAATCGGTATGCGCAGCTTCCACTGCAACAGCCGGAAGATCCGATGGAATCGTCTGCTCTTGGTAATCTTCAGATTGGCGATCAAACAGATTGGTACAAGGCATTGAGACAACGCGAGTTGAGATACCCTCAGCCGCTAGAGTCTCTTGAGCCTGCAACGCCAATTGCACTTCAGAACCGGTTGCCATGATCACCGCTTGTGGACTGGCCATATCAGAGAGGATGTAGCCACCTTTGCGAACCTTATCTGCATCAGAGGCCGCCTTCAGTAATTTAGGCATCCCCTGTCGTGACAGCGCTAGAGCAGAGGGACCATCCTGTCGCTCAACCGAGTGCGCCCAGGCCGTTGCCGTTTCAAGGGCATCACAAGGACGCCAGACATCAAGGCCTGGGATGATGCGCAAGCTTGGAACGTGCTCGATACTTTGGTGTGTTGGGCCATCTTCACCCAGACCAATGGAGTCATGAGTAAAGACATGAACCACACGCTGTTTCATCAGTGCAGCCATTCGAATCGCATTACGAGAGTAATCGCTAAACGTGAGGAAGGTACCACCATAAGGTAGGTAGCCACCATGCAGTGCCATACCATTCATAATCGCAGCCATACCAAACTCACGAACACCGTAAGAGAGGTGGTTACCCCAAGTATCTCGGCCTGCATAGGTGGCTGTTTTGAAGTTAGTCAGGTTCGAACCGGTCAAATCAGCACTGCCGCCAAAAAACTCTGGAACAAGAGGTGCGATAGCATCTAGTGCATTTTGACTCGCTTTACGAGTCGCTACGTCCCCTTCTGCTGCAGCAATCTGAGCCATGACATCGGCAATCTTAGATTGATACTCATCGCTCAATTCACCGATCATACGACGTCTGAATTCTGCGGCTTTTTCTGGGAATGCTTTAGCGTACTCAGCAAAACGAATATCCCATTCCGCCTCTTCTGCTCTGCCTGAATCGGTGCAGTCCCAAGCGCTCTTCACGTCGCTAGGAATCTCAAATGGCGCATGATTCCAATTCAGTGCAGCGCGTGTCGCAGCGACCTCGTCAGCACCCAGTGCGGCACCATGAACGTCGTGTGTACCGACCTTATTGGGCGACCCTTTACCTATCTCGGTTTTAGTACAGATCAGTGTCGGTTTGCCATCAGCTAAGACCGCTTGAGCTTTGGCTGCACGAATCGCTGCATCGACAGCTGACGCATCATGACCGTTTACATCACGAATCACATTCCAGCCATAAGCTTCAAAACGTGCCGGCGTATCATCAGCAAACCACCCTTCGACGTGGCCATCAATCGAGATACCGTTGTCGTCGTAGATCGCGATGAGCTTAGACGTTCTTAGGGTCCCAGCCAGTGAGCAGACCTCGTGACTGATCCCCTCCATCATGCAGCCATCACCCAAGAAACAGTAGGTGAAATGGTCCACTATAGTGTGCCCTGATTCATTAAACTCTGCCGCCAACATCTTCTCGGCAAGTGCCAAACCGACAGCATTCGAGATACCCTGGCCTAATGGACCCGTCGTAGTCTCCACACCCGCTGTAACGCCCACTTCAGGGTGACCTGGTGTCTTAGAGTGCAGTTGGCGGAACTGTTTAAGTTCATCGATTGGAAGATCGTATCCCGTTAAATGCAGCAGTGCATAGATCAACATTGAACCGTGACCATTAGAGAGAACAAAACGGTCGCGATCTGGCCAGTGTGGATTGGCTGGACTGTGTTTCAAGTGACGGTTCCAAAGAACCTCTGCAATTTCTGCCATACCCATCGGTGCACCTGGGTGTCCCGATTTTGCGGCTTCGACGGCATCGATCGCTAGAAAGCGAATCGCATTGGCCATCTCATTTGCCATAGCGGCATTCGGTGCTGTTCTGTTCATCTGTTGCTCCTAGTTAGCGACGGCCTTAACCACGACCCAAGGCACGATTACGACGTTCCATCATGCGCCATACAAACGGTGTGAAGATCAACTGCATTGCAAGCTCCATCTTGCCACCAGGGACAACAATGGTATTGGCACGTGACATGAAGCTATTGCCAATCATGTTCAAGAGATACTGAAAGTCGATCCCCTTAGGATTAGCAAAGCGGATGATCACCATGCTCTCATCGGCAGAAGGGATGTCCCTAGCGATGAAAGGGTTAGAAGTGTCTACCATCGGTACGCGTTGGAAGTTCACATGCGTATGTTCAAATTGAGGGCAGATGTAGTTAATGTAATCAGGCATGCGACGCAGAATCGTATCCGTTACCGCTTCAGCACTGTAACCACGCTGATTCTTATCGCGCCAAAGCTTCTGAGTCCACTCAAGGTTGATGACGGGAACCACACCGATACGTAGATCTGGGTACTGGGCTATATCGTTCTGTTCAGTTTTCACCGCGCCGTGCAGGCCTTCATAGAAAAGTATATCGGTATCTTTATCGATCTCTTCCCAAGGGGTAAAGGTGCCTGGCTCTTGTCCGTAAGGCTCAGCCTCATCTTGGTTGTGCAAGTAGAGGCGTTTTTTACCGGTACCCGTTTCAGAGTAGCTTTTAAACAGACCTTCGAGCTCATCAAATAGGTTGTTCTCTGGACCAAAGTGGCTGAGATGTTTATTGCCCGCTGCATCGGCTTGCGCCAACTGCTTCTTCATCTCAGTACGATCGTAACGGTGGAAACTATCGCCTTCGACAATCGCGGCTTTAACATTTTCACGGCGAAAGATATTAGAGAATGTCCGAGTAACGGTTGAAGTACCTGCACCTGATGAGCCGGTAATCGCAATAATTGGGTGACGTTCTGACATAATGTTTCTCCAGGTCCAGTAACTTAATCGCGGAATAGACTGCGTTCAGCAAAGAGCGGCATATCTTCGCCTTTCTCTTCAATCGGTTCGTTGTGGTAACGCTCGATGCGCTCGACCTCGTTTTTAGAACCAAACACCAAACCTATGCGTTGGTGAAGCTCGGTCGGTTTCACATCCAACATTGGGTAGCTGCCAGTACTGGCACGGCCACCGGCCTGCTCGATAATCATGCCGACAGGATTCGCCTCATACAGCAGTCGTAACTTACCGGCTTTGCTAGGATCTTTAGTATCACGTGGGTACATGAATACACCGCCACGCATTAGGATACGGTGCGCCTCCGCGACCATCGAAGCGATCCAACGCATGTTGAAGTCTTTACCGCGCGGACCCGTCGATCCCGCAAGACACTCATCGACATAACGTTTAACGGGCGCTTCCCAGAAACGGCTATTAGAGGTATTGATCGCAAACTCCTGAGTATCCTCAGGTATGGTGATACTTGGGTGAGTCAACATAAACTCACCTAAAGCGGGATCCAGAGTAAAACCAACTACACCGTTACCCACCGTAAGAATCAGCATGGTTGAAGGACCATAAAGCGCGTATCCCGCCGCCACCTGTTGTGATCCGGGCTGAAGAAATACCTCTTCTTGAATAGGCGCTGTTGCATCATCCGGTGCACGAAGAATCGAGAAAATACTGCCCACCGAGACGTTCACATCAATATTCGATGAACCGTCGAGTGGATCAAATACAATCAGGTAGCGTCCTTTCGGATTCCCCTCTGGGATATCCAGTGCCTCATCCATCTCTTCTGAGGCCATACCAAGAAGATGTCCGCCCCACTCTGTCGTCTTGATGAAAATGTCATTACTGAGTACATCCAGTTTTTTCTGAGCCTCACCCTGGACATTGATACTGCCGCCAGCATCTTCATTGTGCTCACCATGCAGGCCCGCTAATTCACCATAGGCTACGGCTTTCGCGATCTGCTTACAGGCCATCGCCACATCCAAAATCAAGGCGTTAAAATCACCGCTGGCACTTGGGTAACGACGACGCTCTTCAATTAGGTATTGAGTTAAGGTCGTTCTATTGGTTCTAAATGGCATATCAGTTGCCTCTTATTATTTTTGAAAATCGGTATTGTTAAGCGATCAGTCGAGACAACTGCTCTAAATTCACATCGCTTAATGAGGGAACAATTAAGTCAGCCCCTGTGAAATCATGGTGCTTGGAAAACTCATTAGGGGTTATTACAGTAGCCAATTCGGCGCCTTTAGCGGCTCTTAACCCATTGTTGGTATCTTCAATAGCTATTGCCTCTGCCGATGAGACACCAAGACGCTCCAATGCTTGAAGGTAGACACTAGGATCTGGTTTTTTATTCGGGGCAGTTTCTGCGTTTTCGACAACGGTGAACGTCTCCTGCCAGTCATCGCCCATGGCGTGAGAGAGCAGTGCTTCTATATTGGCTGGACTGGTCGTTGTGGCGATGGCTAGCTTTAAACCAGCAGACTTCGCCGCTTTAATTAGCTCTAAAACACCAGGGCGCATCGCAACCTCTCCGCAAGCAACCATCTCTTCATAACGAGCAGTTTTAGTGGCATGCAGCTCTGGAATGATTGAGTCGATGCGCTCTTCGCTGACTTGAACACCTCGATCAGGCCGTTGGTTCCAGTAGTGACGAATTCGCTCTTTGCCGCCCGAGACTTCAAGCAGCTCTGTATAGGTCTCTAAATCCCATAACCAAGTGAGGCCCGCTGTTTCAAAGGCATAGTTGAAAGCAGCCATATGCGCCATTTCGGTGTCTGCCAATGTACCGTCGACATCAAAAATTAACGCTTTAAGTGCCATTTAATACCTTCAGTTATATTCTTATGTTTATTTTCTATTAACTAAGAGTATTCAGTGTGCTAAGTAAGCGCAATTAAAATGAGGTTATATTAGGATTAAGAAATCACTTAACTAACAACCGACGTAAAAAAGCCCCGATGCTTTTACATCGAGGCTTACTAAATAAAAGTTAATCTGCCATCAAATCTCTATCCGCGTCCCACCCCTTTGATTTTGCATGAACAATGGCTTGTTCTTGAATATGTAGGTAACGCACTCGGATCTCATCTGGCAACTGACTGACAGAAAATCCATAATTCTCCCACTCATCATTGACCTGACGCCAGAGTGTCTCCAGCCCCTGCACTAACCAACCCTCACAACTTTCCGTTTCCGGAATCAAACCAAAAGCCCAAGCATCCCTGATGATTTTTCCGGTATCGGTCATCCCTCCGTAAAGGTCATTGTGAATGCCGACGTATGTTTTTGATTTTTGCATAACGACTCCTAACAGGTCAGGCTGGCAAATAAGCTGGGTAGCTTTTCTGGCAGACGATCAACGTTATCGACCACCGTATAGTTATTGGCCCCAAAAATTCGTTTAACATAACTATCAGCATTGGGGTCTAAGGTTAAGCAATAGGTTAAAACACCTTGGCTGTACAGCTCTTCGACAGCTTTCTTGGTATCGTGCCTAAGGTGTTGGGGATCACGCTCATCGATATCAGCTGGTTCCCCATCTGTGACCAACAGGAGCAGCTTGCGGCGTTCAGGTTGTTTCATCAAAAGACTTCCAGCATGTCGCATGGCTGCTCCCATACGAGTTGACAGCCCTCCCGTCATTCCTGCAAGACGACTTTTTGCTTCGTCATTAAAGCTCTGATTAAAATCTTTAAATTTAAAGTATTGAACATCGTGTCGACCATCAGAAGCGAATCCATGTATCGAAAAAGGATCACCGATGCCATTGATCGCGCTTGAAACCAGCGTCGCTGCTTCACGCGTCAACTCAAGCACACTTTTATCAGATCCCTCCATGGTCTCATTCGTCGACTCAGATAGGTCCAACAATACAGTCACTGCAAGATCGCGATTTTTGACAACATTACGCATTGTGATTCTGGGGTTGGGTTGTTCACCCATTCTGATGGCAATCATCGCATCGATGGCCGCATTCAGATCAATCTCATCACCATCTTCCATATTTCGCTCTCTTTGAACGCCATCCGGTGAGAGAAGATCAACAACCTGTTTAATTTTCTGCACTATCGGCTTATGTTCTTGAAAGATCCGATCAATCGTTTCTGGATCCCCTTTTTGAGCTCTTTTTTCGTACACCGTTGCCCAATCGGGTCGGTATAACTGCACCTGATAATCCCACTCCTGATAGTGGTATGGATCTGAAATAGGCTCTTTACCCCAGCGGTCATTAAAAGACTCGGTCGCTTCACCTGCATCCTCATAAGGCATGAACTCTGTCGCGCATACCCAAACTTCTTGGGCATCATCGCCCGCTAGCTCACAGTCCACCTCATTCGCCATTTCGACGGCACTGACATACTTTCTTACCTGTCGTTGCGAAGCGGGAATATACTCCAGACCATGCTCAGCTAGATTGAAAGGCTCAAACTCCCAAACAAAACGATTATCATCACGATAAGGTGTGCGCATGGACTGCAGAATACGTAGACTGGGCACCTCTTTACGGTCATCAAACAGAGCAAAAAGCGCCAGTCCTAACTGAAAGCTGATTTCAGAAGAGTCTTTTTTAGCAGAAATTTCATGATGAAACTTAGCCGATAATTCATTCAACTCTGGGTCGTCTGATCTTACTGTTTCATCCATCAGCATCAATGCAAACTGACCCAACCGCTGTAAGGTTGGGTGTTCCTCACGGCCCTCCGGCTCAATTGACAGTAACGCTTGCCAAGTGGAACGCAGTCCAGGAAAGTCTTGCATCGCACAATACTCAACCCTGGCATCTTCGATCAATGCGATAAAGAACATCTGCGCCTGACTAAGGCCGCTAGCATCCATTCGGTCAGTCGTATAACTCAAATGAGCAGCAGCGTGTGCCACTTGAGCACGATATAACGATACGCCATCCACCTGGTTGAGATCATCAACCGCATCTGGCAAATGCATAACATGATGTTCAATGTAAGGTTTAAAGTCTTCGTAATCTGCCGAGGTGGGACGAAGAAAAAAATCTCTTCCCCATAAAGCCCTTAAGTAAAAATTTAATTTGCGTTGCGCATCAATAAACAGCGTACCCTTGCGCTCTTGTTGCAGCATTTTTTGACTATCAGCGGTCTTGAGCTCGAAATAACTGACTAGATTAACAAAATCTCTTCGATAAGCATCCGCCCCAAAGTTAGCCCAACGTCGAAGTCCTGAAAGCGTCAGCTTTGATAGCAGCTCATCCATATGATTCAGCATCGGCCTAAGGCCGCGAGCTGCCTTAGCAGACAATTGATGGATGAGAGTAAGGTACCCTCTCAGCAATTCAGGATCACCAAGACGATTTGCAGCAATCGGCAGGGATTGCAATAACAGAGTAATGACTTCACCAGAGGTCATCGAAGCGAGTTTCATGGCTGCATGAATACAGTCACTCATGACATCCTCACCACACTCTTTCACGACCTGTGGCATGCATTCAATAAACGCGATCACGAGCTCTTTACCACGACCTAGATTCGCCAAACTCTGTGCACCCTCAAGATAGTCTTGTAAGGCAGGCGATGACATCACTCGTGCGGCTTCATGAAAGTGACTCTCTAAAACATCGTTCATTTCTGGAGCGATGCTCTCAAGAGATTGGCGATACTGGTCCATGTCGATACTCATCGGTGCTGCCCCTGTTAGCTCACAAAAAATGTGTTGACTGCAGCATCTAGGGTTTCTCGCATATCTGGATCATCGGTCAACGGTGTTACTAACGTCATTTTGCACGCAGACAACGGATCTACACCTTCAGCGATCATCTGCCCAGCATAGACAAGCAAACGAGTTGATATTCCTTCATCAAGGCCGTGCCCTTTCAAATTCCTCGCACGGTGGGCTATTTGAACCAATTTATTGGCGATATCAAGACCCACACCTGTCTCTTTATCTACAATTTCAGCTTCATCATAATCTTTCGGATAGTCAAAGTTCATCGCACCAAATCGCTGTTTAGTGGATTGTTTAAGATCTTTCATCAGGCTTTGATAACCGGGGTTATAAGAGATAACCAATTGAAAATCAGGGTGCGCCTCGATCAGTTCCCCTTTTTTATCCAAAGGCAGTGTTCTGCGATGGTCAGTTAAGGGGTGAATCACAACGGTGGTATCTTGTCTTGCTTCAACGACCTCATCCAAGTAACAAATTGCCCCTATTCTGGCAGCTGTCGCTAATGGACCATCCTGCCAATGGGTACCGTCCTTATCGAGCAAAAAACGTCCAACCAGATCTGAGGCCGTCATATCTTCGTTACAGGCAACCGTAATCAGAGGACGCTTCAGTTTCCAGGCCATATACTCCACAAATCTTGATTTGCCGCATCCCGTTGGCCCTTTGAGCATCACCGGCATACGTCTTGCATAGGCGGCTTGATACATATCGACCTCATTGCCTACCGCCTTATAAAAGGGTTCGTCCTTGATAATGTATTGATCCGTATTCACTGCACTCATACTCTTACCTTTTGTATCCATTGAGAGCAAAACCCCCTCATTAGAGGGGGTATCTATAGCGTTATACTGGGTTGCCTCGGTAAACCACCATCTCAGCACCTTTTGACTGAGCATAGTTGTCATAACCGACCAACCTAACGTGGTTATTAGGGTGGGCTTGGTGGCAAGCTTCAGCCTCATTCAGAACTCGATCAACGTCGGTCTCACCGAACAGTGGCAACTTCCACATGTACCAGTAGTGATCGAACGCATTCTCTGGCTCTGTATGCTCTATCGCCGGGTTCCATCCTTTAGACACGATGTACTCAACTTGCTTTCGAATTTGTTCAGCATTCATCTCAGGCAGGTAAGAGAATGTCTCGAATTTACGGCTATTCACATCACTCAGGCTTGATGCGTAATCTTGCATTTCACTCATCATCTATTCCTCAACTCTAATAAGAGCTCAATTTATTAAGGAGGGTCTCTAAGGAACCCTCCCATTACTTTATTTATGAGAGACGTCTAGCTTATCGACCGTATCGAATTCAAACTTGATCTCTTTCCAGGTTTCCATGGCAACTTTTAGCTCAGGGCTGTGCTCGGCTGCAGAGAGAAGGATTTGTTTACCATCTTTCTCAAGTTCAGCACCGTGATTTCGCGCTTCAACACAGGCTTCAAGAGCCACACGGTTCGCAGCTGCACCTGCGGCATTACCCCACGGGTGACCCAAAGTACCACCACCAAACTGTAGAACTGAGTCATCACCAAAAATGTTAACCAATGCAGGCATGTGCCAAACATGGATACCGCCCGAGGCAACCGGAATAACACCCGGCATAGATCCCCAGTCTTGATCAAACATAATGCCGCGACTGCGATCCTCTTTTGTAAAAGAGTCACGCATTAGATCGATCCAGCCCAAGGTCGCCTCACGGTCACCTTCCAACTTACCAACCACCGTGCCAGAGTGAAGATGGTCACCACCGGAAAGACGAAGCATCTTAGTCAGCACTCGGAAATGGATACCGTGATTAGGGTTGCGGTCTAGAACAGCGTGCATGGCACGGTGAATGTGCAACAACATGCCATTTTCACGACACCAATTTGCTAGACCTGTGTTAGCGGTAAAACCACCGGTCAGATAATCGTGCATAATGATCGGGGCGCCGATCTCTTTTGCGTATTCGGCACGCTTATACATCTCTTCCGGAGTTGGAGCTGTCACGTTCAGGTAGTGACCTTTACGCTCACCCGTTTCAGCTTCGGCTTTTTCAATGGCTTCCATGACAAAATCAAATCGTTGTCTCCAGCGCATGAACGGTTGAGAGTTAACGTTCTCATCATCCTTGGTAAAATCGAGACCACCGCGAAGACACTCATAAACTGCTCGTCCGTAGTTTTTGGCTGACAAACCCAGCTTAGGCTTGATGGTGCACCCCAACATTGGACGACCGTATTTGTTCATAATGTCGCGCTCTACCTGAATGCCGTGCGGTGGTCCACCACAGGTCATTACATAGGCGACTGGAATACGAACATCTTCCAATCGCAAAGAACGCACTGCCTTAAAGCCAAATACGTTACCAACAAGAGAGGTCAATACATTGACAACAGAGCCCTCTTCGAACAGGTCAATTGGGTAGGCAATGAATGCGTAGAACGCCTCGTCATTACCAGGAACATCCTCGATAGCGTAGGCGCGGCCTTTATAGTACTCAAGATCAGTGAGCAGATCTGTCCACACGGTCGTCCAAGTACCGGTAGAAGACTCTGCCGCAACCGCTGCTGCCGCCTCTTCACGTGGCACTCCATCTTGTGCAATTACCTTAAAACACGCCAGAAAGTCCGTATCTTTTGGTGTGTAATCGGGCATCCAATACGTCTCACGGTACTCCTTTACACCTGCTTGATAGCTTTTTGCCATGGTCAATTTCTCCTGTTGGATTAAACCTTGATTATTGTTGTGCTGTTTGAGTGCCAGGCTGAAATCAACTTAGCAATCGCATAGGAGAGACGTTATGGGAAAGTAATGTTAAGAACAACACAAACTTTCTTATCAAAATGATAAGTGATTACTTAACATTAATATTCAATCAGGAATTAAATAGATACTGTTTACATTAAGGTTAAACTTAACTATTTTGAATAAACCACAATAAATAACTCAAAGCATTAATCGGAGGAGCCAGTGCGTAATACAACCTTTCGTCAGCTCAGAGTCTTTAATGAAGTCGCAAAACAGCTGAGTTTCATTAGAGCCGCGGAATCTCTTCACCTAACTCCCCCGGCGATTACCATGCAAATTAAAGAGCTTGAAAGTAACGTAGGCATGCCGTTGTTTGATCGTGCTGGCAAAAAAGTCACGCTAACCACAGCAGGTGAATATATGCTGGTCTACGCTAGAAGAATCCTAGCGACCGTTAAAGACGCTGAAGATGCTGCAGCAAGATTAATTCACGCAGAAGCTGGAACAATTACGATAGGGATTGTTAGAACCGCAAAATACTTCATGATGCACCTTATTTCTGAATTCATTGAAGAACATAAGAGTGTCGACATAAAGCTATCGATTGGTAATCGTGAACAGCTGCTCAAATCTTTGCAAAACAATGAAGTTGATCTCGCTATTATGGGTCGACCACCCAAAGAGATGCGGACCCGAAATGAACCCTTTGCGGCTCACCCACACGTTTTTGTGGCCGCGCCCACAAACCCGTTATTTTTAAGAAGCCTGGATGAGCGGTTAACACCCGAGGAGCTGCGAGATATCCCGTTTATTGTTCGTGAAGAGGGCTCAGGCACACGAGCAGCGATGGAACGCTTTTTCGAGGGGAGAAGTATTGAACCGCATTATAAGTTTGAACTGGATTCCAACGAAATGATCAAACAGGCCGTAATGGCCGATCTGGGGATAGGATTTGTGTCACAGCACACTGTCGGTTTAGAACTGGAGCACCAAAAATTGGGAATACTCAATGTCGATGGCGCGCCGATTGTTCGAGCCTGGAACCTTGTGCATACACAATCGAAGGTACTCTCCCCTGCTGCAGAAGCGTTCCGATACTTTATGCTTGAGCGTGCAGAGAGCTTCCTAGCTGAGCAGTTTGGGCGGTTAGAGTAGATTTGCGCGATCTTTTCGGTGACTGGCCTTCAGCCTGTCAACCGCATTTCTATCCGACTAGCGTCGGCTAGCCTTCTTCTTTGTGTGAGCAAAGAAGAAGCAAGAAAACACACCCCGCTCCTTCGGCCTTCGGCACACTGCGCGCGATACTCTTTTTCTAACATCAAAAGGCACATTTCAGACAGATGATTTGCTCCTGCATCATCTGCATACAAAACATCGTGTTTCTAAGCCTGCTCCGTGCAGGCGCTGAAACTCTCGCCCATCCGGGGCTCGATCCTTTCAACGTCTTAACGAAAAAGAGCACCGTGCTCGTTCTCAGTCGGACGGGGAACGGGGTGCCAGATTCGAATCTGGCACTGTTGGAGCGGTCTTGAAAAGGCCGCGATGGGTATTAAGTTAAGCTTAGCTATTGGCACCGGTGTCTGGCTTTAGCCTGACATCCACTCTTTCAGCGTTTTCCAGATTATTAGTAAATCTTACCTGCGGATGACAGGCTGAAGGCCTGTCACCAAATATCGCGGCCTTTTTAAGACCGCTCCTACGCAGATTACTTACGCGCTGCTTTGAGCGTATCCGCAATCATAAACGCCAACTCAAGTGACTGGTCTGCATTAAGGCGTGGGTCACACTGGGTGATGTAGCGCTCTGCCAGAGCAGATTCTGTGATTTGGTAGGCACCACCGACACACTCAGTTACATGGTTACCGGTCATCTCAAAGTGGACACCACCGGCGTAGCTACCCTCTGCCTTGTGAATCTCGAAGAAGGATTTCATCTCTGAGAGGATCGCATCGACCGAGCGGGTTTTGTAGCCGCTGCTCGCTTTTACCGTATTGCCGTGCATCGGGTCGTTGCTCCAGACAACATTCACACCTAAGTCATTCACAGCACGCACTAGCTGTGGCAGGTGATCGCCGATCTTCTCGGCACCCATGCGGGCAATCAGATTGATACGACCCGCTTCGTTCTCTGGGTTTAAAATCTCCAGAAGACGTTTCAAATCATCCACTTGAGTGGTTGGGCCCACTTTCACACCGACCGGGTTTTGAACACCGCGCAGGAACTCAACGTGAGCATGATCAGGCTGGCGAGTACGATCACCAATCCAGAGCATGTGCGCTGAACAGTCATACCAACCGTTGGTCAAACTGTCTTGACGCGTTAGTGCCTCTTCATAAGGCAGCAAGAGTGCCTCGTGAGAGGTGTAGAGTGTTGTCTCAGAGAGTTGCGGCGTATTGTCAGAATTCAATCCGCAGGCCGCCATGAACGACAACGCTTGATCGATCTGTGCGGCTAGCGCTTCATACTTTTCATGCGCAGGCGACTGAGACACGAAACCTTGGTTCCATTTATGAACCTGATGCAGATCGGCAAAGCCACCACGTGAGAAGGCGCGCAGTAGGTTTAAGGTTGCTGAGGATTGATGATAAGCCTTCAACATACGCTCAGGATCTGGAATCCGTGCTTCTGCAGTAAACTCGGCCGAGTTGACGTTGTCACCACGGTATGAGGGTAGCTCGACACCATCAATCGTCTCAGTATCACTAGAGCGAGGCTTAGCGAACTGACCAGCAATGCGCCCGACTTTTACAACAGGGCAACTGCCCGAGAACGCCAATACAACGGCCATCTGCATCAGCAGTTTAAACGTGTCTTTAATCTTATCGGCACTGAACTCGTTAAAGCTCTCTGCACAGTCACCACCCTGTAACAGAAACGCTTCACCACGACTGACACGAGCCAGATCAGCTTTTAAAGATCGGATCTCTCCTGCAAAAACCAAAGGCGGCTGTTGTTTCAGCTCAGCCTCAATCGATTGCAGTGCCGTTAGGTCTGGGTAAGTCGGTAACTGTTTAACCGGCAGATCGCGCCAGCTATTGGGCGTCCATACGCTCATGTGAAATATTCCTTTAGGTGGTGATTAAAGAGGTTGCTAGTCTACTAAATTAATGCCAACAACTGCAGTAGGTAGAGCCCGAAAGTTATCGTGATCATCGACACAAAGGTCGTCAGAACAATAATGTTGGCGGCAAGCTCATCGTCATCTCCTGCAATTTTAGCCATCACATAACTGGCAGCCGCGGTAGGAGATGCGAGAAACAGAAACAGAGTCCCTAACTCCATTCCACTGATACCCAAGTAGGCGCCAATCGCCGTGAACAGCAGAGGCACCCAAATCAACTTCACCAGCGTGGCATTAACTGCCAACCAACCCGATAGTCGAAAGGCTTTTAACGACAGGGTTGCGCCAATGCAGAGCAGTGCTAGCGGCAGTGACATGGAGCCGAATAGTTGAGCCGACTCCTCTACCCAGAGTGGCAGTCGCAGATGCAAGAGTGACAACAACGCACCAATTAACACCCCGATAATCATCGGGTTCAGCACCACCTCTTTCGCAACCACCAATGGTGTAGGGCGATAGCGTGTACTGAAGACCGAAAAGAGCACAACCGAAAGACCGTTGTTTAGGATTCCCGCTAAACCTGCCATTAATCCGGCTACCTGCAGCCCCTCATCGCCATACAGGCTCAATACCAGCGCCAGTGCGATGATGCCGTGATTACCTCTGAAACCCGCCTGAATAAAGACAGCACGCTGATCCGGCCGAATCCACCGATACGCGACGAATCCCATGAGTATTACCACCGCGAAGTTGGCCAGGATGTAGTAGCCAAACAGTACGGAATCCAGCAGTCCCACCACGTCCGCTCGGTAGGTAGCTAAACCTAACAGAGTTGGCAGGGTCGCTTTATAGACCAACATCGAGGCGCCACTGATGAAGCCATCACTCAACAGATTAAAACGCTTTAGCAGCAATCCGATGATGACCAGAGAGAAAATGGGGGCTGTAACAGCAAATATTTGAGCAAACAGCTCGAAGTGATTCATTTAGAGTCCAATAGGAATAACAGAGATATTTATTATCCCTTATTGGCTCTAAGCTTGTAACACCTAATCAGCTAATTTATCTAGCAACTCTGCAGCTAATTCAGCTGGGTTGATCGGTTTCGAGAGGAAGCCGTTCATGCCAGCTTTTTTCGCATTATCACGATCGGACTCAAAAGCAGCAGCGGTAAGGGCAATAATTGGCAACGCCTTAGCCTTATCACCCGCCTCGCCAGCACGAATAGCTTTAGCCACTGCCAAACCATCCATCTCTGGCATGTGAATATCGAGCAGAATAAGGTCCGGTAGTGATTCTCGGATTGCAGCCAGTGCTGCCTTCCCTCCATCAGCCGTCGTAACTTTCATTCCCATCTTGTTAAGCAAGCCTTGTGCAACCATGCGGTTGGTTGGACTATCATCCACCACCAACAGTTGCTTACCTGCCAATTCTTTAACACTATCAAAGGGGTTAAGCGCTTGGACCTCAGTTTGGATTTGATCAGCTGAAGCCAGCTCAACCGGTAACTCCAGGGTAAAACAGCTACCCTCACCCTCTTTACTGGTAACGGTGATGCCGCCTTGCATCAATTCAGCCAACTGCTTGGAGATACTTAAACCTAGGCCAGAACCACCAAAGCGGCGACTAATAGAGTCATCGGCCTGGGTAAAGCGCTCGAACAAGTTTTCGATCTGATCGGCGCCCATACCTATACCTGTATCTTCAACAGCGATCTGCCAGCGCGGCTTTACACCTTGAGCATCAATAAGTTCAGAACGAATAGTTACGCTACCCTGTTCAGTAAATTTAATGGCATTACCCACAAGGTTAGACAATATCTGTTTAATACGATGGTTATCGCCGAGTAGGTTAACCCTCTCTAAGCTGCTCTGCATGAGGAGTTCCACACCCTTTTGCTGGGCAACTGGCTTAAACAAGGCCGAAACCTCTTCGAGCATCGATTTGGGCGAAAAACTGCGTTTTTCCAGCATTATTCCGCCCTGTTCCAGCCTCGAGATATCCAAAATATCATCCACTATGTTACGCAGCGCATTTGCAGAGGACTCAATCGAATGGAGGCGAGACTTGAGTTGCGTATCAACACACTCCTCTTTAGCCAACACCAACATACCCAATACCCCATTGAGAGGCGTACGTATCTCATGACTCATGGTCGCAAGAAAACGCCCCTTAGCCTCCGCGGACTCTTCCGCCAGTGAAAGAGCGTTTTCAAGTTTTTGACCTTGCCTGCTCAACTCTTCTGAGCGTGCCAACAACGAAGCAATTGAAAAGGCGACCAGCAAAATCAAAATGAACGTCACTACTAACCAAAAGAGTGCAATGGGGCTGCCAATTAGCGCAAATTGCGAAAGGGTTGCTTTCGGTAATATCTGTATAAAATAGAGAGGATGGCTTAGCTTAATTTTATTAAAGCTCTTGGTATCTATGTGGTTTACATTCAACTCCTGCTGCATGAGGGTTGTTAAATCTTTGCTAGGATCAGCGCGTTGAAAGAATGCGACCTTATCCTCAAATTCAAAAACCTGTGCAGAATCACCCACCTCAAGTAGCGCCGTCTGCTCCCATAAAGCGGGGTAGAAATCGCCAACGCGAGCATCCTTTAAATTTAAAGAGTCAGCCCAGAGAGGAAAGCCCTCGGGCGCCAAAACCATTGAACCGCTCTTAGTTGCTACGAAGTTTTGCTCCTCTTTATGCGGGTCATACTGAGCATAAAGTTGAAGGAAGGCGGCCGCATCATAGTTATAAACCCAAACGCCACGTTTATTGCCCAATGTATCAAAGGCAGGTGCGGCAAGGCGAATCACAGGCTGATGTGGAACCTCTACAACACCATGTTCAACATTGAGATCAATTTCAGAGACATAGATCTCATCTAATCCTAAGGTTTTGGCTTCAACAAAGTAGGCACGGCTAGATTTATCCTGAAGCTCAGTTGGTTCCGCTGCATAGGCTGCATCAGCGGAACGGTTAACTTTAATTAGCTCCAATCCATTTAAGTCTAGAAGCCTCGCTTGCAAAACGAACGGGTCATTATCTACAACGGAGATTAGCTCTTGCTCCAACAGTAGACGCAAGTTCGCCGGACGACCTGTCAAATAGTTCTGACTTAAGCCTGAAGCAGCACGGAGGTGAACATCGCCCACAAAACGCAGAAGCTGTTGGTTAAATTGGTGTAAATTTGAATCTAAGTGTGAGGCAGCAAATTGGAGCTGTTCTTGGTAACGTGCGCGATCGATGTACTGAATGATGGGCACCAGAGCCATCAAAACGAGCGTTGTAATAAGTACTGTAAACACGGCAGTACGGGTCAACAGGGTACCAGTCGGGTTTGAGCCTTCAGGATTTAAAAAAGTAGGATTTTTCTGCTCAACTTGCGCTTGTTTAGCGACTACCAGTTCAACAACCATCCAACATACCAGCGCTAAAATAAATAGTCGCGGGAAAAGCTCTAACTCTTCAACATCAAAAAATTGTATAAATCCCAACAAAATCACGACCAACAGCGATAGCATAAAACGCCTCGCCAACTGCACTGGAGCAACAAAATAGACAGCAACTGCAGCTGCTGGTAGGAACAGCATCCCAGACTCTTGATTGGCGTATAACTCGTAGACAGTGACCAACCAGAAAAGAATAAGAAACAATTTTGCCCTGTATGGGTAGGCTGGATAAAGTTTTCTGACTGCTGCGTGACCAATAAAAAGACACGCAGCCATCAAAGTCCCCTCTGGATGAGAGAATCCAAAGTCATCAGTGACTAACTCCAAAACAGGTACTACAAGTACACCTAAAGCAGCAAAAAGACCTATAAAGTCTCTTAATTGATATCTTCCACTTTCTGTAACGGCCTTTTCACCCTCTAACATCCTAATACAAACTAAGCCACCGACCAGAGCCGCACTGAGAGAACGTAACCCGAACAGCAATTGATCCTCGGTAAATTTTTGCAAGGTAATGATGAGAAGTGCTAGTAACCCAAGGTAGAGATAAAAACGACGTTGCTGACTGGGAAGCAAGAACATAGCAATCAACATCGAACCGGGAATCATCGCAAATGGGGTGTAGCCCATTGTTAACAGACCAAAACAGAAGAGTGGCAATAGCAACCAGACAACAATATTGAGTAATAAGCATCCAGACTTAGTGGCCCTGGCAAGCTGTATGATTGTTAAAGTTAGCAGAGTCAATACGATAGGGAATACAACCCACTGCGCTGCACTCCATCCAGTTTCAATAAGTTGTGGCAAAGCGCGAGTGACAATCGCCATCAACAACACAGCGACATATCCCATGCCGACCCAACGCTGTACTTTTAATTCGTCACTACTGATCTTTGAAAACCAACTCTCTTGATTCACACTATTTAACAAATGCATAACGCTATTCTTAACCTACTCTTTAAACCGTCTGCTTGAATAAACGACGAAAAAACAAATTTTATTACGACAAATCAAGCAATTTTTATGCTAACTATTGAGTAACAACTCAACAAATCACAGATCATATTTTTGGCAAATTGCATTGAGCTAAACAAAGAACAGACCCTAAAAATTTAACTTTATCGGAGCTGACAAGCCCAGGAGTAGCAGGAAAAAACTGTGATTTTTTCTCTACTTACCTGCCCTAATTACTGATTGATCGCTACAATAGAATCTTTCTCATGCTATTTTCACTGGAGTCCAAGATTGTCAGGTCTAGATCAGTTTATTGCCCCAACTAAAGCCGGTGATTTGCGCCGTATTGGTGATGTAAAAGGGGCCGCCACCGGTTGGCTAATCGATCAGATACGCGACAAACTTCAGGGACCTATTCTGATGCTCTGCAACGACAGTGAGAGCGCTAGCCGTATTCGTCGTGAGATACGCTTTTTTGCCGGTGACTCTCTGCCTGTGATGCTCTTTCCAGACTGGGAAACCCTAGCTTACGATAGCTTCTCTCCACACCAGGATATTACCTCCACTCGTTTAGAAACGCTGTACCGACTTCAAGGTTTAAAGTCAGGTGTCATTGTAGTGCCTGCTTCGACGGCAATGCAGCGTGTCGCTCCTAAAGAGTTTGTCAGTGGTAATGTCTTCTGGCTTGAGAAAGGTCAGCAATTAGACGCCGACAGGATGCGTGAACAACTGATCGATGCAGGGTATAACCTAGTCGACACCGTCTATGAGCACGGTGAATTTGCTGTACGTGGCGCCATTATTGATCTCTACCCTACTGGCACTAGCGCGCCTCTTCGTATCGACCTATTTGATGATGAGATCGATACTCTAAGAACATTCGATCCGGAGACACAACGCTCCATTGAACAGATCGAGCGCATTCGCATTTTGCCGGCGCGTGAATACCCTTTTCACTCCAACGCGATTGATGGCTTTAAACAGCGTTGGCGTCAACGATTTGATGTCGATTATGGCAACTGCCCTATCTACCAGGACATCTCAAGCGGTTTAGCACCGGCGGGTATCGAGTACTATCTGCCGCTCTTCTTTGAGCAGTGCTCTACCCTGTTCGATTACCTTCCTGAATCAACCCTAGTGATTCAGCAGAAAGGGATACTGGAGGCCGCATCACAATTCCACAGCGGTGTGGTAAGTCGACATAACGAACGCCAAGGCGATATCACTCGCCCAATTTTGACGCCAGATGAGCTCTTTTTAACACCGGATAACTTGGCAAGTGACCTAAAACGTTGGCCTGGAATACGTCTATGCGCTGAACCAGAGGAGGTTAAACCGGGGCGTGAGAATATCGGTGCGACTGAACCTCCCAGTTTAAGCACCTCTCCCACTGCGGCAGAGCCTCTGCGCCCACTGGCCAATCACCTAGACAAAGCCACTACTCCGGTTCTCATTCTTGCTGAATCAGCGGGCCGTCGTGAATCTCTATTAACGCAACTGCAAGCGATGTCGATCAAGCCTGTGCAACTCGACAGCTGGCACGCTTTTCAAAACAGCAATGAGTCACTCGCAATAAGCGTTGCACCGCTTGAACAGGGTCTTGCCATCAGTGATCAATTTGAGGTGATCTCAGAGGCACAGCTGTTTGGCAATCAGGTCTTCCAACGTCGTCGTCGCCAGCGTGAACAGAGCGATGCCGACCAAGCCGTTAAATCACTGTCTGAACTGAGCGTCGGGAATCCTGTGGTCCACATTGATCACGGCGTAGGTCGCTATCTCGGTCTGCAGACGATCGATTTGGATGGATCAGCCACCGAGTTTCTGACCCTGCAGTACGCGAATGATGCCAAACTCTATGTTCCGGTCTCCTCTCTGCATCTGATTAGCCGATACACCGGTGCCAGTGAAGAGTCTGCACCGCTGCACCGTCTTGGCACAGAGCAGTGGTCCAAAGCGCGCCGTAAAGCGGCCGAGAAGGTACGTGATGCAGCTGCCGAGCTGTTAGATATCTATGCACGTCGTGCCGCTCGCCAGGGGTATCAATACAGCATTGATGATGCTATGTACGATCAATTCTCACGTGCATTCCCATTCGAAGAGACGCCAGATCAAGCGATGGCCATTGAAGCGGTGCGCCGAGACATGCAAGCCGTGCAACCGATGGATCGTCTAGTCTGCGGTGATGTTGGCTTTGGTAAAACTGAAGTGGCTATGCGGGCAGCCTTCATTGCGGCACAAGCTGGCAAACAGGTCGCTGTATTGGTACCAACTACCCTCCTCGCCCAGCAGCACTTTGAGAATTTCCGTGATCGTTTCGCCGACTGGCCTATGGAGGTTGATCTGATCTCTCGCTTCAAAACAGGCAAACAACAGGATCAGATCGCAGCCAAGGTAGAGGCCGGTCAGGTCGATATTTTGATTGGTACACATAAACTGATACAGGGCGATCTGAAATTCAGCAACCTAGGGCTGTTGATTATCGATGAGGAGCACCGTTTTGGGGTTCAGCAGAAAGAGAAACTCAAGTCGCTTCGCTCTGAGGTTGATATTCTCACGCTGACCGCGACCCCTATCCCTCGTACGCTGAACATGGCGATGTCGGGCATGCGTGATCTATCGATCATCGCGACGGCACCGGCTAAGCGTCTATCGGTTAAAACCTTTGTGCGTCAATCTGATCCAGCGCTGATTAAAGAGGCCATTCTGCGTGAATTGCTTCGCGGTGGTCAGGTCTACTATCTGCACAATGAAGTGAAAACCATTGAACAGACCGCTAAAGAGTTGGGTGAGCTGATTCCAGAGGCCCGTATTGGTATCGGCCATGGCCAGATGCGTGAGCGTGAACTGGAACAGGTGATGAGTGACTTCTATCACAAGCGATTCAACGTATTGGTCTCCACCACCATCATCGAAACCGGTATCGACGTTCCTAACGCCAATACGATCATCATCGATCGCGCTGATAAATTTGGTCTGGCTCAATTGCACCAGTTGCGTGGACGAGTCGGTCGTTCGCATCATCAGGCTTACGCTTACCTGCTTACACCGCACCACAAGGCGATGACTTCAGATGCCACCAAACGTCTGGAGGCGATTGTCGAAGCGAGCACTCTAGGGGCAGGCTTTACCCTAGCAACCCACGACCTTGAGATACGGGGTGCCGGTGAGCTGTTAGGTGAAGAGCAGTCGGGTCAAATGCAGACAATTGGTTTCTCCCTCTACATGGAGATGCTAGAGCAAGCAGTAGAGTCGATTAAAGAGGGTAAAACACCCAACTTTGATCAGCCTCTTCATCACGGCTGTGAAGTAAACTTGCACCTACCGGCACTGATTCCCGATGACTATCTGCCGGATGTGCATAACCGATTGACGCTCTATAAACGCATTGCCAATGCAGCCAATGACGAAGAGTTGCGTGAGCTTCAGGTGGAGATGATTGATCGCTTTGGTCTGCTACCAACGCCTCTTCAGAACCTAATTCGACAGACTTCAATCAAGTTGCGGGCTGAAAAACTCGATATTATCAAGTTGGATGCTGGCGCTGGGTCAGGACGCTTGGAGTTTGCTGAGGAGACCTGTGTCGATCCTTACACCCTTGTAAAACTGGTGCAGACACAGCCAAAGGTCTATAAACTCGATGGGGCTACCGCGTTTAAGTTCAGTGTACCGATGGAAAACAGTGAAACTCGATTCCAGACAGTTGAAGCGCTGCTTGATACACTGACACCGGCAAGTGATTGATTTGAACCTTCAGGAGCATATTAAAGTGAGAGTGATTGCAACGACCCTTTTGCTATTGGCTGGTATCGGCCAAGCCGTGGCTGACGATGAGGCGGTCAAGCTAGCGGTTGCCCCTGAACTGATCAGTGAAGAGAGTCTCTACACTGTTGAAGTGGTTATTTTCAAACAGGCTGAAGCCGACAAAGAGAGCGAAACCTGGCCTGCCGACTTAGAAAGTATAGAATTCACCAACGCTGAGCTTCCTCTCGTCAATGATGGCGAACCCTTAGCCCTGAATGAAGAGTTGCCAATAACCACCTTTGCATTGACTGAACAAGCCAATCGATTGGCGCAAAAAGGGTATGAGCTGCTCTACCACAATAGCTGGCTGGATCAGTTTAAACCTGGCGCTAACCGCACCACTCTGTTATTGGATGCATTTGGAAACTTCGAAGGTACATTACGCATTGAGCGTCAGCGTTATCTGCATATCTACCCATCGATCAACTACTACCCTAACGGTTTAAGCTTGACCGACGAGCCCGCTGAAACGATCCATTTTGAGGAGTCACGTCGCATGCGTTCGAAGGATCTGCACTACATCGATCACCCCGTTCTGGGAATGCTGGTACTCTTTAGACCGGTCGAAGCGGTTGAGATGGAGGTCACCGATCTGGTGACCTCAACAGAGACAGCAAACACCGTAAACTAGTTCGACGGCGCCTCATTCGGGGCAATATGAATCGTAGAGGTTGGGAAAGCGATCTCTGCGCCACGCGCTTCAACAAGATTGATTATCTTAACCAATACATCCTGCTTAACCGAGTGGAACTCCACCCAGTTAACCGTTTTAGTGAAGGTGTAGACCATAATATCGATCGATGAGGCACCAAAGTGGTTCAGGTTTACGATCAGAGTTTGACTCTGATCGATGTCAGCATGGCTCTGCAACATCGCTTTAATATCCGCAACAATCTGTTCAACCACAGCCGCATCGTCATAACGAACACCAATGGTTTCATAGATACGACGGTTAGTCATACGAGATGGATTCTCAACGGCAATACTGGCAAAGGTTGAGTTAGGGACGTAGAGCGGTCGTTTATCGAAGGTGCGAATACGGGTTAAGCGCCAACCGATCTCTTCAACCGTTCCCTCAATCTCTTTGTCGGGGGAGCGAATCCAATCCCCCACTTTGAAGGGACGATCCATATAGATCATCAACCCACCGAAGAAGTTAGCCAGCAGGTCCTTTGCGGCAAAACCGACAGCCAAACCACCGACACCACCGAACGCTAGTATGCCTGAGACACTGACGCCCAAATGTTGAAGCAGCACCAAACCCGCAAACAGAAGGACGGTTAATCGCAGTAGTTTTGCAACCGCATCAGCGGTGGTTCGATCAACACCAGGACGACCAGAAACGCCATCCACTAACTGCTGCTCAACCCGTTTAATCAGACGGATTAACGTCCATGCTGCCAACAGAATATAGGCTAACGAGCGCAAAGATTGCGTCAGAACCAGGTCGATCTCGTCCAGTGCTCGTGCGGCAATATCAAGTGAGAGCGTAATACCCACCACCCAGACCAGAAGACTTAAAGGGGCACGCACGGTATCAATGAATACCTGATTCCAAACGGACGAGAGATTATTGATGAAGGGAATCAGTCGATTCAGCAAAGTATTACTGACTAGAGAGACGATCAGTGTCATCAACAGAATCACAGCGCCTTGCAGTAACCACTGATATTGATTCAAGGCAGGTATGGCATTTAACAGTGGGTTAAGCACCCAACTTAACAATTCAGTCACTTAAAAACTCCAATAAACAATCAGTTAGACCAACTCTTTCGCCATCGTTCTTACGCGAGCCAAGCGTTCAGAATCACTCGGGCGCTTAGGTCTAGCACGCATTCTTACAATTCGATCAGAGCCACTGTGGCTAATGCTGTTTAGATGCTGCAGTACCTCCTGAGCACGCTCGGGGGCGTTGCAGACAAGCACCATGTCACAACCGGCTGCCAGCGCGGCATCGGCTCTATCAGAATAACTGCCAGTCTCTGCTGCACCCTCCATAGAGAGATCATCACTGAAGATCACGCCATCAAAACTTAATCGCTCACGCAGTTGGCGTTGCAACCAAAACTCTGAGAATCCAGCTGGCTGTGAGCAGACACTGGTGTATTTAATATGGGCCGGCATAACGGCATCCAAGCCGCGTTTAATCAACTTGGCAAAGGGCTGTAGGTCTTGAGCATCAATTTCAGCAAAACTGCGTTGATCTTCTGGAAGACCTAAATGTGAATCCACCTCCACCCAACCATGCCCTGGAAAGTGCTTACCCGTGGTCGCCATGCCCGCTTCATGCATGCCTGACATGAAGGCTCCCGCCAGTGCTTCAACCTGTTCGCTATCGCTGCCAAACGAACGGTCGCCGATCACCTCTGAGTGGCCGTAATCGAGATCTAACACAGGGGCGAATGAGATATCGATGTCATAGTCGCGCAACTCTGTCGCCATCAACCAGCCAAACTCATGAGCCCAAGCGACCGCTTTGCTAGGGTTCTCTTGCCAAGCTTCACTGAATACTCGCATTGGTGGCAGTCGGGTGAAGCCCTCTTTAAATCGCTGCACACGACCACCCTCTTGGTCGACCGCCACTAACAGGTCAGGACGGACCTGACGGATCGACGTCATAAGTTGTCGAAGTTGTGCAGGGTTTTGGTAGTTACGAGCAAAGAGAATCAACCCTCCCACTTGGGGAGACTTGAGAGTCTCAACCTCAGCGGGCGTTAACTCAGTCCCAGCAATATCCAGCATTAGGGCGCCACTGCTCATTACTCTCTCCAATTAAGCCGTAATATTTACGATCATGTTGTTGTTGACCTGATCAAACAGCTCAATCAGATTCTGGTTTCTCATTCGGATGCAGCCGTGTGATTTAGGCACCCCCATCGGCTCAGTATCAGGTGTGCCATGGATGTATATGAAACGACTTAGTGTATCGACCTGACCACCACGATTGAAGCCGTACTCCATACCCTGTAGCCAGATGATTCGTGTCAAAATCCAATCTCGTTCTGGGTACTGCTTGGCTAGCGTTTCTGAATAGATTTCACCGGTTGATCGACGACCAACAAAGACACTGTTGGTCGGTGCAGATTCGCCAATTTTAAGCTTTACTTTGTGCTGCCCAAGCGGTGTACAGCCTGACCCTTTAATATTCCCCGGCCCGTTTAAAGCCGTTGAGACGCTCCAACTCTGCTCACCCGAATCGGTCAGTAACCTTAAGGTTTGATCAGCAATGGAGATCTCAATACGACTCATCAGCGCGCCCAGAAACGGCTCTGTGTCAGGCTTGACCAAGCTCTACCAGCAACGCCTGTAATGGCCGAGACACCAAAGTGTTCGAGGCGCTCTTGTAAGCTCTGCTTCACCTGATAGCTCACTTTGTAGATATCAGCGTCATCGGCGGCATTAACCAGATAGTCATCACTGGTCTCTATCTGATCAATAAGACCATTGGCAATGGCGCGACGACCAAACCAGACTTCACCCGTCGCCACTTTCTCAATGTCTAAATCCGAGCGGTAGTCAGCGACAAACTCTTTGAAAAGAGCGTGCGTATCCTCTAGCTCCTCAACAAACTTTTCACGACCTTTATCAGTGTTCTCACCAAACATCGTTAGAGTTCGCTTGTAATCACCGGCCGTTAAGACTTCGTAATCGATGTCATTCTTCTTAAGAAGGCGATGAAAATTGGGGATCTGTGCAACCACACCAATGGAACCGATCAGTGCAAAGGGAGCTGCGACAATTTTATTGGCGATACATGCCATCATATAACCACCGCTGGCAGCCACTTTATCGACACACACCGTCAGTGGAATCTGCTTACGACGAATGCGCTCTAGTTGTGATGCAGCCAAGCCATAGCCATGCACCAATCCACCAGGGCTCTCTAGACGAACAACCACTTCGTCGACCTCTCTTGCCAACGTCAGAACCGCTGTGATCTCTTGGCGCATCTTGTCGACTTCAGAGGCTTGGATGTCGCCATCGAAGTCGATGACATAGATTCGTTTGCGATCCTCTTCTGCTTGAGCATCGGACTTGGCCGCCTTTTTACGGGCTTTAGCCTCCTCTTTATCCTGCTTCTTTTGCGCTTTATGCATCTGTTTGAGGCGATGCTCATCCAATATATGGTCTTCTAACGTCTCTTTTAGCTCGGTGAAGTGATCATTAAGCGACTCGACTTCAATCTCTCCGTCGTTAGGCTTACGACGTTTTTGAGCCGCCGCTGCAATCATCGCAAGCACCAGCCCAATCGCAACCACCCAAGTGACCGTTTTAGCTAAGAAAAGACCATATTCAGAAAAAAACTCGACCACTGATTACCTCGTAAGAAAGTCGATTAACAGAGAGGGGTAGGTTAACATAGCCACTTCTAATGAGCGCTAGGTTTTTATGTCTTCAAATGTCACCCTCACGCAGGTTTTCAACAAGCTGCAAGATCGATTCAATTCTGACAACGCCAAAGGTCTAAATAAGACGTTTCAGTTCTCGTTGAATGATGCAGATTCATTCTACCTAACGATCGAGGATTCTAAGTTAGATGCCAACTGGGGTGAGCACTCCGACCCAAACATCACCATGATTATGGATGAAGCGACCTTCATTGGCGTTATTCAGGGTGAGATCGATGGCATGAGTGCTTTTATGAAAGGTCTGCTGCGCGCCGAGGGCGATGTCATGCTCGCCACCAAACTGGGCAAACTCTTTAGGCACTGATACCCAGCTATAGCTGCAAATCAACTTTGACGTGCAACCCAGTCGTCGATCAACGCTCTAGAAATAGCGAATTTGGGTGGCAGCACCACTTTATGTAGCTCTTCCTTGGTAAACCAACGCCCTTCTAATATCTCACGACCATCAGGTTTAATGTCGCCACCGGCATACTGCGCAAAAAACGCCAACATCAGCGAGTCAGGAAATGGCCACTGCTGGCTTTTGAAGTAACGAATGTCGCTGATTTCAACACCTACCTCCTCTTTGACCTCTCGTGCTACCGCCTGCTCAGCCGTCTCACCGGCATCAATAAATCCAGCTAAAGTACTGAATCGATTGGGTGTAAACTTAGCGTTATGGGCCAACAAGATTCGATCGCCATCCTCAACGAGAGTGATGATACAGGGAGAGAGTCTCGGGTAAGCGTGATGCCCACAGTCAGTACATTTCAGGACCATCTCCGTCAAACCGAACGCCATACCCCCACCACAGCGACCACAAAACTGATGATTCACTCGCCAATTCAATAACTGCTGAGCTCTGGAGAGCAACTGATACTGGAATGGATCAGACCGTTCAAGTTCAGCTCGAAGATCCACCACTTTGGCACTGCCAGGTACCTCAGACATTCTGACCAACTCATAGCCCGGTAACACAGGGTAACGTTCGATCTCATACTCGCTGTCAAAGGATAGGGAGAGATCAATACGATCCAACACAACCCCTAGTTCTGGGTCAGCCAAGATCAGACGATTTTGATGGGCAATTAAGTATTTCAAGAAGACTCCCTAAAAACGGCAATGCTTATTTGTAATAGTTATATAAAACTAAAGTATTAAAACCGCAGTTTCCAAACTAAAGGAATAACCTTATAATCTTTGCGCTTTTTTGCTTTTGGGCAAATTAAAATAACTGTAAGGACCCTACATGAATCAATCAACCATGTCGGCAATTACCCGAAACTTTTTGGGCAACTCGCCAATTTGGTACAAGCAAGCAATCCTTTTCTTCCTTGTAGCCAACCCTATCCTACTTTTAACAGCTGGCCCTGTCGTAACAGGCTGGTTGCTAATTTTCGAATTCATTTTCACACTGGCGATGGCGCTTAAATGTTACCCACTTCAGCCGGGTGGTTTGATTGCGATTGAAGCGGTCGTGATCGGCTTAACCGATCCACATAACGTATACCACGAGATCAACGCCAACTTAGAAGTCATCCTTCTGTTGATGTTCATGGTTGCTGGTATCTACTTCATGAAGGACCTCCTGCTGTGGGTCTTCACTAAGATACTGGTTAAAGTTCGCTCTAAGACAACGATCTCTCTACTTTTCTCTATCTCTGCAGCCTTCCTATCGGCCTTCCTAGACGCGTTGACGGTGACTGCTGTATTGATCAGTGTTGGTGTCGGTTTCTACTCGGTCTACCACAAGGTCGCTTCGGGCAAAAATAACGACTCGGCACACGACCATACGTCTGACCATGACGTTCATGAAGAGCGTCGCCAAGACCTAGAAAACTTCCGTGGTTTCTTAAGAAGTCTCTTGATGCACGGTGCTGTGGGTACAGCACTAGGCGGCGTCTGTACGCTAGTCGGTGAGCCACAAAACCTGTTGATTGCCCAGAAAGCGGAGTGGACCTTTATTGAGTTCTTCGTACGCATGGCACCGATCACTATGCCTGTACTGGCGGTTGGCCTTCTAACCGTTGTAGTACTAGAGAAGACCGGCACCTTCGGTTACGGCGCTAAATTGCCTGAGAACGTTCGCCAAATTCTGGTTGATTACGATAAAGATCAATCGGCTAAGATGACCAAGAAACAACGCGTTAGCCTAATCGTTCAGGCTGCAGTGGCAGTATTCCTAGTCATTGGTCTAGCCTTCCACTTGGCCCCAGTGGGCATGATCGGTTTGACCGTAATCATTCTATTGACCGCCTTTAACGGCATCACAGAAGAGCATCAGATCGGTAAAGCCTTTGAAGAGGCACTCCCTTTCACCGCTCTGCTGGTTGTCTTCTTTACAGTGGTATCAGTGATTCACGATCAGCACCTGTTCCAGCCGATCATTCACATGGCACTTTCACTAGAGCCAAGTCAACAGCCGTCTGTCTTCTTCATTGCAAACGGTGTGCTATCGGCAATCTCGGATAACGTATTTGTTGCGACGGTCTACATTAATGAGATTCTAGCGGCATTGAACGCAGGTGATATCACTCGTGAACAGTTTGACCACCTAGCAGTTGCTGTAAATACCGGTACTAATATCCCATCGGTAGCGACTCCGAACGGTCAAGCAGCGTTCCTATTCCTGCTAACCTCTGCGATTGCTCCGTTGATTCGCCTCTCGTACGGTACGATGGTGTGGATGGCACTGCCTTACACGATTACGATGTCGGTAACCGGTCTGCTTGCAGTCATATATGCACTCTAAAATCTGACTTGAATAAAAGCCTGCCCTGCTCACGCTCGGCAGGTTTTTTTATCTTTAAAACTTCCCTCAGTCCTCTGAAGGCTATTGGCCGAGTAAAGAGATGTGCAATAATATCGCTTTAATTCTCTCATTAAGCAGTTGATATGACAGACCTACCCGCAAAAATCGCTTATCAGGGTGTTCCTGGTGCCTACTCTCACCTCTCTTGTACCCGTGTCCACCCAGAATTGGAGGCACACGCATGTGAGAGCTTTGCTGATGCAATGTTTATGGTTGAACGTGGTGAAGCGCGTTTAGCGATGATCCCACTTGAGAACAGCACTGCCGGTCGTGTCGAAGAGATCTACCGCTTAATGCCTAAGACTCAACTGCACATCATTGCTGAACACTTTGAGCCGGTTAATCACTGCCTACTCGCTATTCCGGGCACTAAAGTTGAGCAGCTAAAACGTGTTTGGTCACACCCCCAGGCGCTGGCACAGTGTGATGGCAACATTCGAGCACTAGGACTTGAACCTATCGCGGCACTTGACACGGCAGGCTCTGCGTCGGATCTTTCAGAGAATCCAGATCCAGAGCTAGGCGCTATCGCCTCTTCACTTGCTGCAGAACTCTATGGTTTAGATATCGTCAAAGAGGGGTTTAGAGACGTCGAAGGTAATACCACGCGCTTCTTAATTCTGGCACGTGACAGTAAGGTGCCGGAATACGATGCTGACAAAGAGTTCATGACCTCGATCCTGTTCACCGCTCGAAATATCCCAGCCTCGCTGTATAAAGCATTGGGTGGTTTTGCCACTAATGGCCTGAACATTCTTAAGCTAGAAAGTTACATGGCTTCGGATACGATGCAGGTCACCAGCTTCCACCTAGATGTAGCCTCGCACCCTCAAGAGCCAGCCATGCAGCTAGCCCTACAAGAGCTTCATTTCTTTGCTAAAGAGGTTCGCGTCATGGGCACCTATGCCGCACACCCATTCAGAAAGAGCAATCTAATTATCGAAGAGTAGCCTTATTCCGCACCGCAGCATACAGGATTGAGTCTTATAAATAAGTTGACTTAAAAATCAGCTTTTACATATTGTGCACCGCACAAATAAGACTTATATTTAATCCATGCCTAATGGATTAGGTAACGAACAAATCCCTTGTGTTCGTTTTCTTCATTTTTCATCGATTGAAGATTCCTTTTTAGCCCCGCAGTGCGGGGCTTTTTTATGGCATAAATGTTTAAAGCGAATACCCAGCCTAAAGGCTGGCCATTGGCACTTTTTGGTCAGCAAAAAGTACCCAAAAACTGACCACGCTCACTCGGCCTGCGGCACGCTCCGTTCAATGATTTTTCACTGAAGTCCAATAGGACACTGCAAAGTCGGCTCCTGCCTCCGTTGCAGACTTCGGCCATCCGGGCCTCAGCCGATTGAACTCTTAACCGTGAAAAACCATCGTACTCACTCTCGATCGGACGTGGACAAATCGGCACGAGATTCGAGTTCGGCACTGTTGGAGCGGTCTTGAAAAGGCCGCGATTGGTACTAATTATAACTTTGCTAGTAGCACCGGTGTCTGGCTTTAGCCTGACATCCACTCTCTCAACGTCTTCCAGAAAGGTAGTAAAGCCTACTAGCGGATGACAGGCTGAAGGCCTGTCACCGAAAAGATCGCCACATCTTCGATATGGCTCCACCAAAAAATCACTCTGCCTCAAAAAAGAAATCGACGGGATAACTCTCGCCATCCTGTTCGGTAATGATCAAGCGAGCCTTCCAGACCATTAACCCCGTCGTGCAGACTGAAAGCTCGGTGACTCCCGACCAACTCTCACCATTGAATTTAATCGGTGTCTGGTTGATACCCATATACTCCGTAGTCCCTTGCAGATCGAGCCAAGCACTCTCGGGTTGTTGCCCATCGACTGTAAAGCTGAATGTCAGAGGTACCAGCGATTTAGCCGGTTTGGGATTCATGCTGAGGCTCAGCACCCTGCTCTCCTCGCTATCGGACGGGAGTTCAATTAGGCAGGTCTCCAAATTAACATCGCAATCCGTTGTTATGGGATCTCGCTCTAAAAAGCCATTTAACACCGATTGCAAAAGATAGACACTGACGCCCAGCGGCAGAATGATTAACAACGCCGTCAGGAGTGGCTTAATACGCTGCATTGAAACTAGTTTCCAACGTTAGCGGCATCGATATCCGCTTGCATCTCTTCCAGAATCCAGTCACGAAAAGCCATCATTGCAGGCGTTAGTCCATGATTCTTGCGGTAGACCAGATAGAAAGCGTTATGGCTATCCAAACTGATATCAAAGGGCGCGATTAAGCGACCACTCTCTAGCTCTCTGCCCAACAGAGCAGTATCTGCCAGTGCTATACCGATCCCTTCTGATGCCGCCGATACCGCCAACGAGGTGCTGGAGAAGGAGATGGTTTTGTTTATCTCAGTGATGGAGATCCCCTGTTCTTGGAGCAGCTTTGTCCACTCATGACTACGACCTGAGACATTAATCAAAGTGTGGTTTAGCATGTCTTTGGGTGTGTTGAGTGGATCTTTACCCTCAAGGAGTTTGGGACTCATGACGGGTGTCAGAAAGATATTACGCATCATATGCGACTCGATGCCTTTCCAATGGCCAGTACCATAATAGACAGCCATATCAGTCTCGGAGTTATCAAAGTCGATGTACTCAATCGAAGATTCAACTCGAAGCTCAACTTCAGGAAAGCGCTCTTGAAAACGCGTGATGCGTGGTACCAACCAACGTGTTAAGAAGGCTGGCGCGATGCTCACCTTCACCACGTTGGTATTAGGCGCTGCAACCAATCTGCGTGTCGCCTGCTCCAGTTCGTCTAAGGCTATCTGCACCGAGGGTAAATAACGCTCCCCTGCAGCCGTCAACGAAATGGTTCGCTTCTCACGTTTAAAAAGCTCAACACCTAAAAACTCTTCAAGTGACTTCAACTGATGGCTAACCGCCGATGGCGTGACACAAAGCTCTTCACTGGCGCGGTTAAAGCTACCATGGCGGGCAGCAGCATCGAACACACGAAGAGCATTAAGTGGTGGTAAGCGTCGCATAGAAGATTCCTGTAAGTGAATTTAACTCAACAATAAATCAAAAAAGGATCGTTTGTCGAGAGGCTTATACACCTTTAGTATGATCACAAATTGAACAGCGAAACGAATTAGAGGAAATGAACATGCCTTACACATACGCAACTGTAGATCTAGAAGCAGCAATCAAAGAAGCTCAAGCACTTCGCAGCCAAGCACTGGCTGAGTTGGTTGACACTACAAGCAAACGTCTAAGCCGTGTTTTTGTTAGCGAACTTCGCACAACTCGTGAATCAGCGCTAGCACGTCTAACTCAGGCTGCTTAAGCCTCCAAAGCATATTGCTCTTTGGCCGGTCAGGCTCTGCTCTGATCGGCCTGTTTTCTCTCTCGGGCGACTCGCTCACTCATCTTGATCAACACTCGGCTTACCGCAACATTTGCGAACGCAGCCGTGACTGAAGTAACTGCCCCTAATCCTCCAGAACAGTCTAAACGCACATCACTCTCACCAAAGTTTTTTGTTGCACAGACAGATCCATCCAACTGTGGATACCTAGCCTGCTCCTGCGAGAAGACACACTCGACACCAAATCGTTTACCGCTTCGACTGAACCCGAAATGACGTTTCAATATTGAACGAACCTTAGCGGCCAGCGCATCGTGCTGAGTTTTACTTAGATCAGCAACTTCAATTTTAAGCGGATCAATCAACCCACCAGCCCCGCCGGTGGTAACGATCGGAATCTTGCGGCGACGGCAGTACGCAATCATTGCCGCTTTAACACCGGCACTATCAATGGCATCGACGACATAATCAATCGGCTCAACCAATAGGTCAGTAAGATTATCTTGCGTCGCAAAACACTCATGCTCGTGAATAATTAAATCGGGATTAATCTCGCGCGCACGATCCGCCATCACCTGAACTTTTGAGGCACCTAAATTTGAGCTAACCGCATGCATCTGGCGATTCGTGTTTGAGACACAAATTTCATCTAGATCAATGAGGCTAAGCTCACCGATACCACTCCGGGCAAGCGCCTCTACCACCCAGGAGCCAACGCCACCTAAACCGACAACGGCAACATGAGTCTTGTGAAACTTTTCGAGTGAATCAGTGCCATAGAGGCGCCCAATACCTGCGAATCGATCAAGGTAATCAGAATTCATCGTCTGTAATCTCAGTCAGAACAACCTCTCCACACATCTGGCACTTCCCTTCCAGAAAGATAATACCATGCAGTTCGTATTCAACAGGGTCACTCATACCCAGATCCACTTTCTGACAATGATCGCACCAGGTATGCAGCATTAGCTCTTCACGATCCTCTTTGCTGCGCAGTGTAAAATCTCTAATGACTCGATCATCACTCATAATTTAAATCTCATTAATTCTGGTTCTTAAGCCAATGTTCTGGCCAATAGTCGCTATTTTCAAGTTGTTTCAGCTTGTCGATAAAGGTGTTTTTGTTAAACCACTCACCTTCTAGAGGGGCTGCCTCTATCTGAAAACTCTCTTTTTGATACTGAAATTCAATACGCCAAGCGTGCAGGTAGGTTCGATCAGCAGGCTGACCATACCGCTGGTCACCGAGTATTGCAGCACCTTCACTTTTCAGGGCGACTCGAATCTGGTGAGTCTTACCGGTTTTAGGTCGACAGACGAAGAGGCGAACACTTGGCTCAACAGAGAGTGTAAAGAAGTCAGTGATTGCCGGGTTAGACTGAGTTTTGAGCAGCTTATAACTTCCATTGCGCGCCGCTACCATATCGCCTTTGATGCGACCCTGCTTTCGTTTCGGCTTGGATTGGCTTAGGGCGAGATAAGTTTTTTGAATGGACTGTTCACTGAACAGCTTTGATAGTTCTGCGGCTGCCTCGGCATGTTTAGCGAACAGAAGCACGCCCGATGTCACCTTATCTAAGCGGTGCACCATCCAAAGTTTTAACCCAAACTGTTGCTCAGCAATAATCTGAAGACCTATCTCCCCAGACTCAGAGTGCATCCCAACACCTATCGGCTTGTAGATAGCCATAAAATCAGGGTGATCAAAAAGACGTTGCAGCGTCACAGCCAACCCAACACCTGTTTAGCAAAGGGGATGGTCAGTTTTCGTTGCGCCTGCAATGAGGCTCGATCCAACTGATCAAGGTATTCATACTGTTTCGAAAGATCTCGCTCACCATGATTCAGTAGATACTGTGCGACCTCAGCAGCCAACACCAAGCCTCTAGCAGCAGCCTCTTGCTGAATCGCTTCCCGCTTCTGCTCATCCGAGAGAGCCTCGAGCTTGAAAGCCAGCCCCCAAGCTAAGCGTGAACGAAGGTCTTGAAGCTCAATTTGGCTGTTTGCGGGGGAATCGTCACCACTGATCAGCAGTGAGTGGCCAATGTCCCGAATGCGATTGAATAGATGAAACAGCGCCTCTTGCCAAGCTGAATCTCCTATTACAGCGCCGACATCATCCAAACAGACCAGCTGAAAATGCTCCAACCCCTCAAGCATCTCTACCGACAATTCATCGGTTTGACTCAGTGGTAGATAGATCGCCGAAATACCAAGAAGCTCCGCCTCATTACAGAGCGCCTGAAGAAGATAACTCTTACCGGTATTCTCACGACCGTATAAATAGACAAAGGACTCTTGAGACTGATTCTCTTGTCTATTAATCAAACCCTTTAACGCTGGTATTAATGCACTCTGTTGGGACTGCACAAAACGAGATAGCTTAGCGTCACTGCGAAGCTGAACACCTAAAGGGAGTTGCTGAGGAGTATTCTGTGATGAGAGAGACATCAGACTGACGGTTCATCCTGATCAACTGCGTGATGGTAAAGCGAACTCTGTTTATAGCCACTGTGAAGATGTGACAATAACACGCGAATAATAGCTGCCACCGGCAGCGCCAACAACACACCAATGAAGCCAAACAGCTGACCACCCGCCATGATTGCAAAAATAACCGCAACCGGATGAAGACCGATCTGATCACCGACGAGTTTCGGGGTCAGAACCATACCTTCCAGCAGTTGGCCGACTATAAAGACCGCCGCCACGCCGATAAGAATGGTCGGATCTTGGAACTGAACATAAGCCGCAACCGAAGAGGATAGAATGCCAATAATCACGCCAAGGTAAGGGACAATGCTCGCCAACCCTGCAATTAATCCCAACAGTAGAGCAAGATCTACCCCGAGAAGTGCCAGACCGATCGCATAGATAACACCCAGCACCAGCATGACCACTAACTGCCCTTTCATGAAAGCACCCAGTACAAAATCACACTCTTTTGCCCAGATAGAGACTTTAGGTTCCAAGTTTCTTGGCAACAACTCAGCGATGTTTGCGACCATCTTGTCCCAATCTCTCAACAGATAGAAAGTGACTACTGGAATCAACACCAGATTGGCTAACCAAGCAGCAATAGCCAATCCAGACTGTGTAATAGAGGAAATTAGAGCGGTCGCGATTGAACCGGTACTCTGCCAGTGTTGAGCCAACACGGCTGTAATTTTAGCCAGATCCGGTTTAGCAATGGACAGACCTAAGTTGGCTTCAATCAGAGGGATCAGCTCGTTGTTAACCAGTTCGATAACCACTGGAATTCGCTGCGCCACAATCTGAATTTGATGTGACAACTGCGGAATCAGCAGAAGTAATGCGCCTACCAGAACAAGTGCTAAGGAGGTAAATACAACAATGACAGACGGGGTTCGGCCCATGCCTTTTGCCTCTAATCGATCAGCAATAGGGTCTGAAATGTAAGCCAATAGAGCACCTGCCACAAAGGGACTTAACACCGGTGCCAATAGATATAGAAGGATTGTGATAACAATTAGAACTGAGAGAATAAACCAACGCTGCTGCATTATTCGATCACTTCTTCAATTGATGGAGTGATTTCTGCCTCAGGCACAAGAGTAGCATCACTATCAGTAGACAAAGGCTCTAATAAGGCTTCAAGGGTTGCTGGCTCTTCCAGCTGAAAGGGTTTGTACTGGTAAGCATCAATACCCGTCTCCTCTAACCAAGATTGCTCAACCAATAGAGCACTCAGTTCGGCAAGCCCGAGATCAGAACCCACCACTAAACGAGTTTCAACGTCGTTCATCTGTGACACATACAAAAATTTAACACCCTCTGTCTCACGTAGTTTACCTGTCACTCGTAACAGTGAGGAGAGATCATCCAGTCCTGTCACGCTGATCTCATGACCACTGTGTTGATAGTTACTGGAAACAATCTCAGAACTCTGTGTGGGTAAAACGGGTGCAGCGGATTCAACAGCAGAGATAACGGGAGCCGCAACCTGATCTACCTGAGCCGTTGGAGCTTCAACCCTTTCCGGTTTAATCGATTCAACTTTTGCGGTGTTAACATTTGGCTGCTCGACTATTTCATCAGCGGTGGAGCGCTCATCAATGGCCGGACCCTCCTCTAAGTCCAGTTGCATTTTTAGCCAACTGACACCCAAGGCAAGCCCATCACTGGTCACGGAAGTGCGAAGATTTTGACCTACGCCCTCTTTAATAAAACGCCAATTGATACCACCCTCGTTCAATTGCACGAGCACTGCCGCACCATTACCGGTGCCAGCTGCACTGCGCTGAAGTGTTTCATCAATGGATTGCCCCTGAACCAGTTGAGGGTAGAACAGTGGCCCGACGCCAAATTCACTGGGCAGTGCGACTGAGATGGATTCAGATCGACCTTTTTCGACCAAGAATTGCACCCAACGAGCACTCTCTTGCTCAGCTTTGACCGGCGATTCGCGCCCATCAACTGGCCACAATAGTAGATCTTTAGCCACCGCACTCACTGAGCAAGTCAGTAGAGCTGAAGCTAGAACTAGAACCTTGATTTTCATTAAATGGCGAGACATCAAAAAACCTAAGAAAAAATCATCGCTAAATTTGCTAAGAACTGTAACACACAATAGCTCAGCGGTGCGCAAACTGATAGAATTCACAACCTATTAAATTCGCTTTCACCCCTGAGGTTAAACACAGATGTCTAGCAATACCAATACCCCTTCAATCAGCTACAAAGATGCTGGAGTCGATATCGATGCAGGTAACGCCCTTGTCGAGAAAATCAAAGGTGTTGCTAAACGCACAGCCCGTCCAGAAGTGATGGGCGGTTTGGGTGGCTTTGGTGCCCTGTGTGAAATCCCAGAGGGTTACCGCCAGCCAGTTCTAGTCTCGGGCACCGACGGTGTCGGCACAAAACTGAAGTTGGCCATGGATCTTGGCCGTCATGACACCATCGGTATCGACTTGGTGGCTATGTGTGTTAATGACCTAGTCGTTGCTGGTGCAGAGCCTCTATTCTTCCTTGACTACTACGCAACAGGCAAACTGAATGTCGATATGGCAGCAGACGTTGTATCCGGTATTGGTAAAGGGTGTGAACTGGCCGGTGCCGCACTGGTTGGTGGTGAAACAGCCGAAATGCCAGGCATGTACGAAGGCGACGATTACGATCTAGCCGGCTTCTGTACTGGCGTTGTCGAGAAATCAGAGATCATTGATGGTACTAAAGTACAAGCTGGTGACGCTCTAATCGCACTGGGTTCATCGGGTCCCCACTCAAACGGTTACTCACTGATTCGTAAAATTCTTGAAGTGTCTAACGCTGACCTAAACCAACCAATGGGTAAGGGTACGCTCGCAGATGCACTGATGGAACCTACTCGCATCTACGTTAAATCGGTTCTTGAGCTGATCTCGAAGGTACAGGTTAACGCTCTGTCTCACATCACCGGCGGTGGCCTTCTAGAGAACATCCCACGCGTACTTCCTGAGAGCGCAAAAGCGGTGATCGATACCAATAGCTGGGAGATTCCAGAAGTATTCCGTTGGATTCAAGCCGGCGGCAACGTTGATCAAACAGAGATGTACCGCACCCTAAACTGTGGCGTTGGCATGGTGATCTGTGTTCCTGGCAGCGAAGCTGATAAGGCCATTGAGATCCTATCAGCCGCTGGCGAAGAGGCTTGGTTGATCGGCTCTATCGCAAACGCTGCCGCGGGCGACGAGCAAGTTGAGCTGGCAGGTATGAGCCACTAACGATGAAGAACATTGTAGTTCTAATCTCAGGGTCGGGATCGAATCTACAAGCCATCATAGATGCTACCGCCAACGACCAGCACTGCCGTGTTGTTGGCGTGCTCTCAAACAGAGAGAGAGCCTATGGTTTAGAGCGCGCTAAAAAAGCCGGTATAGAGACAGCTGTGGTTGATCATACCCATTTCGATTCACGCCTTGCGTTTGATAGTGCACTGATGGAGCAGATCGATGCATGGCAAGCGGACCTCGTGGTATTGGCTGGCTTCATGCGGATCTTGACAGACGAATTTGTTCAGCACTTCAGCGGTCGACTTCTTAACATCCACCCCTCTCTTCTGCCTAAATATAAAGGCACCAACACCCATCAGAGAGCATTGGAGGCTGGCGATACAGAGCATGGCTGTACTGTGCACTTTGTCTCAGAAGAGCTGGACGGCGGAGCTGCCATCATTCAGGCTGCTACCGACATCGAGCAAGGCGACACTGTTGATTCATTGATCCAAAAAGTGCATCAGCTAGAGCATAAAATCTACCCACTTGCAGTCTCTTGGTTTGCCTCTGAACGCATCACTCTAGAGAACAACCGAGTCTTTCTAGACGGATCACCTTTGGGTGAAACAGGCTACCTTTACCGAGTGTAAATGAGGATTAATGGGAAGATGAGAAGTTGGGTAGCACTGTTATCGATACTTCTTATCGGCCCATCCTTTGCTCAACCTACCCCTTTTAAAGCCTCTTACAGTGCCAACATCGATCTTTTAATTGATGTTCCGGTGACTGCGACACGAGAGCTCGTTAAAACCTCCACAGGAACCTGGCGATTTACCAACAGAGCCTCAGCGTTTATGGCCAAGCAGAGCGAAACCAGCGAGCTCAAATTCAGTCATGGTGAGTGGTCACCGCTCTTATACAACTACGAGCGCAGTCTGTTTGGTCGCTCACGCTCTATCTCAGTTGACTTTGATGAGGCTGGAGGCCGAATTACGACACTGGTCAATGGGGACCCCTGGAATCAACCTTGGGAGAGTGCAGTTCAAGATAGGCTCAGTTACCAGCTTCAACTCAGAGAAGATTTAAAGTCAGGGCGGCAACAACTTGACTATAGAATCGCTGATGGTGGGCAGATCAAGAGCTATCAGTTTAATCGGCTTGGCGAGGAGTTACTGAAAACCCCTGCAGGAACTTTTCTATGTGAAAAATTGCAACTGGTTAGGGCCGGCCAACAGCATACGACTCTTATCTGGATGGCAAAAGAGCTCGACTACCTCACCATACGTTTAATCCGAATCGATGCAGACGGCAAAGAGCACCTTCTTAACTTAAAATCCGTGGAATTTTATGATTGATTTAAAGACCCTATCCGATCAACTGTTAGAGCTTGAAACCGTCTCACTGGACAACCCTGATCAGCTGTTTGCGATCTCCTATATCAGGGGGCATATCGATCTACTTCATAGCCAAGATGCAAAACTGAATCTAGCTCAATTGATCACTGAGATTACCGAATCATTCAAGGTCGACAAGATGTCAGCAACCGATCAATCACTTGTTTTAGAGCTGTTGAATTCATTTTAATTCTTAGACTCTACACCTTCGAATAAATCCCCTTTACATCCCCCGTCGTAATTGACAATTCGCAAATTAAGAGTAGGATACTTACCTTAAGCTATAAGCATATAACTAAAGTCTAGACAGACCGTTAATTGCACCTTAAAAGCTAGATGGAGCATCCAATGCAGCCTATCGTTAAAACCTTCTTTGATGAACCCACCTTTACCTTCAGCCACGTTGTTTCAGACTCTGAAACGAAAGAGTGTGCAATTATCGATTCCGTTCTCGATTTCGATTACGCGTCAGGTAAAACTGATCGAGTATCAGCCGATCAAATCATCACCTACATAAAAGAAGAGGGACTGCAGACCAAATGGATTCTTGAAACTCACGTTCATGCCGATCACCTATCTGCAGCACCCTATTTAAAGGATCAACTGGGCGGCACCTTAGCCATTGGTGATCACATCACTGTAGTACAAGATGTTTTCGGCAAAGCGTTTAATGCCGGTACAGAATTCGAACGTGATGGCAGCCAGTTTGATCATCTATTCAAAGATGATGAGTCATTTAATATCGGCTCAATCGCTGCAAAAGCGATCCACACACCCGGACACACCCCTGCTTGTATGAGCTATTTAATCGGTGACGCTCTGTTTGTGGGTGACACCTTATTCATGCCTGACTACGGAACCGCGCGTTGCGATTTTCCTGGGGGCGATGCAACAACCCTCTACCAGTCGATTCAGAAGCTATTCACCCTACCGGATGAGACCCGTGTCTTTATGTGTCATGACTACAAGGCACCTGGTCGTGATGAGTACCAATTTGAAACCACCATCGGTGAAGAGCGTCAGCACAATATTCACGTTAGCGTAGAGCATGATCAGGCTGACTTTATACAAATGCGTGAATCACGTGATGCAACACTTGATATGCCTCGCCTGATTCTGCCATCGGTTCAAGTCAATATGCGTGCTGGTCATCTGCCACCCGCTGAAGAGAACGGTCAGCGCTACCTAAAAATTCCGGTAGACCTTTTCTAATTAAGGAAACATTTCATGGATGTAAGAAAACTCACAGATTCAATCAGCGTGTCACCTCAAGTAGCGATTGAAGATATTAAAGCCATTGCTGAAGCAGGCTTTAAAACCGTTATTTGCAACCGACCAAACGGCGAGAGCGAGGATCAACCCGATCTAGCACTGATTGAAATGGAGTGTCAGAAGCTGGGGTTAACCTACGTCTCTCAGCCCGTTATCTCTGGCAACATCAGCGACCAAGATGTTGAGGCATTTGATCAGTTCTTAGCCTCCGCGCAAACCCCGATCTTCGCTTTTTGTCGCACCGGTACTCGCTGCACCATGCTATGGGGCATGGCAGAAGGGTCAAGACAGGAGGCACAAGCGATTATCGATACCGCCGCTAATGCTGGGTATGACCTTAACGGAATTAAAGCGCGAATCGAGGCACGTCAGAAGTAAAGCAGCGTTTTCTGCTTTTCAGGATTAATACTTTGAAGAACTATTTCCCGATTTTAGACTGGGCAAAATCGTACAATAAACTGTCGCTGACCAATGATCTTATCGCGGCAGTGATTGTAACGATCATGTTGATTCCGCAATCACTGGCCTATGCTCTGCTTGCTGGATTACCGCCAGAGGTGGGGCTATATGCAAGTATATTGCCACTGATCGCTTACGCTATTTTCGGAACCAGCCGTACCTTAGCCGTTGGTCCAGTTGCGGTTGTCTCCCTGATGACCGCGACCGCTTTAGGCAGCCTCGGACTTGCCAACACCACCGATTATATTGCTGCTGCCGGTGCTTTGGCGCTCATTTCGGGCACCCTGCTAATACTGATGGGCTTTTTCAAATTGGGCGCGATGGCCAATCTGCTCAGCCACCCGGTGATATCCGGCTTTATTACCGCCTCTGGACTGATCATCGCCGCCAGTCAGCTAAAACACATTCTTGGCATCAACGCGTCTGGCCACAACCTATATGACATTCTCTCTTCAATCATCATTCACCTAGAAGACACCAACATCCCGACTCTGATTATCGGCGTCTCTGCGACAGCCTTCTTGTTCTGGACCCGTAAGAGCTTAAAGCCACTTCTGCTTAAAACCGGGATGAACTCAAAACTGGCTGATGTCATTGCCAAAGCGGGACCTGTTTTGGCTGTAGCCGCCACAGCCTTTGCGACCTACTACTACCGCCTAGAGCTTGAGGGGGTCAAAGTCGTTGGTATCGTTCCAACAGGACTACCCGAGTTTGCACTGCCACATTTTGATGCAGAACTTTGGCAACAACTGCTCATTTCAGCCATGCTGATCAGTATTGTCGGTTTTGTTGAGTCAGTCTCTGTTGCACAAACACTGGCAGCAAAGCGTCGTCAAAGAATTGATCCCAGCCAAGAGTTGATTGGCCTAGGCGCATCCAACGTAGGTTCAGCGGTATCTGGCGGCTTCCCAGTGACAGGTGGATTCTCTCGCTCCGTTGTCAACTTTGATGCCGGCGCAGAGACACCGGCAGCGGGCGCATTCACAGCAGTGGGTATTGCAGTCGCTACCCTCTTCCTAACACCGCTTCTATTCTTCTTACCCAAAGCGACACTGGCCGCAACCATTATTGTTGCCGTTCTGTCATTGGTCGACCTCGGCGCCCTAAAACGCACTTGGAGCTACTCGAAGCCTGACTTCATGGCAATGCTGGCAACCATACTGCTGACGCTGTTAGTCGGTGTAGAAGCAGGCATCATCGCCGGTGTGACCTTATCGATCGCACTGTTTCTGCAGCGCACGAGTAAGCCACACGATGCGATTGTCGGCCGAATTCCCGGTACAGAGCACTTCCGTAACGTCGATCGTTTTGAGGTGGAGTACGATGAGAAGATCATCACACTGCGTATCGACATGAGCCTCTACTTCGTTAACGCGCGTTATTTAGAAGACCGTGTTTATGACCTGATTGCCCAACAAAAAGGGGTCCAGCACTTTGTTCTGATGTGCCCAGCCGTCAACCTGATTGATGCGTCAGCCCTAGAGTCCCTTGAGGCGATTAACCAGCGACTCAAAGACTTTGGCGTCTGCTTCCACCTGTCAGAGGTAAAAGGCCCGGTAATGGATCAGCTTAAGAAGAGTCATTTCCTAAACGAACTGACTGGCCAAGTATTCCTCAGCCAATACCAAGCCTGGTGCACTCTTCATAACGAGTCCGATACGCGCATGAGCAAATGCGCCAAAGCGGCTTTGACTAACTAAATGGTGACAGGCCTTCAGCCTGTCATCGGCTTTATCATGCGGCAGTGATCCGATTCACCCCCCTCAACCTATACCTCTGCATCAACAGAGGTACCCATGCCAACCCCCATCAACATTGTCTGGTTCAAACGCGATCTTCGCCTGACCGATCACCGACCTCTAAAAGAGGCGATTGAATCAGGCTTACCTCTACTGCTTATCTACATTTTCGAACCTGAGCTCATGGAAGATAGCCACTACAGTGAACGTCACTGGCGGTTTATCTATCAGAGCATCAACGATATCAATCATCAGCTTGCGGCATTTAATTCTGAAATAGTCATGCTCAACGGTGAGCCAACCGAGGTGCTCTCTAAAATACTCTCGATCACGAATGTTCACTCAATCTATAGCCACGAAGAGATCGGCATGGCCAAAACCTTTGCCCGTGATAAACGGGTAAAGAGGTTATGCATGAAGCAGGGCATTCAGTGGAATGAGTCACCCTACGGAGCCGTTATTAGAGGCGCTCGCAGTCGCGATAACTGGCTGGATAATTGGGATGCACGGATCAAAGGTCCACTGCATCAACCGGACCTAAGCCAACTGATCCCTGCTAGGCTTGGTAACTCAAACCCACTACCCTATTTTAAACCTCAACCGGATTGGTTAGAGACTGACTCGCTGATGCAATACGGTGGCCCTAGCGCAGCAGCATCTGTGATAGAGAGCTTTTTCACGGAGCGTGGTCAGCTCTATTCCAAAGCGATCTCTAAACCCTCCGCCTCTCGCAAGCACTGCAGTCGACTGTCCCCCTACCTTGCGTGGGGAAATATCAGCCTAGCTGAGGTTTACCAACAATCCAAACCCTCTTGCGTCAGAAGTCAGTGGGAGAAATCTCTTAGAGCGTTTCGATCTCGTCTGCACTGGCACTGCCACTTCATTCAAAAATTTGAATCTCAGATCGAGATAGAAACCCAACCGATCAATGCCGGCTACAACCAATTTCCGTGGCGAACAGATAAAAAAGTCGAAGAAGATCTAAAGGCGTGGGAGAGTGGTATGACAGGCGTGCCTCTGGTTGATGCCTGCATGCGAGCACTCAATCGTACCGGTTACATCAACTTTAGAATGCGAGCGATGCTTGTAAGCTTTCTATGCCACTACCTAAAGATTGATTGGCGCCTCGGCTCACCTCACTTAGCTCGACAGTTTCTCGATTTTGAACCGGGCATTCACTTCCCACAGTTACAGATGCAAGCAGGTACAACGGGTATTAATACGTTAAGAATCTACAACCCCACCCTTCAGGCCGAGGAGCATGATCCAGAGGGTCACTTCATCGCGAAATGGGTACCTGAACTAGCGGAACTACCCAAAGAGCTCAGACACTCCCCTTGGGCGATGGGTGGACTTGAGAAACAGATGCTGGAGAGTGAGCAGAGCTATCCAGATCCAATTGTCGATCTAAAACATTCAGCTGCTGAAGCCAGAGAGCTGTTTTGGGGTTGGCGGGAACGGCCAGAGGTTCAGATGCATAATCGAGCCATTCTTAGGAGGCATGTGATTGAGTAGCTTGCCGTTGACTCAACAGGGGATGACAGGCTGAAAGCCAGTCACCTTGGTAGTACTGACGTGACTGGCTTTAGCTTGTCACCTAACGGAGCTCCCGTGACTGGCTTTAGCCTGTCATCGGCATAAGCAGCGTCTTCCATAAACTACCTAGAAAGCGCATACCCCAACAACCCAAAGTAATCTTCAAACGCTTTATCAATCGCATAGGCTTCAGACTCGAACGGATAGAGCCCTTTCGTATCTCGCACAATATCCTTAGGATTGATCAACAGGCTGTTCTTTATCTCCGCTCTCGATATCCAAGCCTCAAATGCACGAGCAAACAACTCCTCAGGCAGGCTCCAATAGAGCGATCCTGCTTGCTTATCTAAGACAACGGATCGAGTGACATAGTCACTTGGACTCTGTTTATCGTTGGAAAGGTAGAGCGTCGTGTAGAGCCGGTCTAAGGCATCATTAAGCGGATGCACTTTGTGGGTAAAGTCAGCCAACCATGCGGTCGTTGCGAAACGTGCACCAACATCCTCTTCGAAAGAGGTCTTAGCCAGATAGTGATCTAAAGCGTGCGCCCACTCATGAGCCAAACTGCCAATTCCGGCTTTTTTAGCCAGGGCAAGGGTTCTAGCTGAGGGTTGATAGTGCGCACAGACACCGGGACGTCCACCGGTGCCATAATGGAGTGATAGTTCGCCACGAAGTGACAGCGCAAAATTTGGAAGACCGAGAATCTCTTGCAGATCTAACAGAGCAATAAAGAACTCTTCAGCCCGTATCGCCTGCTCTTCAGCGGTGACCCACCCACCAATGCGCACCGAACGAAAATCGAAGAAATTGCGAATCTCATTAAACCCAGGGTTGTGACCCAGATTTCGGGGAGGGCCTCGTCGCCAAACGCGCTGCATTCGTTCTACAAATCAATCTCGATCACAGGCGTTTTACTGCGTGAACAGCAGACCGTCATTTGTCGATTTGAGGCCTGCTCCTCTTCGCTTTGATACAGATCTCGGTGATCCGGCTCACCGGAAACAACATCAACTAGACAGGTACCACAGACACCCGATTCACAAGAGAGAGGCACAAAGACGCCTGCATTCTCTAGAACTTCAGCAATGGTTTGATCAACCGGTACCAGATACTCATCACCGGTCGATTTCAACTTCACGGTAAAGGGCTGGTCACCCTCTTCCACTTCTAGAACGGTCGCATTGAAATACTCACGATTGATCTGATCTGTGCGCCAGCCAGTCTCTTTGGCGGCCTCTAATAACGCATCAATAAAACGCTGTGGGCCACACACATAGAGCTGCTCATCGGCCTGAGGATTTGCCAACTCAGAAGCCAGATCAAGCCCGCCATCACTAGAGAAAGAGAAACGGCAGGCCTCAGAGAAATCACACTGCTGAAGTTGAGAGTAAAAGGCCGCTCTCTCCGGTGACTTTGCTCGGTAGAGTAGATCAAATTGACTGCCTCGTGCGTTCAGTTCACGCGCCATCGCAAGCATCGGTGTTATACCGATGCCTGCCGCAAATAAACGGTGATTGGACGCTGTTTTCAAGCCAAAGTGATTTTGCGGCTCATCCGCCTCAATGACGTCATCGAATTCAAGCGCAGCAACGGCTTTAGAACCCCCACGTGATTCAGTTTCAATCAACACTGCAAGTTCATAGTACTGAGTTGATGTGCCAGGGTTACAAATTGAGTACTGTCGGCTCAAACCGGTACCTAGGTGTAAATTGATATGTGCTCCTGCAGCTACTTCCGGCAGTGGCTCGCCTGATGCGGATTCCAACGTCAGGCTCACAATCTGATCGGTGAGTGGAGCTTTACTCGCAACCCGCAGCTTAAGCATTGCCCGCCTCCTGTTCTAACTTAATCGCACGCTCAATCATACGGCGCGCCTGAACACCGCCGGCATCAATATCCAATTTAAGCAGGTCACGATCTGGGTAACGATCCAAGTTCTTCTGCTGCGCTTCCAGTACTTCAAGATCTTCAGTAAAGATACCACCCTGCCCTTCACGAATCTTATCGGTCAGCGCTGTATCTTCAGGCTGGAAGTTTCTCGCCATACCCCAGAAGTAGTGCATGGTTGAATCCGTCTCAGGGGTAATAAAATCGACCACCACACTGCTAGCACGTTTCTCAAGCGGTGCATCAATACCGCCGTTACCAGCCAGCGCTACGCCTACGTCAATCATGATGTGACTCGGTGCATTAAAGCGGCAGATCTGCCAACGATCGACGGTCGCATTAGGGTCTAACCCCTGAAACTCCATCGCCATCTGCCAGAACGGTGGCGCTTTTACCTCTGGCATAAAGCGCTCAGTAATGACCTGATCACCCTCCATACGCGTTTTCACCGGTGCTTCATCGATCTCTTTCTGACCGATGCTGGTCGAGTGAACGTAGGTCTCGTGAGTAAGATCCATCAGGTTATCAATCATCAAACGGTAGTCACACTTGATGTGGAACAGGCCTCCACCATAAGCCCAACCTTCATTCTCAGCCCAATGGAACTTAGGCAATTTAGACTCATCCGCTTGGGCTTTATCACCCGGCCACACCCAGATAAACCCGTACTTCTCCATCACTGGGAACGAGCGCGTGCAAGGGAATCGATCAGTACGCTGTTTAGGCATCGAGATCGTCTGACCATCTGGCCCCATACGCAGACCATGGTAGCCACAGACCAATTCACCCTCTTCTACATATCCCAACGACATGGCCGCACCACGGTGAGGACAAAAGTCTTCAATACAGGCGATGGCATCACCTTTACCACGGTACATAACCAAGTTGTGGTTACAGATGGTGCGACCGAGTGGTTTATCGGTCACTTCAGATGACATAGCCGCGACGTACCAGGCGTTTTGAATATGCATGACGCACTCCTTTTAATTTTATGAAGTCAGTATCTCAATTGGCTTAAGAACTCCCAACTCAAAAAAACGCCAATTAATTGCACTTTTCGGTCAAATAATAGAAATTAAAGGTAAATAACATCAATGGATTTACTTTTTTCGTCATGCAAAGATCTACAAAGTCATCTACAACACCCAACTATGCACTCTACGGTGACAGCCAGAGTGACGCTCAAGCGGGGTTTGTTCATATAGAAACAGTTCAAGAGAGTAGCAGACCCTATCGCGGTGTTATCAAACCGCATAAGCATAGCGATCTATTTCAGGTCTTAATCATTGAACAAGGTGAAGCTGAGATTCAACTGGAGGAGGATCAAGTCTCAATTAACGAACCGGTCATTGTTACGTTACCACCAGAGAACAGACACGGTTTTCACTTTCACAGCGGTATAAGAGGAGTCATTTTAAGCATCGCTCTGCCGATTATTCAGCAAGACATCGATATTGTGACCAGCAGCGCCTCTATTCTTCTTTTGGGGGATAAAGAGGAAGCGGCAAAACAGATACTGACCATCGCAGAACTTTTAATAGAAGAGCAGCAACAACCTACCGATCAACAGAGCGTTTCACTGCAACTGATCCACACACTGTTCGCAATGATCAAAAGAGTGGATACCGCGTTAACATTGAGTGAGAAGCTACCCGATGCGTTGAAACAGTTTTCTCAACTGATCGAAAGAAATTTAGAGAACCGATTGGATATTGATGATTACGCATCTCAGTGCGGAGTTTCAACGAGTACCCTCAATCGTCTGTGCAAAAAGCACTTTGGAAAAAGTGCTCTACAAACGATCAATCAGCGTTTAGCCATTGAGATCAAACGACGGTTAGCCTTCACTCAGAGGTCAATCGCCCTGATATCGGATGAGTTAGGGTTCAGTGATCCGGGTTACTTTACAAGGTTTGTAAAACGGGAACTTGGCGAAACACCGATGGCGTTTCGAAAAAGACATCAGTTTGACGTAGAGAGCGGGTGACAGGCTGAATGCCAGTCACCAGTGTACAAATTACGCTACGGAGCCGCCGTGACTGGCCTTCAGCCTGTCATCGGCACTACCAGCAGACTTCCAGAGCCCTATACCAACGCCGCTGCAGCCCCAATCAAACCCGGCTCTTCAGCCGTCATAACATAGGTCGGAATGGTCGACATGTACTGATCAAAACGCCCTTTAGCTTCAAAGCGCTGTCTAAACCCACTCTCGATAAAGAAGTCGAGCATCTTAGGAACAATTCCTCCAGTGACGAATACACCACCCTGGGCTCCATATGAGAGAGCTAAGTTACCGGCAACACTGCCATAGATTTTACAGAACTGCTCCAGCGTCTCTAATGCAAACTGATCTCGCTCTTCAAACGCTAAGCGACTGATCTCGGCAGGTGAGATTCGCTCAACCGGAGAGCCACGTAATTCCGCTAACGCTTGGTAGATGTTTTGAATCCCCATACCCGACACAAGACGTTCTGCTGAGACACGTTCATAACGTTTTAACAACCAACGCAGAATCGCAACCTCTTGCTCTGTGGTCGGTGCAAAATCGACATGCCCGCCCTCGGTCACCAGAGGAATAGACGCTCCTCCTGAGCGAACTAACCCTGACACACCTAAACCCGTGCCTGCGCCCAACACAGCAATAGGGAAATCCTCTAAAGGCTCTCCACGACCCACCTGAATCAGTTGATCACCCGTCAGATTAGCCGCGGCATAAGCCATCGCAGCGTAATCATTGATGACAGAGAGCTGTTCAATACCAAAATGGTTCTGCAGATCTCGCTTTGAAAATACCCAACCGTTGTTGGTCATCGAAATCCTATCGTTGTGAGTAGGACAAGCGATGGCAATACAGCAACGATCGGGAACATCACTTCCAAGATCACTAAGGTACTGTTTAATCGCCAGATCAATCGATGCAAAGTCATCGACTGCTAAATTACGAATATTAGTCGGATTAATAGAACCCGTTTCAACCATGGCAAAACGCGCGTTGGTGCCACCGATATCGGCAATTAGAGAGAAGTTGTCCACACTCATACCTATTTTGCTGGGTAACGTGTCTCTTTTAATGAGTCTTTGATGTTCTTGAGGTGCTTAAGGAAGTCCGGTCCGCGACGTAACGTGACACCCGTCGCCAGTATATCGATTACGGTCAGGTGCATAATACGAGAGGTCATTGGCATGTAGACATCGGTATCTTCTGGTGCATCAACCTCAACAACAATAGAACAGTGCTGTGCCAGTGGTGAATTCGGTGCGGTAATGCCAACCACGGTGGCACCACTCGCACGGGCTAGCTCAGCAATATCAACTAACTCACGAGTACGACCGGTGTAACTGATAATGACAATAACATCGCCTGTAGAAGAAGCAGCCGCAGTCATACGCTGCATCAGTACGTCGTCGTAAGCGACGACTGGGATGTTAAAGCGGAAGAACTTGTGCTGAGCATCTTGCGCAACAGGCCAAGAGGCACCCAAGCCAAAAAACATGATCTGCTTAGCCTGAATCAACTGATCCACCGCTAGATTGATCATCTGTGGATCAACGGTCTTCTTAGCAGTGACCAACGCAGCGATGGTCGCGTCGATGATCTTGTTGGTGTAGCTCTCTGAGTCGTCATCAGGTTCGACACTGCGACTAACATAGGGAACACCGTGTGCTAACGCCTGAGCTAGATGCAGTTTAAAATCTGGGAAACCGGCTGTATTGAAACGTTTACAAAAACGATTAACCGTCGGCTCACTCACCTGAGCAGCGCGAGCTAATACGGCAATAGAGGATCTTGTCGCCGCCTGCGGGTCTGCAAGAATGACTTCAGCGACTTTACGCTCGGATCGGTTCAGCGACTCAAGCTCTGCACTGATCTGCTGCATGATGTTAGATGGCATTAGCTACCTCAACAAATTTCATCGAAATCTAATTAAGTTACTTTAACACACCAAAGGTTAGTAAAAAACTTACGAATTAAAAGAAATTACGTAAGTTAATAACTTTTATGAGAGTAGCCTTAAATAGCGTAAACCCTATGAAAATTGGCTATATACGCTATAAATAGGGTCATTATTGCAAAAAAGAATAGGGATTTTATAACCCATACGATTGAACTTTAGACGAAAGTCGGCAAAACTGTACGTAAATTTACAACATAAACTGATAATAAAATTAGTTACGAGGGTTTTGAAATGACAATTCGCGTTGGCATTAACGGTTTTGGCCGTATCGGCCGCATGGCGTTCCGTGCAATCTACCAAGAGTTCAATGGTGATATTGAGGTGGTTGGTATTAACGACCTGCTTGGGTCTGAATACCTGGCTTACATGCTGAAATACGACTCAGTGCACGGTCAATTTAAAGGCGATATCCAAACCGACAACGGCAACCTAATTGTGAACGGCAAAACCATCCGCCTAACCGCTGAGCGCGATCCTGCTGATCTTGCTTGGGGTGATATCGATGTCGATCTCGTCCTTGAGTGTACTGGCTTCTTCCTAACCGAAGAGGGTTGTCAAAAACATATTGAAGCAGGCGCTAAGAAAGTCGTCATGTCGGCTCCATCAAAAGACGGCACTCCGATGTTCGTTTATGGCGTAAACCATGAAACCTACGCAGGCCAAGCGATCGTCTCTGCAGCCTCTTGTACAACCAACTGTCTTGCACCCGTGGCTAAAGTCCTAAACGACAAATGGGGTGTGAAACGCGGTCTAATGACAACGGTTCACGCCGCTACAGCGACTCAAAAAACCGTTGACGGCCCATCGGCAAAAGATTGGCGCGGCGGTCGTGGTATTCTAGAGAACATCATCCCCTCCTCTACTGGTGCCGCTAAAGCGGTGGGAGTAGTACTTCCTGAACTCAACGGCAAACTTACCGGTATGGCTTTCCGTGTACCAACTACAGACGTATCGGTCGTTGACCTAACCGTTGAGCTAAATAGTGAAGCGAGCTACGAAGATATCTGCTGTGCAATGCGTGAAGCTTCAGAGACAGGCGCTCTGGGTGAAACGCTAGGCTTTACTGATGATGCCGTTGTTGCAACGGATTTCCGTGGTTGTAACAAGTCATCGATCTTCGACTGCAAGGCTGGCATCCAATTGGATGACACCTTTGTGAAAGTGGTCGCTTGGTATGACAACGAGTATGGCTACACCTGTAACATGCTTCGTTTTGCTAAAGTCGTTGCTCAATAAAACTGAACAACCATTTCACACAAACGCCATCTAATCGTGGTATAACTTTCTACAACTCTCTACAACTGAGGGCTAACACTAGTTAGCCCTGCTTACCCACCGAAAGCAAACCGCTTAAGGATTTAAGATGCAACGCAGAACCAAAATTGTCGCTACCCTTGGCCCAGCAACCGATTCACCAGAGGTACTTGAACGCCTCGTTCAAGCGGGTGTGAACGTTGTCCGACTAAACTTCTCGCACGGCGAGGCGGATGATCACAAGAAGCGCGCAGCCATGGTTCGTGAAGCTGCCGCAAAAGCGGGTCGATTCGTTGCGATCTTAGGGGACTTACAAGGCCCTAAAATTCGTATTGCGCGATTCACAGACACTAAGATCCATCTCAAAGTGGGTGATCGTTTTGCTCTGGACTCGAGCATGGACAAAACAGCCGGCACACAAGAGGCTGTGGGTATCGACTACGAGCAACTGGTAGAAGATTGTAAACCAGGTGATGTGCTACTGCTTGATGACGGTCGTGTACAGATGCGCGTTGTTGAGAAGAAGCCAAACCGCTTGGAGTGTGAAGTGACCGTTGGCGGCCCACTTTCAAACAATAAGGGCATCAACCTACAGGGCGGTGGCCTTTCAGCTGCTGCTCTGACTGAAAAAGATAAAGCAGACATCATTACCGCAGCAGAGATCGATGTTGACTACCTAGCGGTCTCTTTCCCTCGCTCAGGTGCTGACATCACAGAAGCGCGCGAACTGATGAATGCGGCCGGTGGTGACGCAGGTATTGTTGCCAAGATCGAACGAGCAGAGACGGTTAGCTGTGTCGAAAATATCGATGAAATTATTCTAGCGTCAGATAGTGTCATGGTTGCTCGTGGCGACCTAGGCGTAGAGATCGGCGATGCAGAACTGATCGGCATTCAGAAACTGATTATCGATCGTGCACGCACACTGGATCGCACCGTAATCACAGCAACGCAAATGATGGAGTCAATGATCTCCAGCCCAATGCCAACTCGTGCAGAGGTTTTTGACGTAGCCAACGCTGTTCTAGATGGAACCGATGCCGTCATGCTTTCAGCTGAAACCGCTGCTGGTGAATTCCCAATTGAGACCGTCGAGGCGATGTCTCGCGTCATTATAGGCGCCGAGAAGAACCGTCAATCTCAAGTCTCTAAACACCGTATGAACGAGCGGTTCCACAAAATCGATGAATCGATTGCCTTGGCGGCTATGTATACTGCTAACCACTTAGAGGGTGTCACTGCGATTATCTCGATGACTGAATCAGGCGCTACGCCGCTTCTAATGTCGCGTATCCGCTCTGGACTACCCATCTTCGCCTTCTCGAAGAATCCAAAGACACAGACCCGCGTGGCGCTCTACCGTGGCGTTAAAACCGTTCCATTTGATTCAGAAGCGGTTCCCAACGAAGAGATCAACCAACGTGCTGTTGAAGAGCTACAGCGTCGTAAGGTAGTCAAAGAGGGTGATATCGTTCTGATTACCAAAGGCGACTACGTCAACGCTCAGGGTGGTACCAACACCATGAAGATCGTTCGTGTCGGACCGAATATTAAGTAACCACATCACGTTAGGTGTCTGGCTTCAGCCTGACACCCTTATTTATTGAATGGGTCAGACCAACAGTCTGGCCCATTTTTGTTGGAGCCTTATCGAAGATGAGGCGATAGCCTTCTCGCTTCACCCAGGGCTAGCTCCTACACCGCTAAGTAGTTATGTAGGAGCTAGCCTAAGGCTAAGCGAACTGAAAAAAATAAGCCGATTCGCGGCCTTTTCAAGACCGCTCCAACGCTTTTCTACGCCACACTCTTAACGCACTGCAAAAAATTTAAGAAGCCGTTAAGAGGCATTTTTGACTTGTTTCTTAATCGTTCCCTGACTAAATTACGTAGTTACTGAATCGATTAAGTAGAACGACTGTTTTGCATAATCTTATAACTGCAGGAAGCAGTATTAATAATAAGCAACTGGAGGTTTTTGGTGGCATCGGTCAATCTGAGCAACCTAAACAAAATTTACGGCGAAAAAAGTAAAACGCCGGTCCACATTCTTCATGATGTTAATCTCGACATCGCCGATGGTGAGTTTGTGGTATTCGTTGGGCCTTCAGGCTGTGGTAAATCAACCCTACTTCGTTGTATTGCAGGACTTGAAGAGATCTCTTCAGGCGACCTGAATATTGCTGGTGAGCGCGTCAACGATCACACGCCTAAAGAGCGTGGCATCGGCATGGTCTTTCAGTCATATGCGCTCTACCCGCACATGTCCGTCTACCACAACATGGCGTTTGGTCTTGAACTCTCTGGCATGCCTAAGGATGAGATCCGCAGCCGCGTGACTGAAGTGGCTAAGACTCTGCAACTGGATCATCTACTGGATCGTAAGCCTAAAGCTCTATCAGGTGGCCAGCGCCAACGTGTTGCTATAGGTCGCGCCATAGTTCGTGAGCCTAAAGTCTTCCTTTTCGACGAGCCTCTTTCTAATTTAGATGCGGCACTACGTGTTCAGATGCGTATCGAAATTGCTCGTCTTCACGGTACGCTAAAGAACACTATGATCTACGTGACTCACGATCAGATCGAAGCGATGACGCTTGCAGACAAAATCGTCGTTCTAAGCGCAGGCCGCATTGAGCAGGTGGGTGCGCCACTGGAACTGTACCACCGCCCTGCTAACCGTTTTGTCGCTGGTTTCATTGGCTCACCGAAGATGAACTTCCTAGAAGTGAGTGTCGATGCAGTCGAGAAAAATCAGATCACGATCTCTCTTGATGGTCACTCTCTGACGCTAGAGCGCCAAACTGATGCTTTTGCCTGCGATAAAGCCGCACTTGGCATTCGCCCAGAACACCTAACAGTAGATGGTAGCGGCGATCTCTTTATTGAGAGCACCGTCAGCCATGTCGAGCATCTTGGTGACCAGTGCATGATCTATATGGATTTGGAAGGTTTGGAATCACCCGTTGTTGTTGTCGCTGATGGCGATGTCACTGCAAAGAGCGGCCAAACATTAACGCTCGGCATTCCGGTTGAACGTTGTCACCTGTTTGATCAGAACGATCAGCGTGTGCTTCCGGTTGAATAAGAATTTGAGTTTCGTGCATTCGGCATGATTTTCACGGGTTGAGCACCCGGCATAGTGCAAGCCGCTCACACAATAAAATCAAAACAGAGGTTTACCCTGATGACTCTACGTAAGACTCTTTCGGTAGCAATCGCACTTGCTACTCTTTCAGGCACAGCGGCAGCTGAAGGTCTAAAATTCGACAAAGCAGACAACCGTTTCTCTTGGGACTCACTGTCTAAATTCGAAAGCATGGATCTAAGTGGCAAAACCATTCGATTTGACGGCCCATGGATCGACGGTGACGAAGCTAACCTTCGCACAGTGATTGCCTACTTCGAAGAAGCGACTGGCGCTACTGTTGAATACAACGGTTCTAACGACTTCGAACAGCTTGTTCTAGTTGATATGAAAGCGGGCAACCCACCCAACCTAGCAGCATGGCCACAACCTGGTACTGTGTCTGAACTAGCATCACAGGGTAACCTAGTGGCTCTATCTGACAGTGTTGAGCAAGCAGTAGCGACTAACTACGCAGCGGGCCAAAGCTGGGTTGATCTAGGTACCTACAAAGGCGCTGACGGCAAAGAGGCGATGTTTGGTCTTCCATACAACGTTAACTTGAAGTCCCTCGTTTGGTACGTGCCAGAGAACTTTGAAGAGATGGGTTACGAAATCCCACAATCGATGGAAGAGCTAATTGCCCTATCTGATCAGATCGTAAAAGATGGCGGCACACCTTGGTGTATCGGCATGGAGTCTGGCGGTGCAACCGGTTGGGTTGGTACTGACTGGATGGAAGATCTAATGCTTCGCACTCAGCCACCTTCTGTCTACGACCAGTGGGTTTCAAACGAGATGCCATTCAACGATCCTAAAGTCATTGAAGTCATGAACACCTTCGGTCAGTTCGTGCTGAACGACGACTACGTTGATGGTTCATCTTCAGCTGTTGCTTCGATCTTCTTCGGTGACTCACCAAAAGGTTTGTTCGATACGCCACCTAAGTGTTACATGCACCGTCAGGCGTCGTTCATTCCTGCGTTCTTCCCTGATCAGTACAAAGAGACGATCGGAACAGATTCTGACTTCTTCTACTTCCCATCGTACGAAAGCAAAGATCTAGGTAACCCTGTTCTTGGCGGTGGTACGTTGATCACTATGATGAAGGACTCACCAGAATCACAAGTCTTCATGGACTACCTAACTTCACCAATCGCGCACGAGTTGTGGATGGCTGGCCAAGGCTTCCTAACACCACACAAAGGCGCGAAGCTAGAAGCTTACTCAAGCGACACGCTACGTAAGCAGGGTGAGATCTTCTTGAATGCAACAACCTTCCGCTTCGATGCGTCTGACCTAATGCCAGGTGCTATTGGTGCCGGTGCATTCTGGACAGGTATGGTTGACTTCACTTCAGGCAAATCGGCTGAAGAAGTGACTACCGACATCCAAAAAGCTTGGGATGCTATCAAGTAATAGCGCCCACCTTCGCTTCATCTGCGATAAAGCTCCTACACTCTTGTAGGAGCGATCTCGCAGAGGTCGCGATTCAAAAGAGGGATCAGACTCAAGGTCTGATCCCACTCTCTGATCGACTCATATTGAGACCACTATGACTGAACAGATCTACTCTGCCCTAATCGCGATCCTTATTGGTGTATCGGCGGTTATTATCTACTTCTGGGGCAGCAACTGGATTCTAGATGCGCTGATTTCAAAATCATCACGCGCTAATAAAGAGGTACTTCGCGAGAAGATCCGCCCATGGCTATTTGCAGGGCCGGCACTCTTCTTCTTGACGCTCTACCTTGTCTACCCTGTTTTCGAAACCCTGTGGTTGTCGTTCCAAAACTCCGACTCCACAGAGTTTGTTGGCTGGTCCAACTACGCTTGGCTGTTTAATGATGGACAGTTCCACATTACGCTGCGTAATAACCTACTTTGGCTGATCATTGTGCCAACGCTCTCTACTGTTTTTGGTCTCGCAGTAGCTGTGTTAGCCGATCGTGCCAAATTCGGCACCATCGCCAAATCGATCATTTTCATGCCGATGGCGATCTCATTCGTCGGTGCCTCGGTTATCTGGAAGTTCGTTTATCACTATAACGGTGAAGGCGATACTCAAATCGGCATTCTCAACGCCATTGTGGTGGCGTTTGGTGGGGAACCGCAGTTCTGGTTATCGATGGAGATCTGGAACTCTGTACTGCTGATGGTCATCCTAATTTGGATTCAGACCGGTTTTGCGATGGTGATTTTAGGTGCTGCACTTCGCAGTGTTCCTGAAGAGACACTAGAAGCAGCGATCATCGATGGCGCTAACCGTCGTCAGCTATTCTTCCGAATCACACTACCCCAGATCATGCCAACCGTCATCGTGGTTTGGACCACCATCGCCATTCTGGTTTTGAAAGTATTCGACATCGTCTTAGCGATGACCAATGGCCAGTGGGAAACCCAAGTATTGGCCAACCTAATGTATGACTGGATGTTCCGCGGTGCCGGTGACTTTGGCCGAGGCAGTGCCATTGCCATCATTATCATGTTGTCAGTGACACCAATCATGGCTTGGAACATCTACCGTTTCCGTAAAGATGAGGCAGGACGCTAATGAGTACACAATCTTCTTTCTTGCCAAGGTTCTTTAACGGCACCGCACTAACCGCCCTGGTTATTCTTTGGCTAGTCCCAACACTGGGTCTGTTTGTCAGCTCTATCCGTGACAAAGATCAGTTGGCGGCATCGGGCTGGTGGACCTCGTTTAATGAGTCAAAACAGGTCACCTTTGCCCGGACCGATCTACCTGAGACACAACAGCAGATTGATGGTCAGTTTGTCTTAAGCGGTCAACTGACGGCTGACGATGGCACTGCATTCACAAACATCTTAGCGTTCGGCAGCAGCTCACGGGATCCAGAAGAGGTTCCAGCCGGTGAGACGGCGACGCTAAAAAATGGTGCGCAGCTAACGGTGAACAGTGACGGTAGCTACACCTATGTCCAGGACAAAGAGATTACCGGCAGCCGTGGCAAGCGTATCTTCTTCGCCTACGGTCAACCGCCACGCTTTACGCTAGAGAACTACGACAATGTCTTGGATAAAGGCAAAATCGGTCAGGCGTTTCTTAATACACTGGCCGTAACCATCCCAGCGACCGTTATTCCGGTTCTGATCGCAGCCTTTGCGGCCTACGCCTTCAGCTGGATGCAGTTTGCGGGGCGTGAATGGCTGTTCGCCGTGGTTATCGGTCTATTGGTCGTGCCGCTACAAACCTCACTGGTACCATTACTGCGTCTCTACTCAGATCTAGGTCAGATGTTCGGCTTTGAGAGTAAGGGCTACCCCGGTGTCTGGATGGCACATACCGGCTTTGGTTTGCCTTTGGCGATCTACCTAATGCGTAACTACATGAAGAGCCTGCCTGGTGATTTGATCGAGAGTGCCCGTGTCGATGGTGCGAGTCACTTCCAGGTCTTCACTAGAATCATTCTGCCTCTGTCTTTACCAGCACTGGCCAGCTTCACGATCTTCCAGTTCCTTTGGGTTTGGAATGACCTGTTGGTGGCTCTGGTATTCCTAGGACAGGGCGAAGATCAGATTGTACTGACTGCCCAACTGCGTGCCCTACTCGGCACCCGCGGTTCCAACTGGGAAGTGCTAACCTCAGGCGCCTTCATCAGTATTATCTTGCCGCTGCTCGTCTTCTTTGCACTGCAACGATTCTTTGTACGCGGCTTAGTAGCAGGATCAGTGAAAGGCTAAGCCAGCCTTTGGCGGTGACTGGCTTTCAGCCTGTCATCCACTGTATGGAAATCACTGAGAAAGCAGATGACAGGCTAAAGCCAGTCTCTGTTGATATGAACTGAATTAGGTGACTGGCTTTAGCCTGTCACTGGTGAATTAAAAAAACAAAGGTGACTGGCTTCAGCCTGTCACCAAAACAGCGAATAAAACATGACCAACAAACCAGACCAAACACTACCCGAGCACTTTAAAGCTCAGCGCGGTTGGATCAACGATCCAAACGGCTTGGTCTATTTTGACGGTCGTTACCACCTCTTCTACCAGCACTACCCAGAAGGACTGACCTGGGGCCCTATGCACTGGGGACATGCCGTCAGCTCCGATCTGAATCAGTGGCAGCATAAACCCATTGCCTTAGAGCCTGACGAACAGGGTATGTGCTTCTCTGGAAGCGCCATTGTCGATTGGAAGGATGACTCGGGCCTATTTGATGGCCAAGTGGGCCTGATCGCTTTCTATACCGCTCATCGTGACAAAGAGGGGTTTGATCGCGACTACGAGCAAGATCAATGCATCGCCTACTCTAGCGACAGTGGTGAGACCTGGACCAAATATTCAAACAACCCTGTTTTGAGCAACCCCGGTTTTTCTGACTTCCGTGACCCTAAAGTCTTTTGGCACGAAGAGAGTCAGCACTGGATTATGTGTCTGGCAACACGTCAAACCATCTCTTTCTACCGTTCCAAAAATCTGCTCGATTGGAGCTTCTGCTCAGAGTTTGGAGAAGGCCAAGGGGCACACGAATGGCACCCTTGGGAGTGCCCTGATCTATTCGAACTGACCACCGAGAATGGTCTAACCGCTTGGGTATTGGTAGTGGGAATTGGTATGACACCCGACATCCACTACGGTTCGTACACCCAATACTTTATCGGTGACTTTGACGGAATACAGTTTACTAACCGAAACCCGGCCGGCACGGTTTTGCTGTTAGATGAGGGGCGCGACTACTATGCGACACAGAGCTGGTCAGACGCCCCCAATCAACAACGACAGGCCATCTCTTGGTTTAGCAACTGGCGCTACGCCAATGAACTCCCCTGCTCGGTCACCAATGGCCAGATGACTCTACCCCGTCAGTTAAGACTGATAGAGACCGCTGATGGATTAAGAATTGCACAACAGTTTGCGAGTCGTTCAGAAGCCGAGGCCATTCAGCCAACCGACTCTATTAGGTTGAACAAGGGCAAACACCAGAGCACTCAATTCAATTTGGACGTCGGTGAATCTGCCTATTTTGCATCAGACGATGATGCACATCGAATTGAGATTAAGCGAATAGAAGAGCGTTACCAGATAAGTATTGGTCGCTCTGTTGATACCGATGATGACGAGTTAAACCAACATTTTTCGCATCAATACAGCCGGGAATTGAATGTAAACGGGCCGCTACACGTTGAGTGGATATTCAGTGAGGCAGGGCTAGAGATGCTGCTAGCAGATGGATTGATGAGTATTACGCAACGGTCGTTTCCAGTGCGCTCTTAAAAGAGTGTTGGAGCGTCCTTAAAAAGGTCGCGAAGCTTTAAATAGATTAGGGATCGCCTCATCTTCGATAAGGCTCCAACAACTAGTGGGTGACAGGCTGAAGGCCAGTCACCTGAAAAGAAACACCGGTGACTGGCTTCAGCCTGTCATCCGCATAAATAGAGACAACACTATGAGCAACAACCCCTGGTGGAAAGGCGGTATCATCTACCAAATCTATCCTCGCAGTTATATGGACTCCAACGGCGACGGGATTGGTGATCTTCCCGGTATCACATCCAAGCTGGATTACATCGCTTCACTAGGCGTTGATGCCATCTGGCTCTCCCCTTTCTTTAAGTCACCGATGAAAGACTTTGGCTACGACGTCTCTGACTACTGCGATGTCGACCCTATGTTTGGCACGCTCGATGACTTCAAAGCGCTGGTTGCTCGCGCACACGAACTGGGGTTAAAAGTTATGATCGATCAGGTGCTATCACACACCTCGGATCAACACCCCTGGTTTACCGAAAGCCGATCTAATAGAACCAATCCGAAAGCCGACTGGTATGTCTGGGCCGATCCAAAACCGGATGGCACACCGCCCAATAACTGGCTATCGATCTTTGGCGGTTCTTCATGGCAGTGGGATACCCAGCGCCAGCAGTACTACCTGCACAACTTCCTAACGAGCCAGCCGGATCTTAATTTCCACAACCCAGAGGTGTTCCAAGCAAACTTGGATAACATGCGCTTCTGGTTAGATTTGGGGGTCGATGGCTTCCGCCTGGACACAGTAAACCTCTACTACCACAGCGCTGGACTAGAGGATAACCCACCTCATCCAGAGGGCACACCGTACATCAACAGTGTTGACGCTTCGAACCCTTATGTTCGCCAAACTCACCAGTACGATCTCAGCCAACCGGAAAACCTCAACTTCCTTAAGGCGATGCGTGATCTGCTGAATGAATATGATGATCGCAGCATGGTCGGTGAGATCGGCGTGGACCATACCGATCCACTGCAGCGCATGGCGGAGTACACAGCCGGTGGTGACAAACTGCACATGGCTTACACCTTTGACCTGTTGTCACCCGAGCACAGTGCGGACTACTTCCGTCAAGTGATGACCACCTTTAAAACGAACGCGGGTGATGCTTGGCCCTGCTGGGCGGCATCAAACCATGACGTCAAGCGCAGCGCGACACGCTGGGGTGAGCAAGAGGATCCAAAGCAATTCCCGCTCGTTTCCATGGCCATGCTGATGAGCCTGCGCGGTAGCGTCTGTCTCTATCAAGGCGAAGAGCTTGGGCTACCAGAAGCGGATGTCCCCTTTGAAGCTCTACAAGATCCCTATGGCATAGAATTCTGGCCCGAATACAAAGGCCGTGATGGCTGTCGTACCCCAATGGTCTGGGATAACAGCGAGCAAGCGGGGTTCTCCCACGCTAAGCCATGGCTGCCAGTCGATCCAAGACATCTACCACTGTCCGTTGAGATGCAAGAACAGCAAAACGATTCAACGCTTCATAAAATGCGTCAGTTCATTCAATGGCGACAGCAACAGCCAGCACTGATTAAAGGCGATATGGAGTTGGTTGAAGAGACAGGCGAAGCGTTTGTATTCACGCGTCAATCTGATGAGCAGTCACTGTTGGTTGCGATCAATATGACCGGTACAGAGTTAACAGTACCTTACAGCGGAACGCTCAAATCAATGTTAACTGGGCACGGTTTTAGCGGACGATACGAGAATGGTGCGATGGTACTGCCGCCCTATCAGGCGTTGTTTGCAGAGGTTTGAGTAAAACGAGACAGCAGATGACAGGCTGAAAGCCAGTCACTGTAAATGCACCGGTGACTGGCTTCAGCCTGTCATCCGCTTGCAAATTACGGGGAGTACTAGTCAAACCGATCGCCTCATCTTCGATAAGGCTCCAACGGGTAGAGGCGATAAGGCTCCAACGGGTAGAGATGATTATGAAAAAAATGACAATAAAAGAGGTGGCGAAAGCGATTGGTGTCTCTACGGCCACCATCTCAAATGCCTTTAACCGCCCTGATCAGCTCTCTGAAGCGCTTCGCACCAAAATCTTGGCGCAGTGCCAAGAGTTGGGTTACGTCGGTCCTAGCGCGGCTGGGCGCTATCTACGCACCGGTCGCTCTGGTGTAGTTGGGATTGTGCTAACCGATCGTCTCGCCTACTCCATGAACGACTACGTCGCTAGCCACTTTCTATCTGGCTTGGCGGATGAGTTCGACAAGGCGCATCTCAATATGCTGCTGCTCTCGGCAAGGGACTTGGATCACGCCAACCGTCAGCGCCTGCATGAATCGATGGTTGATGGTTTTATTGTCTACGGCTTTATCCCACCTGGCCCAACGCTAGAACACCTAAAACGTCAGCAGAAGCGCCTGATTGTTGTGGATCATAAGATAGAGGGTTATGGGTCGGTTAACATTGATAACCGCGAAGCGAGCTACCAGATCGCTAAACATGCACTCAAACAGACACCGAAGAACCCTGCGATTCTTGCGCTGCGCATCACATCCGATGATGGTATTAGCCAAGCCAATGAAGAGACCCTAAAAACCGTTGGATTACGCCTCTCTTTGGATCGTCTTAATGGTTACTTTGATGCCTTTGATGAAGCAGGAATCGAGAGACCCATGGATCAGATCTGGAACCTTCACGTCAACGACTACGACGAAGCGTTCAAACTGGCCTACCAAGTATTAAGCCAACCCAACCGCCCAGACCTACTGCTATGCCAATCCGACGTCATGGCTATTGCCGCCATGCGTGCCGCACTGCAGATGGGGATACAGTTTCCAGAAGAACTCAGGATCACCGGCTTTGATGGCATCCCCGAAGCCCAAGCCATGCCCAAAGCGATCACCACCATACAACAACACTCATTCGAAAAAGGCCGAATGGCTGCAAGATTGTTTATTGAGAATAGAATGAGTGAGGATGTGATTATGCCGACAGAATTGTTGATCGGCGAGTCTTGTCCCTAGCTCAGCGCAAACCATCGCGGCCTTTGCAAGACCGCTCCAACATTTTAAAAAGCCTACATATTCCAAAAAAGAATAATTTATATAACCAAAAGATCTCAAGGTTAACCGAAACTTAACAGCATATATAAGCAATTGATTTATAATAGTTTTTATAAAAATTTGCTTTTCTGAACAGAAAATTAACAAAAAAAAGTCTATTTTCAAGGAACTTTTTAAAAAAGCGGGTTGACCCCAGGTATTTCGGGGGATAAAGTGCATTCTGTCCAAAGCCGAACAGGTTTGGGTTTTAACTTAAACTTAGATTTGGCCGGATATTTGAGGCTTAAATTAAAAATTCTGGAGATTTCCAAAATGAAAAAACTACTTGCAGTTGCTGTTGCTACAGCGATCTCTGCGCCAGCAATGGCTGACATGACAATCTACGGTACCGTAGCAGTTGATTTCATCAAAGGTGACGTTGCAACTTCTGACGTATCTAAAGTTGAACGTGATGACGTTGTATTCGGCATGAAAGGCTCTTCACAAACTGACGCTGGCCTTAATGTATCAGCAGAAGTAAAAACTGAGGGTGATTTCACTTCTCCAACACTTGCTTACCTAAAAGTTGACAACGGCACTGTTGCACTTTGGGGTGGTAAATTCGGTAGCCCAGCAGACGCTGCTGACACTGTAGATTACTCAAACACTGGTAACGTGACTTACTTCTCTGGTGAAGTTGATAACGCTGTCGGCGTAACACTTTCTTCAAACGGTTTCTCTGCTGGCATTGGTGCTGTACGTAACGGTACTACCAACGAAGGTACAGTTGCTCAACTAGGTTACGCTGTTGATGGTCTTTCTATCAACTTCGGTATGGAAGAGACAAGCAACACAGTAACTACCACTAAAGCACTTAAAGTTAATGGTGTTGAATACGCATCTAAAGATGAAGCTGCAGTTGGTTACGACTACAAAGCTACTGGTGTGAAAGTTGCTTACGCTATGGATGCTTTGACTGTAGGTGTAGCTGTTGCAGATGGTGAATATGCTCTAGTTGCAGACGCTTCTGATAAAGTTGAAGTTGAAACTACTACTGTTTTCGGTAGTTACGTAATGGGTAACACTACCCTTTCTGCTTTCTACGCTCAGGACGAAGCTCAAAGTTCTGTTGCTGGTTCTGCCGCAGTTGAAATGGACACTACTGCGTTCAAAGTTGCTCAAAACTTGGGTGGCGGTCTAAGCGCTTACGCTGAATACTCTAACAACGATTCAGACACTGCAGCACTAGACGGTAGCAACGTTACAATCGGTGGTTCTTTCTCTTTCTAAGATTTTCTTAGACAGAAATCCACAGGACCCGCTGCTCACGCAGCGGGTTTTTTTTCGCCTGTACATAGCTACCGTGACAGGCTTTCAGCCTGTCACCAACAGTGCACTGAACTAACTACGTAGCCGCGGTGACTGGCCTTCAGCCTGTCATCCACTCTGTTACCATTTTCCAGAAACTTAGAACATCCTGCAATAAAGTATGTAGTAAAATTACGTAAATATATTCATTTAATCTCTTTATTCCCGTAGAATTGACGTAACTTAAACAAAAAACCTTATTTTAGGGGCCGAAAATGAATCTTCTTACCTCATCTGTGACTTGGAAAAAGCTAGAGCAGCTCGCGCAAGAGACTCAAGAGGACCGTATTAGCGACTACTTTAAGCAAGACGCTAAACGCTTCGATAAGATGAGTGTCCGCTTGGGCGAGCTATTTTTGGACTTCTCTAAAAATAAGATTAATGACGATGTCTTTAAAGCGTTGATCGATCTAGTAGAGCACTCCTCCTTGCGCCAGCGCCGTGCTCAGATGTTCTCGGGGGACATTATTAATGTCACAGAGAAACGCCCTGTCTTACACACCGCATTGCGTAACCGTGGTGATGAGCCAGTGATTGTCGATGGCGTAGACGTGATGCCAGAGATTCGTTCCAGCTTGGATAAACTTAAGGTCTTTAGCGAACAAGTTCGTAACGGTGACTGGAAGGGCTACAAAGGCAACCGCATTACCGATGTGGTTAATATAGGGATTGGTGGTTCAGATCTGGGACCTAACATGGTAGTACGCGCCCTACTGCAATTTCGCCATCCGGACATTAAGTTCCACTTCATCTCGAACGTCGACGGGCAGCACATAAAGAAGACGCTTAAAAACTTAGATGCCAAGTCCACACTGTTTGTTGTCTCGACCAAGACTTTCTCAACGCAAGAGACACTACTAAATGCGAAAACAGCTCGTCGCTGGTTCCGTGAACAGACGGGCGGCCATGAGGATATCAGCCAGCATTTTGTGGCGGTATCGACTAACCAAGCAGCCGCGATGGAGTTTGGTATTGCAAAAGAGAACATCTTTGAATTCTGGGCTTGGGTGGGTGGTCGTTACTCGCTCTGGTCAGCAATTGGTCTTCCGATTGCCCTATCGATTGGCTATGACAACTTTATTAATATGCTAGAAGGTGCCTACGAGATGGATCGCCACTTTGTGGAAGCGCCAATGGATCAGAACATGCCAGTGATCATGGCGCTGATCGGTATCTGGTACATCAACTTCTTGGGTGCCGAAACTCAAGCTGTGATTCCTTATGACCAGGCACTGCACCAACTGCCAGCCTTTTTGCAGCAGTTGGATATGGAGTCAAACGGTAAGTCGGTTGATATCAATGGCGATCCGGTAGATTACGCAACCGGACCTATCGTATGGGGGCAGACAGGCTCCAATGGCCAGCACGCCTTCTTCCAACTACTGCACCAAGGCACACGATTCGTACCGATCGACTTTATCGCCTCGCTAGAAGCTGATGAACAGACTGAAGAGCACCACTTCGCACTGCTAACCAATATGCTGGCACAAGCCAATGCCTTTATGAACGGTGATGATTCAGACGGTCTATTGGAGTATCAGAGCTGCCAGGGTAACCGCCCAAGCAACGTACTGTTAATGGATCGCATCAGCCCACGCAACCTAGGCGCGCTCATTGCGCTTTATGAGCATAAGGTATTTGTACAAGGCGCTATATGGAACATCAACTCGTTTGACCAGTGGGGTGTTCAGCTCGGTAAACGCCTAGCCAATGAGATCAGCCAACAGATTGGTGAATCGACGCAGGGGTATGACCAATCGACGCAAGGGTTGATGGCGTTGGTGCGAAAGCATATGGGTTAAAGTCCAACTGAAGTTGTTGGAGCCTTATCGAAGATGAGGCGATTAAAATCGCTTCGCCTTTGGCTAGCTCCAACAATTGTTGCTTTACAGAGAGTTTATCGCGGCCTTTTTAAGACCGCTCCAACCAGAGGGGTTACTACTTCCCATACAACCGATCAATCGCTACTTGGTTATCTTCAATCACCTTAGAGCGTTTGATCTTCTGTGTGGGTGTTACGTATCCATTCTCAATCGAGAAGAGTTCCCGTTGTACAATGAACTTACGGATACGTTCGGTACCGTTTAGCTCTTGGTTAACTCGTTTGACCGCTTTAGAGATGATTTTTTCTAGCTCGTCATCCGAGTCTGTCGCTTTTTGCAGGACTTCAGACGGAACGATAATCGCGGACAACCAAGGTTTGGCATCGCCAAGCACAACTGCTTGATCCACCTCCTCCTCCAGTGTCAGCTTCGCTTCTAGCTTGGCAGGCGCAACGTTATCACCACCTGAAGTGACGATAAGGTCTTTCGAACGCCCTACAATAGAAACAAATCCCTCTTCATCGATTTCGGCCAGGTCACCCGTATGCAACCAACCATCCTTGATGGTGACTGCCGTAGCTGACTCATTCTGCCAATAGCCTTTCATGACATTGTCACCACGGACGAGCAGTTCACCATCGTCCGCTAGTTTCAACTCACAATCGAGCGGCAAACCGACGGTCGACATACGGATGTTACCGGGGCGGTTCACAGTAATCAGTGGCGATGCCTCGGTTTGACCATAACCTTGGGAGATGCCGATACCTAGGGCAGCAAAGAAGTTACCGATTTCCGGATTAAGCGGTGCACCACCTGAAACAAAGTATTTAATCTTGCCGCCAAAACGATCACGCAGTTTTTTGCGAACAAGCTTCTCTAATAGCGGATCAAAAATGGCTTCGAGTAGCGAGAGTTTTTCATCATTAAGCTTTTTCGTGCCGATCGCCAAAGCCTTATAAAAGAGCCCTTTCCGGAAACCGCTGGCTCGATCCACACCCAATTTAATCCGTGCATAAAGCATGTCGTAGAGACGCGGAACGGCCGTCGCGATGGTTGGGGAGACCTCCGTTAGATACTGCGCGAGCTTATCGGTTGATTCGCAGTAAAAAATCTCAGCCCCCTGTGTAATCGGCATATGCAGGCCAGCTGTATGCTCGTACGCGTGAGCGAGTGGCAAGAAAGAGAGGAATCGATCCTCTTCATTAACAGGAATAGTATCCAATACTCGCGCAGCAGCTTCGACGTTATGAATAATATTCTTATGGGTCAGCATCGCCGCTTTAGGGTGTCCACCCGTGCCTGAGGTGAAGATCAGGGTACAGACATCGTCCGTTTCTATAGATGATAGATCTGGTCGATCGACTCCTTGTTGAACCTCAGGCCAAGGTAAAATCTCGGTATGCCAATCGGGTTTATCATGCTCACCCTGGTCGATCACAATCATATGAGTGACACATTCATGGCTGACGTTGGCCTCTAAGACTCTATCTGCCAATTCCTGAGACGAGACGATGGCAAATTTAGGGCTAGTCAAAGAGAGAATATGGCGAAGATCGTCAACAGTGTGTGCTGTATAAGCTGGAACCACATAAGCTCCCACAGACATGATCGCTAAATCACTGACGGCCCACTCAGGACGGTTTTCAGAGAGAATTAAAACGCGATCGTCTTTACCGACACCATACTGTGTTAGATAGTGACTGAGTGTTGAAATTTGATCGGCTGTCTCTTGCCAAGAGAGCGTCTTCCACTCGCCTTCAGTTTTGTAGCCAAGGAATGTGCGATCTTGGAAGCGATCAACCTGTTTGTAAAAGCGGGATACTAGGTTCATGTTTGTCTTTTTTCTTATAAATTTAATGGAAATACGCGTTTAGTGTTAACTTGGTGCTTTGGTTTTATTAAATTGATAACGTGATAGATATTTTAGAGCGGATGACAGGCTGAAGCCAGTCACCGCGACTTCGTAGCCTGTATAGTACACCTGTGACAGTAATTTGCTCCTGCAATGACTGCATACAGGCCATCCATGGCCTTAACTGGCTTCAGCCTGTCATCCGCTCTATCATAATCAAGTGTACGGAACCAACTACGGAGCTACCGTGACTGTCTTTAGACTGTCATCGGCTCTACTAGTCGACTTCCAGAGAGTGGCCTAGTCGCGGTGACTGGCTTCAGCCTGTCATCTATGGATAGACTAAATAATGAAATTATTTAAACGCACTGCAGTCCTGCTAACTCTCACCTACCTATCCGCTTGCGGGTACATGTACTTTGCGCAAGACTCTTTGATCTTTAAGCCGACCTACGAAACGGAATCAGTTGAGAAGGTATTCCCCGGTGCAAGCGAGCTCTTTATCAATACCCCACATGGCAACCGCCTTCATACTTGGTACAAACCAGCTAAGCCTGGACGAGAGACACTTGTCTATCTGCACGGTAATGCTCGCAACCTGAGCACGCGTGGGCGACTGATCAATATCTTGTCAGAGAATGAACGGGGACTATTAATCTTCAGCTGGAGCGGGTTTGGGCAAAGCAGAGGTACACCAAGCGAGGTTAGCTTTTATGACGACGCACGTGCGGTGTTTGATTGGTTAGCCAAAGAGCACAATCTAAATTCATCAGACCTGATCATCTACGGCGAGTCATTGGGAACTGGCGTGGCGGTTCAATTAGCCACTGAACGCGATTTTAAAGGGGTGATTCTGGCCGCGCCCTATACCTCTATTGCGCAGATGGCGGCTGATGACTACCCCTGGTTACCGGTTAACTTACTGCTTAAACACCGATTTGATTCGATTGATAAGATTCAACAGGTGGATGAGCCTTTAGTGATCTTGCACTCAACCGATGATGACACCATTCCCTACGAGCAAGGTGTAAGGCTTTTTGAGGCTGCAGGAGAGCCTAAGCTGTTTATGGGGTTTGAGGATCGTGAACATACGCGGTTTCGATCGGAGGATGTTGATCGGGCAATTCGCTGGGTATTGGAGCGGGAGTAGAGAGCGGATGACAGGCTGAAGCCAGTTAAGGCCATGGATGGCCTGTATGGAGTCATTGCAGGAGCAAATTACTGCCACCGGAGCGCTGAACCAACTACGCAGCCGCCGTGACTGTCTTTAGACTGTCATCGGCTTTATCAGTCGACTTCCAGTGAATGGAGCAAGGCTTCTTAGCAGCATTTTCCAGAGTCTCTGCCAACTGTGACAGCGGATGACAGGCTGAAGCCAGTCACCGGTGTGTAAAGCCTGCTACGGAGTCGCGGTGACTGTCCTTCAGCCTGTCATCAGCCCCATCAGCGTTTTCCAGAGTTCCCGCTAGACCACCGATACTCCGAAGGCATTCCACAAATCCCAGCCCGCACCGGATTTTGTTCGATATATGCTTTGATCTGCTCTAGGTGGCTCTGGTTTGTAACAGGAATATTCCTAAATCGCCCTTCCCATATCGTTCCAGTCAATCCATAACGCTTATTGAAGTAACGACCGTAACTTCCTGCGATACGTTTCATCATCTCTGAAATGCCATCATCAGAACTAGGCGTTAATAAAAAGTGAATGTGGTTGCTCATCAGTACCCAAGCATGCAGTTGAACTTCGTATACCTCTGACCAATACTCAAGTTTACTGAGGTACATTTCAAAGTCGGCACTGGCTTTAAAGATGTATTGTCGGTTGTGGCCGCGGTGAATAATGTGCTGGGGCACACCTGCTGGACATAATCTTGGCTTCCTTGCCATGGTTAAACTCCTTTTTCTTTGGAGTATAGATCATGGTTGGGAGTTTACATTGACAGCGGATGACAGGCTGAAGCCAGTCACCGGTGTGCTGATCCAACTACGGAGCTGCGGTGACTGTCTTTAGACTGTCATCAGCTCTACAAAGCGACTTCCAGAGATTGGAGCAAGACTGTTTGGCAGCTTCTTCCAGAGTCGCTGCCAACTGCGATAGCGGATGACAGGCTGAAGCCAGTCACCGGAATACTTAATTAACTACGGAGCTGCGGTGACTGGCCTTCAGCCTGTCATCCGCCCTATCCCCGTCTTCCAGAAAACACAAAAGCGACCCAAGGGTCGCTTTTCTTTAACGCGAGAAACGAATTACTTCATTGCCCAGCCAGTTACTTCAGATAGGGCTACGCCGATATCTGCTAGTGAACGTACAGTCTTAACGCCTGCGTCTTCTAGTGCTGCGAACTTCTCGTCTGCAGTACCTTTACCGCCAGAGATGATTGCACCAGCGTGGCCCATGCGTTTGCCTGGAGGCGCTGTTACACCCGCGATGTAAGAGACAACAGGTTTAGTTACGTTTGCTTTGATGTAAGCAGCCGCTTCTTCTTCTGCTGAACCACCGATCTCACCGATCATAACAATCGCTTCAGTCTGTGGATCGTTTTGGAACATCTCTAGGATATCGATGAAGTTAGAACCAGGGATTGGGTCACCACCGATACCAACACAAGTAGACTGACCGAAGCCAGCGTCAGTTGTCTGTTTAACCGCTTCGTACGTTAGCGTACCAGAGCGTGAAACGATACCAACTTTACCTGGTAGGTGGATGTGACCTGGCATGATACCGATCTTACATTCGCCCGGTGTGATAACACCTGGACAGTTAGGACCGATTAGACGTACGCCAAGCTCGTCACACTTCACTTTACACTGAAGCATGTCCATCACTGGGATGTGCTCTGTGATACAAACGATTAGCTTGATGCCCGCGTTAGCCGCTTCAAGGATCGAATCTTTACAGAACGCCGCTGGAACGTAGATAACTGATGCTTCTGCGCCAGTCTGCTCTACTGCTTCAGCAACCGTGTTGAATACAGGTAGACCTAGGTGAGTTGTGCCACCCTTACCTGGAGTCACACCGCCAACCATTTTAGTGCCGTATGCGATCGCTTGCTCAGAGTGGAAAGTACCCTGACCACCAGTAAAACCCTGACAGATTACTTTGGTGTCTTTGTTAATTAGTACTGACATGATTAGTTGCCTCCTGCTGCTTTAACTGCTTGCTGTGCAGCGTCAGTCAAGCTGGTAGCCGCGATGATATCCAAACCAGATTCAGATAGCAGTTTAGAGCCGAGGTCTGCGTTGTTACCTTCAAGGCGAACAACCACTGGAACTTCTACGCCCACTTCTTTAACAGCACCGATGATGCCTTCTGCGATTAGGTCACAACGTACGATACCACCGAAGATGTTAACCAATACCGCTTTAACTTTGCTGTCTTCAAGGATGATCTTGAACGCTTCAGTAACACGCTCTTTCGTCGCGCCGCCACCTACGTCAAGGAAGTTAGCTGGGAAACCGCCGTGTAGAGAGACGATGTCCATAGTACCCATTGCAAGGCCAGCACCGTTAACCATACAACCGATGTTGCCGGTTAGTGCTACGTAGTTAAGATCCCACTCAGCCGCGCGTGCTTCACGCTCGTCTTCCTGTGATGGATCTTCCATTGCTTGGATATCTTTGTGACGGTAAACCGAGTTGCCATCGATAACGACTTTCGCATCTAGACAGTGTAGGTTGCCTTCGTCTGTGATAACCAGCGGGTTGATCTCTAGAAGGGCTAGATCTTTCTCTTCAAACATCTTCGCAAGACCCATGAAGATCGCGACAAACTGTTTGATCTGTACGCCTTCAAGACCCAACTTGAATGCTAGCTCACGACCCTGGTATGGCTGCGCGCCAGTCAAAGGATCGATGGTTGCTTTAAGAATCTTCTCGGGTGTTTCGTGAGCGACTTTCTCGATCTCTACACCACCTTCAGTCGATGCCATGAACACAATGCGACGTGATGAACGGTCAACAACCGCACCTAGGTATAGTTCGTTTGCGATGTCTGTGCAGGTCTCAACAAGAATTTTAGAGACTGGCTGACCGTTCGCGTCAGTTTGGTAAGTTACCAGATTAGTACCTAGCTTATCTTTTGCGAAAGCTGCTGCCTCTTCTGGAGAGTCTACTAGTTTAACGCCGCCCGCTTTACCGCGGCCACCTGCGTGTACCTGTGCTTTAACAACCCACTTATCACCGCCAATTTGTTTGGCTGCTTCTGCGGCTGCTTCCGGTGTATCGACTGCAATGCCTTGTGACACTGGCAGACCGTACTGTGCAAACAGCTGCTTGCCCTGATACTCGTGAAGATTCATTCTATAGTCCGTTATTTAGGTCGGTTAAACGAACACGGGGTTACCCGTGCCATCGATCTGAACAAAAGCGCTTCAAGCTTTTGGCCTGAAGCGCTCACTGTTCTGCGATTAACGCTTTTTGCGATTCGCAATGTGGATAGCGTGATTATCCACAGCTAGAGCTGCTTCGTGGATCGCTTCACTCACGGTTGGGTGAGCAAATACGGTCAACTGCAGATCTTCCGCGCTTGATGCAAATTCCATTGCGATAACACCCTGAGCGATCAGCTCAGAGGCGATACCACCAACGATGTGTACACCAAGAATACGGTCGGTAGCTTCATCAGCGAGCATCTTAACGAAGCCCTCTGTCGCATTCGCTGCCATGGCACGGCCAGACGCTGCGAATGGGAATTTGCCACTCTTGTATTTGATACCTTCCGCCTTAAGCTGCTGTTCGGTCTTACCGACCCAAGCCAACTCAGGGAAAGTGTAGATGATGTTAGGGATGCAGTCGTAGTTCATTGCTGCTTTGTGACCCGCAATGATGTCTGCAACCATGATGCCCTCTTCTGATGCTTTGTGTGCAAGCATCGGGCCACGTACTGAGTCACCAATTGCGTAAACGCCTGGTGCACCGGTACGACAGTTTTCGTCAACGAAGATGAAGCCGCGCTCATCCAGAGAGACACCTGAATCTTCAGCTAGAAGACCGTTGGTTTGTGGTCGACGGCCGACAGCAACAATCAGCTTATCAACAACAAGCTCTTTATCGCCTTCTGAATCGGTGTATTTAACTTTTACCGCTTTACCATCAACGATCTCAGTGCCAGTACAACGCGCACCCAGTTTGATGTCTAGACCCTGTTTGGTTAGAAGCTTTTTAGCCTCTTTCGCTAGGTCTTGGTCCGCTAGGGCTAGGAAGTCATCCATCGCTTCAAGGACAGTAACTTTAGAGCCACAACGAGCCCAGATAGAACCCATCTCTAGACCGATAACACCGGCACCGATGATACCTAGGTGCTCAGGGGTTTCATCGATATCCAACGCACCTGCGTTGTCTAGGATTAGACCCTCTGTAAGAGGTGCTGGTGGGATCTCTACAGGGACAGAACCTGATGCAAGGATCACGTTGTCAGCTTGGTAAGTAGAGACAGAACCGTCAGTAGCGGTAACTTCAACCTGCTTACCCGCTAGCAGTTTACCTGTACCCGCAAGGGTTTTGACACCGTTCGCTTTGAACAGACCTGCGATACCGCCGGTTAGGTTCTTAACGATGCCATTTTTACGAGCAACCATTGCTTTAGGGTCGATCGATACGTTTTCAGCAACAATACCCTGAGCCGCGAAGCCGTGTTGAGCTTCGTGTAGTTTGTGGGTTGTTTCAAGCATCGCTTTCGATGGGATACAACCTACATTTAGACAGGTACCACCTAGGACAGTACCGCCCTTCTCATCAATCCACTTTTCAACACAAGCTGTTTTCAAACCAAGCTGTGCTGCACGAATCGCTGCTACGTAACCGCCAGGGCCAGCACCGATTACAATTACGTCAAACTTATCAGACATTACTTTTTCCTATCTCAGTAACTTTTTAAAGATTCCTAGAATGCGATTCGCATTAAACGTCTAGGAGCATGCGCGCTGGATCTTCCAGCAGGTCCTTAATTGTTACAAGGAACTGTACAGCCTCTTTACCATCGATCATACGGTGGTCGTAAGAGAGTGCTAGGTACATCATTGGTAGGATTTCAACCTGACCATTCACCGCCATTGGACGCTCTTGGATCTTGTGCATACCCAAGATAGCTGTCTGTGGTGGGTTAAGGATTGGGGTCGACATCAATGAGCCGAATACACCGCCGTTAGTGATTGTGAATGTACCGCCCTGCATGTCTTCCATGCCAAGCTTACCTTCACGACCGCGCTTACCGAAGTCTGCAATAGTGCCTTCTACTTCTGCAAGGCTCATCGCATCCGTATCGCGCAATACTGGCACCATTAGGCCACGATCAGTCGATACAGCGACACCGATATCTTGGTAACCGTGGTAAACCATGTCGTTACCGTCGATTGATGCGTTAACCGCTGGGAAGCGTTTTAGTGCTTCAGTCGCCGCTTTAACAAAGAATGACATAAAGCCTAGACGTGTACCGTTGTGAGTCTTCTCAAACAGATCTTTGTACTGTTTACGAAGTTCCATGACAGGCTTCATGTTCACTTCGTTGTACGTTGTTAGCATCGCAGCATTCTGTTGCGCTTCAACTAGACGCTTAGCGATGGTTGCACGTAGACGAGTCATTGGAACGCGTTTCTCAACACGCTCACCTACTGGAACGTTTACCGATACCGCTGGCTGGGCTGCAGCAGGAGCGGCTGCAGGTGCTGCTGCCGCAGGAGCGGAAGCCGGCTTGTTCGCCATGAAGTTCATAACGTCTTCTTTAGTGATGCCACCATTTTTACCCGTGCCAGGGATCTGGCTAGCATCAAGACCGTTCTCATCAATCAGTTTACGAGCGGCTGGGCCTACTTTTTCAGCGTCACCTGCTGGAGCCGCTTCAGTCGCTGCTTCTGCTGCTGGAGCTGCCGCACCGGCTGCACCCGCTTCAAACTTAGCAAGAATCTCTTCGCTAAGAACCGTTTCACCTTCGCCTTTTAGGACTTCAGTGATCACACCGTCGGCTGGAGCGACAACTTCAAGAACCACTTTATCGGTTTCGATGTCGACAATAAGTTCATCGGCAGAAACCGCTTCACCTGGCTGCTTGTGCCAAGTTGCAACAGTTCCGTCTGCTACTGATTCTGGAAACGTAGGTGCTTTAATTTCGATTGACATGATTTTTCCTTTCTTGCCTTCTGCTCGTCGTACGAACGAATTCTTTATTAACCGTTTAGGGCGTCGTTAACCAATTTCTCTTGCTGCTCAACGTGAACAGAGATGTAACCTACTGCAGGCGCTGCAGCGTGTGGACGACCCACACCATCTAGGTGAATCTCTGGCTTCACTTTACGTAGAGCGTTGCGCATGTGGTGCTGACTGCAGTACCACGCGCCCTGGTTCATTGGCTCTTCCTGACACCAAACAACCGATTCAAGATTAGGGTATTGGCTCAACTCATCTACCAGATCCGCCTCTGGGAATGGGTAGAGTTGCTCAATACGAACGATCGCAACATTCTGCTTCTCTAGCTCTTCGCGACGGTTGTATAGGTCGTAGTAAACCTTACCGCTACACATCACAACACGATTCACTTTCGACTTATCAAGCTGATCCACTTCACCAATAACCGGTTGGAATGTGCCATCCGCCAGCTCTTCTAGAGTAGAGATCGCCTGCTTGTGACGAAGCAGAGACTTCGGCGTCATGACCACCAACGGTTTGCGAAGTGGGCGAACCACCTGACGACGCAGTAGGTGGAAGATCTGCGATGGCGTCGTAGGTACGACAACCTGAATGTTGTGCTCAGCACAGAGCTGTAGGTAGCGTTCCAAACGAGCAGACGAGTGCTCTGGACCCTGACCTTCAAAGCCGTGAGGTAGCAACATTGTCAGACCACATAGACGCTGCCATTTCGCTTCGCCTGATGTGATGAACTGATCGATCACGACCTGAGCACCATTGGCGAAATCACCGAACTGCGCTTCCCAGATCACCAACGAGTTTGGTGTCGTGGTTGCGTAACCGTATTCGAATGCCAATACCGCCTCTTCAGACAGGTATGAATCGTGGATCGTGAATTTTGGTTGATCCTTATCCATGTTCTGAAGGGGTACGTAAGTCGTCGCATCTTTCTGATCATGCAGAACCGCGTGACGGTGTGAGAAGGTACCACGACCGACATCCTGACCGGTCAAACGGACTGGGTGACCCTCTGCAAGAATTGACGCGTAGGCCAATGTCTCTGCAAAGCCCCAGTTAGCGGCCATTGCACCGGCTGCCATACGCTTACGGTCGTCATAGATCTTAGAAACCTGACGCTGCACGCTGAAGTGCTCAGGGGTTTCAGCAATGTTCGCCGCAAGCTCTTGAAGCACTTTGATGTCGACACGAGTATCACACTCAAACGACCATTGGTGACCAAGGTAAGGCGCCCAATCGACAAACATCTTAGTGTTTGGTTCAAGCACAAGAGAGTGAGCAACGTGTTCGCCATTTTCTAGCGCTGCACGGTAAGCTTTTTCCATCTCTTTGCTCTGTTCAGCAGTGATCACACCCTCTTCGATCAGCTTAGTTGCGTATAGATCGCGTGTGGTCTTCTGCTTTTTGATGACATCGTACATCAACGGTTGAGTACCGCTTGGCTCATCCGCCTCGTTGTGACCGCGACGGCGGTAACAGACTAGATCGATAACAACGTCTTTCTTAAATTCGTTACGGTAATCAACCGCCAACTGAGTCACGAAACGAACCGCTTCTGGGTCGTCACCGTTGACGTGGAAGATTGGTGCTTCGATCATCTTAGCAACGTCGGTACAGTAATCTGTAGAGCGAGCATCTTCTTGCTTAGAGGTCGTGAAACCAACTTGGTTGTTGATCACGATGTGGATCGTGCCGCCTGTCTTATAAGCGCGTGTCTGAGACATCTGGAATGTCTCCATGACAACACCCTGACCCGCGAAGGCTGCATCACCGTGGATGTTGACAGGGACAACGGTGTTACCGACTGGATCTTCACGACGATCCTGACGGGCACGAACCGAACCTTCAACCACTGGCGCTACGATCTCAAGGTGAGATGGGTTGAATGCCATCGCAATGTGCACCTCACCACCGTCAGTATTGACGTTCGATGAGAAACCCTGGTGGTACTTAACGTCACCCGATGAATCAACCAGCTTCTTACCTTCGAATTCACCGAACAGGTCAGCTGGGTTTTTACCGAAGATGTTAACCAGCGTATTAAGACGGCCACGGTGTGCCATGCCGATCACAACCTCTTTAGCACCCTGCTTACCAGCACGCTGGATCAGAGTATTCAATGAGACGATCAGAGATTCACCACCCTCAAGACCAAATCGTTTAGCACCAGCAAATCGGGAGCCAAGGTACTTCTCTAGACCTTCAGCTGCCGTTAGGCGCTCTAGGACCATGAGTTTCTTCTCAGGCTCAACCGTTGGGTGTGCACGAGTTGGCTCAATGCGAGACTGAAGCCATAGACGCTCTTCAGTGTTCACAATGTGCATGTACTCAGAACCTACCGAACTGCAGTAAGTCTCTTGAAGATCCTGAAGGATCTCGCGCAGTGTCGCCTCTTCGCGGCCAAACTGCAGACTACCGAGTTGGAAAGTTGTATCAAAATCTGCTTCTGAAAGTTCGTGGTAGCGCAGATTAAGGTCGGCCACTTCTGCACGTTCTAGCAGATTCAGTGGGTCGATCTTGGCGATCTGGTGTCCACGCATACGGTAAGCATCAAAAAGGGCTAGCGCGCGAACTTGCTTACGCTCGTGTTCAGAGCTGACAGAGGATACCGCTGCAGGCTGTGCACGTTTTTGATTCTTAGCAATGTATTGGAAATGTTCACGAATCGGTGCAAGAGGAACATCAGGAGTAATGTTTTCACCGACTTTAGGGAGTTTATCAAACTCTTCACGCCACTCTGGGGGAACGGAGTTTGGATCTAAAAGGTACGTTTCGTATAGCTGTTCTACGTAAGAGAGGTTGCCGCCGTATAGATGAGCATTCTTCCACAGCTGCTCCATCAGACCGTCTTGCATTATATATTTACCCTCGTTGTGGGGTACGGGACCTCCGAAGCTCTTGTGAAGCCTCTTCATCCATCGCCCTTATGCTTCTAATTTCCATTTTTCAGCGCATTATTCGGTGTTGCAACCAAATAAAACTCGCGTAGTTTACGCCTTTTATTCAACCCTGAACACCGCAGTTTTAGCGATTTAATACTAAAGTAATCAATGTTTTATCGCGTTTTGGAATAAGTTAATTCTACGGGCTTTTAACAGCCGTTTTTAGTTCTTTTAGGCTATTAAGTAAGAGCTTTTTAAACGTTTTTTTGCACTTTAGTCGTAATGCATGTTTTGGAGTGTTGTACGAGGAGTTTGGAGTGTAATTGAATTGCGGTTGACAGGCTGAAGCCAGTCACCAATGTATTATTTTCGCTACGGAGTGACGGTGACTGGCTTCAGCCTGTCATCCACCCTTACAGCGATTTCCAGAAAACAAAAAACCCGCCAAGGCGGGTTTTTTTTGAGCTTCAACCTAATCTTAGGTTGCGCGTGAGATCAGCATGTTACGGATCTTACCAATCGCTTTGGTTGGGTTAAGACCTTTAGGACATACGTTCACACAGTTCATGATGCCGTGGCAGCGGAATACGCTGAATGGGTCATCTAGCTCTGCAAGACGTTCATTCGTTGCTGTATCACGGCTGTCCGCTAGGAAACGGTAAGCCTGTAGAAGGCCTGATGGGCCGACAAACTTATCTGGGTTCCACCAGAACGACGGACAAGAGGTTGAACAACAAGCACAGAGGATACACTCGTATAGACCATCTAGCTCTGCACGCTCTTCAGGAGTCTGCAGGCGCTCGATCGCTGGAGCCGGAGTATCGTTGATCAAGAATGGTTTGATCTTCTCGTACTGCTTGTAGAACTGACCCATATCGACAACCAAGTCACGGATAACCGGAAGACCTGGAAGTGGACGAAGAACCAGCTTGTCGTTCTTAACCACTTCAGAAAGAGGGGTAATACACGCAAGACCATTCTTACCGTTCATGTTCAAACCGTCAGAGCCACATACGCCCTCACGACAAGAACGACGGAATGTCATTGATGTATCTTTCTCTTTGAGAAGGTGTAGAAGATCCAACACCATGATGTCCTTGCCACCAGGGATATCGATCTGGATATCCTGCATGTAGGGAGCATCATCAATCTCAGGGTTGTAACGATAAACACTTACTAGCATCGTAACGACTCCTTAATATGTACGAACTTTAGGTGGGAACGCTTCCATGGTCTTCGGAGCGAAGTTCACGGCACGTTTGCCCAGCGTTTTCGTTTGTGGGTAGTAAACTGAGTGACACAACCAGTTTTCATCATCACGCTCAGTAAAGTCGTTACGAGCATGCGCACCACGAGACTCTTTACGCTCGTATGCAGCAATGGCAGTTGCCTCAGCCACTTCCATTAAGTTCTCAAGCTCAAGCGCTTCAAGACGTGCAGTGTTGAATGACCCAGTCTTATCTTCAAGATATACGTTCGCTACACGCTCACGGATTGCCTTAAGCTTAGTCAAACCTTCCTGCATCGCATCGCCGTCGCGGAATACACCGAAGTAGAGCTGCATGCACTGCTGAAGATCTTTACGAATATCCGCAACCTTCTCACCGCCAGTCGAGTTATTTAGACGGTTTAGACGAGCCATTGCTGCCTCGATCTCTTCTTCAGTAGCGTCTTTAACTTCGTAGCCTTCGCGCATCTGCTGTTCGATCTGAAGACCTGCAGCACGACCGAAGACAACCAAGTCTAGTAGTGAGTTACCACCTAGACGGTTAGCACCGTGTACCGATACACAAGCAACCTCACCACAAGCGAATAGACCTTCAACGATCTTATCTTCACCTGATTCAGGATCTGGGTTAATCACCTGACCACCGATGTTAGTGGTCACACCACCCATCATGTAGTGACAGGTTGGCACCACTGGAATTGGCTCTTTCACAGGATCAGCTGCTGCGAATGTCATTGAAAGCTCACAGATACCTGGTAGACGTGAGTGAAGAACCTCTTCACCTAGGTGATCAAGCTTCAAGTAGACGTGATCGCCGTCTGGACCACAGCCACGGCCTTCAAGGATCTCTAGGATCATTGAGCGCGCAACAACGTCACGACCGGCAAGGTCTTTCGCATTAGGAGCGTAACGCTCCATGAAGCGCTCGCCGTCTTTATTAACTAGGTAGCCACCTTCACCACGACAACCTTCAGTTACCAGCGTACCTGCACCCGCAATACCGGTTGGGTGGAACTGCCACATCTCCATGTCTTGCGCAGCAATGCCGGCACGAAGTGCCATACCCATGCCGTCACCAGTGTTGATCAATGCGTTGGTAGTCGATGCGTAGATACGACCTGCACCGCCAGTAGCCAATACAGTCGCTTTCGCTTTAATGTAAACGGTTTCACCTGTTTCGATACAGATCGCAATACAACCGACAACCGCGCCGTCTGCATTTTTAACAAGATCGACTGCAAACCACTCGTTTAGGAAAGTTGTACCTGACTTCATGTTTGCTTGGTATAGCGTGTGAAGCAGTGCGTGACCTGTACGGTCTGCCGCAGCACAAGTACGAGCAGCCTGACCACCTTCACCGAAGTTCTTAGATTGACCACCAAATGGACGCTGGTAGATACGACCTGTCTCTGTGCGAGAGAAAGGAAGACCCATGTGGTCAAGTTCGAATACCGCACGTGGACCTACAGAACACATGTATTCGATCGCGTCTTGGTCACCGATGTAGTCAGAACCTTTAACGGTATCGTACATGTGCCAGCGCCAATCGTCGTTTGGATCCGCACTCGCGATTGCACAAGTAATACCACCCTGTGCAGATACTGTGTGTGAACGTGTTGGGAATACTTTTGTAACACACGCAGTGTTTAAACCTGACTGTGCAAGTTGAAGGGCTGCGCGCATACCTGCACCGCCACCGCCGACAACAATTGCATCAAATGTAAGCGTACGTAGCTTAGACATCTATTAAACCCCCCAAAGAATCTGAATACCCCACACCACGTAAACAAACGCGAGCAGGCCACAGGCAGATTGGAATACGAAACGAATGCCAGTTGGTTTAATGTAGTCGGTAGAAATTGACCACATACCGATCCAAGCATGCGCAACCAATGAAAGCAGTGTTAACAGTGTGAAGATACGCATTGCAGTACCTTCAAACAGTGCTGACCACTGGTTGTAATCTAGTTCAGGGTTAAGCAGCATGTAGCCGATCATGAAGATCGTGTAAGCTGCAAGGACAACCGCAGTTACGCGCTGCATCATCCAATCGTAAAGGCCGCTACGGCCAAAGCTTGTTACCGAAGTTACCATACCCAAACTCCTGCTAGCACAATGGAGATAGCTGAAATCGCAAGCGTTGCTTTCGCAGCCGCATTGCCAGATTCAATCTCTTCACAGTAACCCGCATCCATAACAAGGTGCTTGATACCTGCGAAGAAGTGGTACAGAAGTGCAGACAACAGACCCCAAGCGATGAACTTGGCAATGAATGATTCTGTTAGAAGTGCAGCTGCTGCATCAAAACCCTCTTGAGACTCAAGAGAAAGGCTCAGTGCGTACATCATGAAAATGGTACCGACAAATAGAATCAGACCAGTGACACGGTGCAGAATTGAAGTCACAGCCGGTAGAGGCTGCTTAATGGTTCTCAAATCGAGATTTACAGGTCGTTTTTTGTTCACGGCTCTAGTTCACACTTATGTGCCCTCTCCGGGGCCTCGTTTACTAGTAAGTACCTGATTCGGTAGTGACAGAGTCAACTACTCAGGACGACGATTAAAACTGCACGTTTATGACAAATATTCATATGAATATTCACATATTGCAGCGCGCAATTTTCGGAGGCTGATTATAACAATTGATAGGCTTTTGACAATCAATCTAAGGCCCTATTAGCCAATGGTTTAATAGGGCCATGTACAGTTCCGACGCGATTCATACGCCAGAGCGCATAAATTCGACTTATAGCTTTTTGTCCTTACTTTATAGCTTTTGCACTGCAACAATTGACGATTGACAATCACTTTGGGCTCACTATAGTGATCAGGCCTTAAAGAGTTCTGAGCCAACCTCAGAAGAGCTCTAAGATGCTTAAATACCCATATTAAGCAGTAACGGAAATAGATAGGAGCCAACCATGGCTGATAAGAAAGCTCGTCTCGTAGTAGACGGTGTAGATAAAGAGATCGAACTGCCGGTTTATCACGGCACAGAAGGTCCAGATGTTGTTGACGTTCGCCCACTAACAGGAGAAGGCCTGTTTACTTACGACCCAGGTTTTGTATCAACAGCCTCTTGTGAATCAAAAATCACATACATTGACGGCGCTAATGGTGTTCTTCTTCACCGCGGTTACCCAATCGAAGAACTGGCCGAGCACTCAGACTACTTAGAAGTGTGTTACCTCCTTCTAAATGGTGAACTCCCTACTCCCGAGCAGAAAGCTAAATTTGACTACACCGTGAACCAACACACCATGGTTCATGAGCAGCTTCGCTCTTTCTACAACGGTTTCCGCCGTGACGCTCACCCAATGGCGATCATGTGTGGTGTCGTAGGTGCGCTATCCGCTTTCTACCACGACTCACTGGATATCAATGACCCTCATCACCGTGAAGTTTGTGCTTACCGTCTCATTGCTAAAATGCCAACGCTAGCGGCGATGTGTTACAAATTCTCAATCGGTCAGCCATTCATCTACCCACGTAATGATCTTGGCTACGCTGATAACTTCCTTCGCATGATGTTTGCGACGCCGTGTGAAGATTACAAAATCAATCCAGTGCTTTCACGCGCGATGGATAAGATCTTCACGCTTCACGCAGACCACGAGCAGAACGCGCCTACTTCAACTGTTCGCCTTGCAGGTTCATCAGGTGCTAACCCATTTGCATGTATTGCAGCTGGTATCGCAGCACTTTGGGGCCCGGCTCACGGTGGTGCAAACGAAGCTGTATTGAAGATGCTTGCTGAGATCGGCTCTGTTGAGAACATCCCTGCGTTCATCGAGAAAGCAAAAGATCCAAACGATCCATTCCGCCTAATGGGCTTCGGTCACCGCGTATACCGCAACTTTGACCCACGCTCACGCGTTATGAAACAGACCTGTGATGAAGTATTGGCTGAACTGGGCATCACGGATGATCCAATGCTAGACATCGCTAAAGAGCTTGAGCGCATCGCGCTAGAAGATGAATACTTCGTTAGCCGTAAACTCTACCCTAACGTTGACTTCTACTCAGGTATCATTCTGAAAGCGATCGGTATCCCTACCTCTATGTTTACCGTTATTTTCGCTCTGTCACGTACGATCGGCTGGATCTCACACTGGAACGAGTTCCACTCAAGCCCGAACAAGATCGGTCGTCCACGCCAGCTCTACACTGGTGAACCTAAGCGCAAGCACCCACGTGCTTAATCGCTACTAGCGACCCATAAAAAAACCCCGCAGTAGCGGGGTTTTTTATTGTCTATCGCCAGACAACTATTAGTGCTGTGTACGCATCAACGGTGAGCTAAACACCTGCTGGATAGCGCGATGATTAACAACCTGTGCAGCCACTTTGGACGCTTTTTTCTGAGCCTGAACAATAAGCGCTGCCAATTCAGAGCGACGAATCTGTTTTGCATTCCACTCAACCAGAGCGATCTTTTCTGACTCGCTTAGGTCGTTGCTATCTAGAAGCTCTAGAAGTGTTTTTTGATCAAGGATCTGTGACATGAGGTCATCCTCCACTGTTTAATTAAGTTAGCGCTAATGTATTCGACTAAGGTATTAGCCAGCAAGAGAGGCTTTTTCACAGAATAGGTGAGTTTAGTTCAACAAAAGGTAGAAGAACTGTAGGAGCCTTATCGAAGATGAGGCGATCCATCATCGCGACCTTTTCAAGATCGCTCCAACTATTCACCTGCGCTCAATAAACAAAAAAGCGAGCCTGAGGCTCGCTTTTCATTCACAAGGTAAATTCAATTACCCAGCAATCATTCCATTCTCACGCATGATGCCTTCGATCTCTGGCAAGCTGGCTGGATCATCGATGGTTGATGGTACTGTGTACTCTTGGCCATCAGCGATCTGACGCAGTAGCTTACGTAGGATTTTGCCTGAACGAGTTTTAGGCAGACGTTTAACCACTGCCGTGCGCTTGTAACAGGCGATTGGGCCAATCTCTTTACGAATATTAGCAACCAATTCCGCTGAAAGTTGCTCATCTGAGATATCAGCTCCGTCTTTCAGAATGACAAGACCAACAGGCTCCTGACCTTTTAGCTGCTCAGAAATACCGATTACGGCACACTCTGCAACGGCTGGGTGCGCAGCTACGATCTCTTCCATCTCACCCGTCGATAGACGGTGACCGGCAACGTTAATCACATCATCGGTACGACCCATGATGAAGACATAGCCATCTTCATCTTTATAACCACCGTCACCTGAGGTATAGAAACCTTCAACATCTGACAGGTAACCCGACTTGAAGCGATCGAAGTCACCCCAAACCGTTGGCAGACAACTTGGTGGTAGTGGCAGCTTGATAGCTATAGAACCCTGCTGACCTGCTGGCAATTCATTACCCGCTTCGTCAACAATCTGCACATTAAAGCCTGGGCTTGGCAGCGTTGCTGAACCGGCTTTTGGTGGCATTGGCTCGACACCCATCAAGTTGCCACAGATCGCCCAACCGGTCTCTGTCTGCCACCAGTGATCAATAACGGGTTTACCGGTTTTCTCAACAGTCCAATCATAGGTTGGTGGATCTAGACGCTCACCCGCCATGAAGATGGTTTGCAGTTCAGACAGGTCGTACTTAGCCACTTCCTGAGCTTCAGGATCTTCTTTTTTAATTGCACGGAAAGCGGTTGGTGCAGCAAATAGAATCTTAGCTTTGTACTCTTCACAGACACGCCAGAAAGCGCCAGCGTCCGGAGTGCGAACCGGCTTGCCTTCGTAGACAATCGTACTACAGCCAGCCAGAAGTGGTCCGTAAACAATGTAGGAGTGACCAACAACCCAACCTACATCCGAAGCGGCCCAGTAAACATCACCCGCTTTCACGTTGTAGATCGCTTTCATTGAGTAGTTCAGTGCGGTCGCATGACCACCATTATCACGAACGACACCCTTAGGTTTGCCCGTAGTACCTGAGGTGTAAAGAATGTATAGAGGATCTGTACCTTTAACCGCCACTGGCTCTGCTGGCGTCGCGTTAGCCATCTCTTCAGCCCAGTCACAATCACGTGGGGCCGTTAGCTCGGCCGTCACCTCTTCACGCTGGAAGACAATAACAGACTCCGGCTTATGCTCAGACAGGTTAATCCCTTCATCTACCATCGGCTTGTAAGGAAGTACCTTGGCAACTTCGACACCGCAAGAAGCCGTCACAATCGCCTTAGGTTGTGCATCATCGATACGTACAGCAAGCTCGTTAGGCGCAAAGCCACCAAATACAACTGAGTGGATAGCACCTAAGCGTGCAACCGCCAGCATAGCAACCACGGCTTCAGGGATCATTGGCATGTAGATAACGACACGATCGCCCTTCTCGACCCCTTTAGATTTCAAAACACCCGCAAAGCGTGACACCTGATCTTTCAGTTCAGAGTAGGTCACAGTGCGTTTAGTGTTAGTTACTGGTGAATCATAAAGTAGAGCTGCTTGGTCACCGCGACCCTGTTCGACATGATAGTCAACAGCCATGTAAGAGGTGTTCATCTCACCATCAGCAAACCAACGGTCAATACCGTTCTCATCTTTCGAAAGAATCGTTTGTGGTGCTTTGAACCATGGCAGATCAGCCGCTTTTTCAGCCCAAAACGCTTCTGGTTGCTCGATCGACTTCGTGTATTCGCTAAGGTAAGACATACTCATTCCTCATTAACTGACGAGATGTGATTATTTTTAGACGCTCGATATGAGCACTTTTCTAAAATAAGATTGTCGACACTTTACCGGAAAAGATTGGGGATTTATTTACGACTTATGGCGATATTGTCGACAATCCTATCCGCCTTTATAACCAGATAAGTGGATTTAATGCTCTTTTATCGCCAGCATGTAGTTCTACTACAGCCCTATTTGGGTTGGATTTGTTCGAAAGCATAGGCTACTCTGCGTCCACATTTTGAAAAGTTACATACCCTTTTACCAATGCACACCCCATCCATAGAGTTAAGTCACGTCACTCTGACAAGAGAGGGACGCACCATCTTCGATGATCTGACGCTGTCACTTAATGAGTCACGCATTGGTATTATCGGGTTTAATGGCAGTGGCAAAAGCAGCCTGATTCGCCTGCTTAACGGTTTACTTACCGCCGACAGCGGCACCATCAGCATCAACGGCAAAGACCCATCGAAAGGGCCTGCCGCCATGTCGACTGAAGTCGGTTTTGTATTTCAAAATCCAGATCACCAACTGATCTTCCCTACCGTGCTTGAGGAGTTGATCTTTGGTCTGCAAAACCAGGGCAAAGATAAGTCAGAGTCAGAAGCCGAAGCACTCGCACTATTAAAAGAGCACGATCGACTGGATTGGAAAGATCTTCCGGTCCACAGCCTCTCTGAAGGACAAAAGCAGTTGATCTGTATTTTCTCGGTACTCCTATTGAAGCCTAAAGTTATTGTCTTCGATGAACCCTTCTCTGCACTTGATCTACCCACTCGATATCAGCTTCAGAAAGTGATCAGCACTCTGTCCCAGCAGGTCATTATGATCAGTCACGAGCTAGACGGTTTTGACGGGTTTGATCGACTGGTATGGCTAGGTGATCAAGGGGTCGTAAAAGACGGTCCCACTGAAGAGGTGATCACTGACTATAAACAGCATGCTGTTAAGACCGCTGAGTCATGATGAGTCTCTACCTTGCACAAATATCCTGGCTGCACCGTCTACCTGCCGGGTTAAAGCTCTTCTGTTTAGCCATCGCCACGGTGCTGCTCTACCCAGTAAAAGAGGTAGGAATCATCTCTTTAGCCGTTGCTGTTACGTTGGGGATCTACGCCAGCTTGGGCAGATCTGGCTTGGCGCAATTGAAACTATTGAAACCGCTGTTCTGGATGATGCTGGCAATCTTTGCCTTACAGTATTGGACCATGGGGCTTGCCGAGGCTTGGATACTACTTGGTCGCATGTTGGTACTAATCTTACTGGCCAATGCCATCAGCATGACTACGCGAATGGATGAGATGAACGCGGTTTTTCAATTTTTGCTAACGCCACTTCGATGGCTGGGTGTTCAGACCCAACGAATCGCGTTTGCACTCTCTTTACTGATACGGTTTGTTCCTGTGTTGGTCTCGTTTATGCATGCTCTGTTAGCGGCATGGCGAGCACGAGGTGGACAGCGTCGCTATTGGCAAATTATAGCCCCATTAGTGGTACAGGCACTTAGAATGTCTGACCAGGTGGCTGAAGCGGTCGCCGCTCGTGGCGGCATACCAAAAATTAAAAACTAGAGAGCCATTTCGGCTTCAAGCAACTCAAAAGGAGTCACTGTGAGTGAAATAACGAAAGACAAACAGGTTGTTCAAATTGCAATCTTCGCAGCGCTGCTAGCTGCATTGGGCTTTATCCCACCGATCCCATTTGCGACGGGTGTTCCCATCTCAGCTCAATCGCTGGGCGTTATGCTAGCGGGCACGATCTTGGGCGCACGTAACGGTGCTCTATCGATGATTCTGTTCCTAGTCGTCGTGGCTCTGGGTGCTAACCTCTTGGCCGGTGGTCGTGGCGGTCTTGGCGTCTTTGCAGGCCCTACTGCTGGTTTCCTGTTCGCCTTCCCATTTGCTGCGTTCACAGCGGGTCTTCTGACACGCTCACTCTCAGGTAAATTCTCCCTCACCATTGCAGCCGGCATTGGTGCTCTGGTGGGCGGTATTGTCGTGATGTACCTATTTGGTATTGCTGGATTCAAACTGGTCACTGGACGTACATGGCTTGAGTCACTGATGATCATGTGGGTCTACATTCCAGGTGACGCAGTGAAGGTCGTTCTTGCAGCGGTCGTAACAGGTGCAGTCGCTCGAGCGCTTCCGGGCACTTACGCCAACAAGTAACACCAACATTGAACACAAAAAAACCCGCTACTTGGCGGGTTTTTTTTACTTCTAGAAACGACTTACATTGAAGCAGGCTGAACAGGAATCGCTTTTTTCACACCGGTCAACTTGTTACGAGCGCGGATCTCTTCATCGGAGACTCCGTCTACCTCATCAAACTTAGCGCCTTCGAAATAGCAGAGCGTTGGTTGGAAGCCATCCAGTTCTGAACTATCTAGCTGGACGTAAGCGGCAATAATAAGTAGGTCGCCCTTGTTCGCTTTATGAGCCGCAGCACCGTTCACAGAGATTACACCGCTGCCACGCTCTGCACTGATAACGTAGGTCGAAAAACGTTCGCCGTTGTTGATGTTATAGATCTCAATTTTCTCATACTCATGAATACCTGAAGCATCTAAAAGGTCCTGATCAATGGCGCAAGAGCCTTCGTAGTGCAGTTCAGCATGAGTGGCTGTCACGCGGTGCAGCTTCGCTTTTAAGAAAGTTTGTAGCATATCTATAACCCATGAATTGGTTGGGGATTCTATCCCTGAGTCGAACGAGGTCGCGATTTTACTCTTATCATCTAAATTTTGCACCTGCGTAATCGTTCTAACAATATTCAAAGTCAATTCAGGTTAAACATGAGCTGATTTCAGTCAAAGATGAAATGCAATCAAAACCATTCCAATCAACTTGTTATAGAATATGCGCCTCAAAATTCGTTTAGATAAAAGGCGTGACAGCGTGCGTGACTATTCTGCAACAGATCAACTACTAAAACAGCTACTCAAAGAGCGCATCCTTATTCTGGATGGTGGCATGGGTACGATGATCCAGGGGTACAAGCTAGAAGAAGCCGACTACCGTGGTGAGCGCTTTGCAGATTGGCACTGTGACGTCAAAGGTAACAATGATCTATTGGTGTTAACACAGCCCAAGATTATCGAAGATATTCACTACGAGTACCTCAAAGCGGGCGCCGACATTATTGAAACCAACTCATTCAACGCGACCACCATCGCGATGGCCGACTATGAGATGGAATCGATCAACCACGAGATCAATGTCGAAGCGGCTAAAGTGGCACGTCGTGCTGCAGATCGTATGACGGCCGAGACACCAGACCGCCCTCGTTTTGTTGCAGGTGTACTTGGCCCGACCAACCGCACCGCTACCATTTCACCCGATGTAAACGATCCCGGTTTTCGTAACATCACCTTTGATCAACTGGTTGAAGCGTACACCGAGTCGCTTGATGGTTTGATCACCGGTGGTGCAGACCTGATTCTGATCGAAACCATCTTCGATACCTTGAACGCTAAAGCGGCCGTTTTTGCCTGTGAGCAGTACTTTGACGATCACAATCTAAGACTCCCATTGATGATCAGTGGCACCATCACTGACGCTTCAGGCCGCACGCTCTCTGGCCAAACGACCGAGGCGTTCTGGAACTCTCTTCGTCACGCTAAACCACTCACCATCGGTTTGAACTGTGCCCTAGGCCCTAAAGAGTTACGCCAGTACGTTGAGGAGCTCTCTCGTATAGCGGATACCTATGTCTCTGTTCACCCTAACGCGGGTCTACCCAACGCCTTTGGTGAATATGACGAATCTCCTGAAGAGATGCTGAGCGAAATTGCCGAATGGGTCGACTCTGGCTTCGTCAATGTGGTGGGTGGCTGTTGTGGCACAACCCCAGATCATATACGCGTCATTCGCGAAGGGATCATCTCTAAAGCGCCACGTCAGATTCCAGATCTACCGATAGAGTGTCGCCTAGCCGGCCTAGAGCCTCTAAACATTGGAGCTGAGACTCTGTTCGTTAACGTCGGTGAACGGACCAACGTCACCGGCTCTGCTCGTTTCCGCCGACTCATTAAAGAGGGTGACTACGAGACAGCACTAGAGGTCGCTCGTCAGCAGGTAGATAACGGTGCACAGATCATCGACATCAATATGGATGAGGGGATGCTGGATGCCGAAGCGGCCATGATTCGCTTCCTCAATCTGATTGCATCCGAGCCAGATATCTCACGTGTGCCGATCATGCTCGACTCCTCTAAATGGGAGATCATCGAAGAGGGTCTAAAACGCATACAAGGTAAAGGCGTTGTTAACTCCATCTCACTCAAAGAGGGTGAAGAGAAGTTCATAGCTCAAGCCAAGCTGATTCGTCGCTACGGTGCTGCGGTGGTCGTGATGGCCTTTGATGAAGTGGGTCAAGCCGACACCTATGAGCGCAAGATTGAGATCTGTGAGCGCTCTTATCGCGTGCTGGTCGATACCGTAGGCTTCCCACCTGAAGATATCATTTTTGATCCGAACATCTTTGCCATTGCTACCGGCATCGAAGAGCACGACAACTACGCAGTCGACTTTATTGAGGCGACTGGTTGGATCAAAAAGAACCTACCGCACGCTATGATCTCGGGCGGTGTCTCCAACGTCTCGTTCTCGTTCCGTGGTAACGACAAGGTCCGCGAAGCGATCCACTGTGTATTCCTCTACCACGCCATCAAACAGGGCATGGACATGGGTATCGTCAATGCGGGTCAGTTGGCGATCTATGACGACCTACCTGAAGCGCTGCGTGAGCATGTTGAAGATATCGTACTTAACCGTCGCGAAGACGGTACCGAGCGAATGCTCGAGCACGCTGAACAGTATCGAGGTGATGCGGCCACTCAAGCGAACGGGGCTGATTTGGCATGGCGTGAACTGCCTGTCCAAGAGCGCCTATCGCACGCCCTAGTCAAAGGCATTGCCGATTACATCGATGAAGATACCGAAGAGTGTCGTCACCTGTACGATCGTCCACTGCACGTCATCGAAGGTCCATTAATGGATGGTATGGGCGTTGTAGGTGATCTGTTTGGCGCCGGTAAGATGTTCCTGCCTCAGGTGGTGAAATCGGCCCGCGTTATGAAGAAAGCGGTTGCCTATCTGATGCCTTACATTGAGGCGGAGAAAGATGGCAGCGAGTCGAGTTCAGCCGGCAAAGTGATCATGGCGACCGTAAAAGGTGACGTGCACGACATCGGTAAGAATATCGTTGGGGTGGTACTGCAGTGTAACAACTTTGAGATCATCGACCTCGGTGTCATGGTCCCTGCAGAGACCATTCTGAAAACAGCCCGCGAAGAGAACGCCGATATTATAGGTCTGTCTGGACTGATCACACCGTCACTGGATGAGATGGTGCATGTTGCTAAAGAGATGCAGCGCCAAGGCTTTGACATACCGCTGTTGATCGGTGGCGCAACCACGTCAAAAGCACACACTGCAGTTAAGATTGAACCTAGCTACCAGAACAACCAAGTGGTGCACGTAACCAACGCATCACGTTCGGTCGGTGTTGCCTCTGCCCTACTCTCGAAAGAGCGTAAAGAGCAGTTCATTGCCGACACTCGTGAAGAGTACCAGGCGGTTCGTGAGCGTCACCTGGCCCGTCAAAATGAGCAGCGTCGCGTCAACATCGATGCGGCTCGTGCGAATGCAGAACCGGTAAACTGGGAAGGCTACCTACCGCCAGTACCCAACAAACCTGGCATTCACACCCTCAATAATATTCCGCTGGAATCACTGATTGAGTTCATTGACTGGACGCCGTTCTTCCAATCTTGGGAGCTGGCTGGTAAGTACCCTCGCATCCTGACCGATGAAGTCGTTGGCGAACAGGCAACCAAGCTGTTTGAAGATGCCAAAGCGATGCTTAACAAGATTGTTTCGGAAAAACTGTTAGAGGCACGTGCTGTCGTTGGACTATTCCCAGCTAACCGCGTCGGTGATGACATCGAACTCTACACGGACGACAGTCGCACTGAGCTATTAACGACGGTTCACCACTTACGTCAGCAGACGCAAAAGATTGAAGGTCGATACAACCACTGTCTGTCGGACTACATCGCGAGTAAAGAGAGTGGTACACCAGATTATCTAGGCGCCTTTGCTGTCACAGCGGGCATTGGTGTTGATGAGATAGTAGCAGAGTTCGAAAAAGACCATGATGACTACCAATCGATTATGGTTAAAGCTCTGGCTGACCGTCTTGCCGAAGCGCTTGCCGAGAAACTGCACGCAGATGTCCGCAGAGATTACTGGGGCTATGCATCTGAAGAGTCTCTCGATAACGAAGCGTTGATTCGCGAAGAGTATGTTGGCATTCGCCCAGCACCTGGCTACCCAGCCTGCCCTGACCACACCGAAAAAGGGTTACTCTGGGAGCTTCTGGATGTCGAGCAGCAGGTCGGCATGACGCTGACTGACAGCTTTGCCATGCTACCCACCGCCGCTGTCAGCGGATGGTACTTCAGCCACCCTGAGGCGAAATACTTTGGTGTTGCCAAGATCAGCGAAGACCAGGTAGAGGACTACGCCCACCGTAAAGGGATGGAGTTGTCAGAAGCTGAGCGCTGGTTGGCACCGAATCTAGGGTATGAGCCGGAGTCGTTGTAAAAGCACGTGATTTGAATGCGGTGACAGGCTGAAGGCCTGTCACCCGTACCTTGATCGGCACCATTATGATTATTCGCGGTTTTTCGCTTCGCTCAAATTCGCTCCTACAACACTGCCTTGTAGATAATCTGCTACAAAACCCGATTTTAGGATCGAATCCCCCGAAGGGGAAACCGCGAACCTAAGGCCTCTCAACGTTGTGATGAACTTACACCAAAGTGTCCGTGACTGGCTTTAGCCTGTCATCGGCATCACCAGCGTTTTCCAGAACCTCTGCGAACACCAGACAGCGGATGACAGGCTAAAGCCAGTCACCCGGTCTTAGCAAAACCTCTGGATAAACCACGCCAAACCACCTTATAACTTTCCCGACTTAACTTGATCCAAATCGACCTAGCACTCCTACACCTTAAGTCTTAGTCCCGCTCTGTAAAATAACTACACACCCCAGTATAATGCGCGCTGCGAAACTATCACCGCAGATTCCGAAGGAAATAAATTGAGGTCACAAACTTCAATTTGATGGAATCCTACCGTTAACATTTGGGGACTAGAATGGCTAAAAAACCAAGTACCATCGTCTACACACTCACTGACGAAGCACCAGCACTTGCGACAGCATCACTACTACCGATCGTACGTAAGTTTGCTAAAACCGCAGACATTAATGTTGAACTCTGCGACATCTCACTAGCAGGACGTATCCTCTCCTCTTTCCCCGAGTACCTTAACGATCAACAGAAGGTTGAAGACGGTCTAGCACAACTAGGTAACATGACCTCTGATCCAAACCTTAACCTGATCAAACTACCAAACATCTCAGCCTCTGTACCTCAGTTGAAAGCTGCAATTGCTGAACTTCAGGGCCAGGGCTACCACGTACCTGAATTCCCAGATGAGCCACGTAACGACAAAGAGATCGAGATCCGTGATCGTTACTCTAAGATTCTAGGTTCCGCTGTTAACCCTGTACTACGTCAGGGTAACTCAGACCGTCGTGCTCCAGCGGCTGTTAAAGCCTTTGCACGCAAGCACCCACACAGCATGGGGCAATGGAGCAAAGCGTCACGTACGCACGCTGACTACATGAACGGCGGCGACTTCTTCTCAAGCGAACAGTCTGTAACGATGGAGAAGGACACTAAGGTCCGTATCGAATTCATCTGTGGCGATGGCAACATCACTGTTAAGAAAGAGCTAGACCTTCAGAAAGGCGAAGTACTTGACGGCATGTTCATGAGCGCTAAAGCGCTACGCAACTTCTTCGAAGAGACACTTCAAGACTGTAAAGAGTCTGGTGTTATGTGGTCACTGCACGTGAAAGCGACCATGATGAAAGTCTCTCACCCAATCGTTTTCGGTCACGCAGTGACTGTCTTCTACAAAGAGGTATGGGACAAGTGGGGCGAGCTGTTTGAAGAGCTAGGTGTTAACCCTAACAACGGTATGGGTAACATTCTTGATAAGCTTGAAACACTGCCTAACTCTAAGCGTGAAGAGATCCTAGAAGATATCCACGCAGCTGCACTGCACCGCCCAGAAATGGCGATGGTTGATTCCGTTAAAGGCATCACTAACCTTCACGTACCTTCAGACGTTATCGTCGACGCCTCCATGCCTGCGATGATCCGTAACTCAGGTAAGATGTGGGGCCCTGACGGCAAGACTAAAGACACTAAAGCGGTCATGCCTGAATCGACTTACGCTCGTATCTACCAGGAGATGATCAACTTCTGTAAAACGCACGGTGCGTTCGATCCAACGACTATGGGTACCGTTCCAAACGTCGGTCTAATGGCGATGAAAGCGGAAGAGTACGGTTCGCACGATAAGACCTTCGAAATGGAAGAGGATGGCATCATGCGCGTCGTTGCTGAAGACGGCACTGTATTGATGGGCCACAAAGTTGAGAAAGGTGATATCTGGCGTGCGTGTCAGACCAAAGATGCTGCGATCCGTGACTGGGTTAAATTGGCTGTGACTCGTTCACGTCAATCAGACACTCCTGCGATCTTCTGGCTAGACGCTGAACGTGCCCACGACCGTGAACTTCGTAAGAAGGTAGAACTCTACCTACAAGAACACGACACTGAAGGTCTAGATCTTCGCATCATGTCTTACGTACGCGCGATGCGCTCTACTTGTGAGCGTCTAATCCGTGGCATGGATACCATCTCTGTTACCGGTAACGTACTTCGTGACTACCTAACCGACCTATTCCCAATCATGGAGCTAGGCACTTCTGCTAAGATGCTATCCGTTGTTCCAATGCTTGCGGGCGGCGGTATGTACGAAACAGGCGCTGGTGGTTCTGCACCTAAGCACGTACAGCAGGTTGTCGAAGAGAACCACCTACGTTGGGACTCTTTAGGTGAATTCCTTGCAATCGGTGTCTCACTAGAAGAGCTAGGCATCAAAGAGAACAAACCACGTGCTAAAGTTCTTGCAGCAGCACTCGATCGTGCAACTGAAACACTACTTGAGCGTGGTAAGTCACCTTCTCGTCGTACTGGTGAACTGGACAACCGCGGAAGCCACTTCTACCTAGGCCTTTACTGGGCACAGGAACTTGCACAGCAGGAAGAAGATAAAGAGCTAGCAGCAACCTTCGCTAAAGTTGCTGAAGACCTAAGCGCTAACGAAGCGAAAATCCTAGAAGAGCTAGCAGCCGTTCAAGGCAACCCAGCGGATCTTCAGGGTTACTACCATGCACCGCTAGACGTTGTAACTAAGGTTATGCGCCCAAGTGAGACTCTAAACAGCATCATCGATGCCTAAGGGTTAGCGTGAATAAAAAAACCGCGGCTTGCCGCGGTTTTTTTGTTGGAGCGATCTTGAAAAGGTCGCGAAAAAGATCGCCTCATCTTCGATAAGGCTCCAACGTACTGGTGACAGGCTGAAGCCTGTCATCCGCTTTTAAATTACGTGCAGAGCTTGGCAGTAAACTAAAAGAGCGGGTGACAGGCTGAATACCAGTCACCGGCATACTGCCAATCCTACGCTTTCGCTTTCAACGTCATCACCCCACCCAACACAATTAACCCCATACCGGCAATCGTTAAGGTTGCTAGAGTCTCATCCCACAACAACCAACCGACCAGACTGGCTATGATGACTGAGCTGTAGGTGAATGGCCCAAGATAACCAGCGGGGGCGCTATGGTATGCCTTAGTCATTGAGAGTTGCGCCAAGGTCGATAGCGCAGCGATTCCAATAACACCCGCTAACTCAAACCAGCCCAGTGCCACCCACCCCTGCAGTGCAAAGGGTGCACTGAATAGTGACGCAAATAGCGAGAAGTAGAAGACCACCCTGCGAGAGGGTTCTGTATCTTTCATTTTACGCACGAAAATTTTTGCTTGAGCCCCCAGCACAGCACCAGCAAGGCCTATCAATACTGCCAGTTGCAAACCGGCATTGGCCGGATTAAGGACTAGTGCTACCCCAACAAACCCGATCGGTAGGGACCAAAAAAGAATGGGGTGGATCTTCTCTTTCAAGAACCAGAGCGCCAGCAGTGGCATGAACAGCGGTGCCGTCTGTTTTAATAGGGCTGCCGTACCCAGAGGAAGATGGGTCCAGCCATAGTAGAGACAGGACATAGCAGAGACACCAACCAGAGCCCTACCCAAATGAAGGTTGATGCGTGAGGTTTTCAGCGAGATCCCCTTCGCACCCAACACCAGTGGTAGCATAATGAGCAGACCAAAGGCGTTTCGTAAGAAGACCAACTGTGCAACCGAGAGCGCCTCAGCAACGGTTCGAATTAACACACCGGTAGCCACCAAGACAGCTTCTGCAAAAATAACTAACAGAACTCCTTTTAAGAGCTGGTTCGCCCCCTGCTCACTCACAACGAGAATCGCTGGTAGTCGTCAGAGAGAGTCTCTGCCGTTTTAGCGCTGGTCACAATCGCTTCATAGCCCTCTTCAGGGTTTGATAGATACTGATTAACGACGCGCTCAATATCACCTAAGGTGACAGCTAACACTCTTGAGCGATACTCCATGCGTTGTTCCGGTGTACGGCCAAAGAGCGCATTCAGGTGAGTCGCTTTAGCTTCGCCAGCCGGTGAACCCGGTTTATCGATCGAACTGATCACACCCAAGATTGCCTCTTCCAACTTTTCAGAATCCGCACCACCGTCAAGCAACCAAGCCACTGATTGATCGAAATGGTTGATCGTCTCGATGCTGTTTGGATCACGGTAGCTGTAGAAACGGAATAGCCCGTCACCACTGTCTTGGCTAGCACCCGAACCGTAAGCACCACCCTGCTCTCGAATGGCACGATGCAGGTAACCGTTGCGGAGAATCTCACCAGCAACGGTCAACGCGGCGGCATCTGGATGCGCAACAGTAACGGTCCTGAAGACCTTGGCACAGAAGTTTACCTGTGTATTAACAATCCAAGCCTGCTGCTTCACTGACGCTTCAGCCGATACTTGGAAAGGCTTATCGACCGAACCAGAGGATAGACGCGCGAACTCTTTTTCAAACTGGCGCAGACAGCTCTCTTTATGCTCTGAATCAGCCACTAACAGCGCTTTAGGGCTAGAGGCCATTATTGCTTGGTGAATGCCTCTAAGCTCTTCAGCCAGGGCGTTCAACTGGCTTTCATCACTGGATTGATCAGCCAACTCACGGGCCAATTTAATCGATGGCAAACCTCTAGAGGCGTGTGAGAAACCGGCCCCAGGTGCTAGACCTGCACTGGCGGCCAAAATCGCTAACGAGTGACCCTGCCCAGTAACAGACTGCTCTTTTCGAGACGCGTTCTGGTTTAGCAACTCAGCAATACGAGCCGTCTCATTAAAAGGTGCTGAAACCAACATATCGGCCATCAACTCAGAGAGTGCCGCTTGATTAACAACCAACCCTTTGCCGGATAAGATCAGGATAGCGCGCAGTTGTGTCGCATCATCGGTCGCCGCTCGCGCATTGATAGAAGCTGAGATTCCACCACTGATGGCACTCTCCAATGCCTGGTGCTCTTTGTAGGTTCGGCCAGCACTACCCAATTCCGTTAGACACTGAGTGTAGAGTGGTAGAAGGGTCTGCTGCCTTGCCGTTAGTTCTGGCAGATCAAACAGCAGCTGTTGGTAGACGATGCCATTGGTGCCGGCTGTAAACCAAGTAGTGGAATCATTGACCTGATCACCTACCGGGAAGTGACATTCAACAGGAACATCCTCTAAGGTCACTTTTGGCAGCAGTGAAGGGTCATCGGCTTGGGTTTGACGCTCTTCGAGCTGTTTAGCGAGCGCACCGATCGACTCTAACGCTTCACGACTCAAACTCTGTTTGTATTGGGCCAGACGATCCGCCTCAGCCTGATCTTTACGCTGACTCAGTTCGGTATCAGGCCTTAGAGTGAGTAGCACACGGTGCGGATTATCGAGCAACCAAGTTTTTACTAGATTCGGAATGAACTGAGGGTCTTTAATCTCCTCTCGTAGTTGATCCAGAACAGAGTCAATATTGAGGCTCGCAATGGCATCACCACGGTGAATCGCATTTGATAGAGAAGCTAGTATCAGCGACATACCAAAGGGGTAGTGATCACCAGTGATTTCACGTTGCTGAAGCTCCAACTGGTGCAGTTGGGCGGCCACAACGGATGGATCAACACCCTGATCAACCACCTCTTGCAGCGTATCCAACACCAACTGTTCAAACTGCGCCGCTCGCTCAGGCTCACTCCCCTCAATACCACAGAGGAATGACATTTCGCGATTAGAGTCCTCGATACCACAAAGCGGTGAAGGTGCAGCTCCTAAATCTGTTGACTCTAGAGCGGCTCGCAGGGGTGAACTGGAATTATCCAACAGAACGCGTGACAGAAGTTGCCCCTCAAGCTCTGCCTTAAGATCGATCGAAGGCTTGGTTAACCAACCAATGACATGATGGGTCTTCCCCTCTATCTCACCCTGATCGAGTGGGTAGGCCTCTTCTACCTTGATCGGGGCAAAGTAACGCTTCTCATCGGCCACACTCAATTCAGCATCGAGTCGTTCAAAACGATTAAACGCCTGCTCTTCAAAGCGACGCTGTAATTCTTCAACGGGAATATCACCAAAGGTCATGACAATGGCATTACTTGGGTGATAGTGGGTCTCATGAAAGGCTTTTAACTGATCGTAGGTCAGATCCGGAATATCCGCAGGTTCACCACCCGAGTTGTAGTGGTAGGTCGTCGTTGGAAACAGGTATTTAGATACCGTTTGCCACAGCACCGATGTGGTTGAGCTCATGGCCCCCTTCATCTCGTTGAATACGACTCCTTTAAAGAGCAGGTCCGACTCTGGATTACCCGCTTCCGCTAGCTCTACACGGTGTCCCTCTTGCGCAAAATCTAATGGGTCGAGACGCGGGAAAAATGCAGCATCAAGATAGACATCCAAGAGATTGAAAAAGTCTTTACGGTTCTGGCTGGCAAAGGGGTACGCAGTCCAATCGCTGCTGGTAAACGCGTTCATGAAGGTATTCAGTGAACGGCGAGTCATCATGAAGAAGGGATCACGAACAGGAAAACGCTCACTACCACAAAGCGCTGTATGTTCGAGGATATGAGCCACCCCGGTTGAATCTTCAGGCATGGTTCTGAAGGCCACTAAAAAGACGTTTTCATCATAGTCAGTTGCAAGGTGGAAGTGCTTAGCCCCTGTCGCCTTGTGCTCATACTCACTCATCTCGATACCGAGCGAGTTGATCATTTCTGAACGGATAAATTGAAAACTCTCGTGTGCTTGTGCCAAACCGAACAACCCTTTAATAAAAATTTATTGCAGAATTGTACCGACATTGAAGCATTTAAGCATCCACTTCGAACCATTCGATATTACTTAAAAGCCCCATATTTACTGGGGGTTAAGGTTAAAAATCATAACTAAAAACTTGAAATCTTGAGTAAAATGCTCAACATTATAGATAGCTATAAAACTAAAGCGTTCAGGTTGAAATAAACCGAACCAAACCAGCAACGAGAAGAGGACATTATGGCCACTTACGACAGTATCAACACACAAGCACAGGGTGCCGTACGCGATACCAATAAAATGATTCGCAACACATACATGTTGCTTGCGATGACCATGGTATTCAGTACCGTCACTGCCGTTATCTCTATGGCGATCAACCCACCGTTTATCGTCTACCTAGGAAGCATCATTGTCAGCTTCATTATGCTTTTTGTCATCAACAAGAAGCAGAATACAGCCGCTGCACTCCCACTGACCTTCCTTTTCACAGGTCTAATGGGTTTTGGTCTAGGCCCTATCCTTAACTCCTACCTAGCACTTCCTAATGGCGGTCAAATTGTAGCGACGGCTCTGGGTATGACTGCAGTAACCTTCTTCGGTCTAACTGGCTACGTCATGTCTAGCCGCCGTGATTTCAGCTTCATGGGTGGATTCCTAGCTGCGGGCTCTATCGTACTGATCGTAGCGATGCTTGCGATGTTCATTCTGCCTCTGTTCGGTGTGGATGTATCAGGCATGCAGCTTGCCTTCTCTGCCGCGGTTGTATTCCTAATGGCAGGTTTCCTTCTGTACGATACAAGCAACATCATCAACGGTACCTACACTAACTACATCATGGCGACGGTGGGTCTCTACCTAAACGTCTACAACTTGTTTGTTCACCTACTGAGCCTAGTGGGTGCGTTTAACGACGACTAATTTGTTGTTTGAGTTTCTTTTAAAATCCCCGCAATAGCGGGGATTTTTTGTTGGAGGCATATCGAAGATGTGGCGATCTTTTCGGTGGCAGTAATTTGCTCCTGCAATGACTGCATATAGACCATCCCTGGACTTAACTGGCCTTCAGCCTGTCAACCGCTGGTAGACTTTACTGCCAATCTGGAAAACACCGATAAAGCAGATGACAGGCTGAAGCCAGTCACTGGTGCCGTTAGCTAAATTCACGTTAATACACATCGCGGCCTTTTCAAGACCGCTCCAACATTGCCAGATTCGAACTTCATGCCAGTCGTCCACGTCCGATCGAGAGTGCCAATGGCCAGCCTTTAGGCTGGGTATTCGCTTTTGATCTTCAATAACAAAACACCCACAAAGATGTGCCTATCAAAAATAAGTTGTTAGAATTCTCTCCATGAAATACACCCTCATCATTCAATCCGCGCCGATCGATCATCAGAGCAGCTATACCGCTTTGCGCTTTGCTCGTGCGCTTTTGAAGGCGGGTCATAGCATTGAGCGCCTATTTTTTTATGGTGCTGGGGTTCACAATGCGACCAGTCACAGTGTTGCTCCGCAAGATGAGTTAAACCTGCCTGAGCAGTGGCAGCAGTTTGTTACTCAACACTCACTGGATGCTGTTGTCTGCATTGCGGCGGCGGTACGGCGTGGGGTTATTAACTCAGCGGAGAGTAGCCGCTACAGCAAGACGGGTGACAATTTAGCGGACGGCTATGATCTATCGGGTCTGGGGCAGCTAGTCGCCAGTGCGGTGGAATCTGACCGTGTCGTTACCTTTGGGGCTGGTTCATGAAACAGTTTCTTGTGATCACCTCTTCAGCACCTTATGGAAGCGCTCAAGCCCGAGAGGCAACTGACCTTGCACTGGCTGCCGCTCTGTTTGATCAGAAGGTCTCTCTTCTGTTTCAGGGTGATGGCGTGTTCCAACTGCTACCGGATCAAAACCCAGCAGTGATAGAGCAGAAAAACCTTTCCGCCATGCAGCAGGCGCTTCCGCTCTACGATGTAGAGGATCTGTTCTATTGTGCTGACTCTTTAGAGGAGCGAGGCATTACTCAAGACAAGCTTGCTCTGCCGGCAAAAGCGTTGAGTCGTTCTGAGATCGCACTACTCATTCGCCAACAGGATCATATTTTCCATGTCTAGCTCCAACGACAAGATCAGAGGCACTCTCTACATCGTCAATACACCGCCTAACAGCCCCAACAAGCTTCAGGCATGCCTTGAGCTACTGCAGGCTGATGATCATCTACTTCTTATCGAAAATGGCGTCTACTGGGCTTCTGAAGGCTTAAGCCGTTCATTACAAGAACTACCCTGCCCCGCGACGGTTTTAGAGTGCGATTGCCAGGCTCGTGGGGTCGTTAGTTCATTACCGACCTGTAGCGATGGTGGGTTTGTCGATCTGACGATTCAGTATCCGCGCTCTGTGAGTTGGTTCTAATGAGTGATCTGCTGGTTAACGGTGTTAGCTACCCATTGGATGCCGAAGGGTACCTAGAAAATTTAACTCAGTGGAATGTTGAGCTGGCTGAGTCCTTTGCAGAGAGCATTGATCTAGAGCTTACAGAAGCTCACTGGGAATTGATTGACCTGATGCGTCAGTTCTATCAAGAGTTTGAACTATCCCCTGCGATGCGTCCGTTCATCAAATACACCACACTGCATCTGGGGGCTGATAAAGGGAAAAGTATCTACCTAATGCAGCTCTTTCCTGGCGAGGGTAGCCCGGTTAAACGTATTGCCCTGATTGCAGGACTGCCTAAACCGGACAACTGTCTGTAGGTTATCTAAACCGCTTTTTTGAACAGGCGGTGGAAGTTAGCCGCTGAACGTTCAGCCACCTCTTCTACTCGTAGCCCTTTAAGATCAGCAACGCACTGTGCGACTTCTGCGACGTAACCTGGTTGGTTCGGTTTACCGCGATAAGGTACAGGCGCTAGATAGGGTGAATCGGTCTCAATGAGGAACTTATCCAATGGAACCGCTTTAACGACCTCGCGAAGATCTGCGGCGTTCTTAAAGGTGATAATGCCTGAGAAAGAGATCATAAAGCCGAGCTCAATTGAGCGCATCGCCATCTCCATCGTCTCTGTAAAACAGTGCATCACCCCAGCAGTCTTTGGATCCGCATGCTCCTGCATCACCTCAAGCGTCTCTTCTCTCGCTTCACGTGTGTGAATGATGACGGGGAGATCCAACTCACTTCCCAGCTTTAAGTGGTTAGCAAAACTCTCTACCTGCTGCTCTTTGGTATCCGTCTTATAGAAGAAATCGAGTCCAGTCTCACCTAAGGCAACGACACGCTGATTAGCCGCAACGGCATGGCGAATCTGAGCTTCATCCCAAGGACTCTCTTCGACGTGGCATGGGTGAATGCCAACCGAAGCGTAGACATCAGACTGTCCCTCTATCGCCTCCAACATCGCAGGGTAGAGATTCATATCGATACCGACACAGAGCATTTTAGATACACCGCGTTGACGCGCATCATTAAGCAGCTCAGTCAGTGAATCGTTATGTTTGGAGAGATCTAAACGGTCTAAGTGACAATGAGAATCGATGAACATGATTGTAAACTTTGAAAACGATGAAAATTAAATGGTAAGGGTTTGACGGCCCGATTCGTGTGCACCCGCAAGGTAGGTATCAATCTTCTTAAGCAGCTCAGTCTCGTCAGATGAGAGTTGAATGCCAATCCCCGGCACTTTACCGCCCTGCGCATTCTTGGGTGTTTGCCAAACCACTTTGCCGGTGACAGGGATCTTATCAGGCTCCCCCATTAACGATAGTAGTAGAAAGATCTCTTCGCCTAGCTCGTACTGATCTTTGGTTGGTATAAACAGACCACCACGCTCTAAAAACGGCATGTAAGCACGATAGAGATCCTCTTTCGTATGTATAACGAGACCGAGGATGCCGTGATTTTCTGATTTAACTGTCTCAACCATTACTTAACACTCAACTCTTTCCAATCAAAAAACAGTTTCTCTAATAGTAGCTGCTTATTGGGGTTTAGGTGGCGTTGGATCGCGTTTAATTCAACTTGAACTGACTCATAGAGTTTCAGTACACGGCTTGCATTCGCCTGTTTTGCAACTGAATCCACCATCTTACGCATATCCAAGTTGATACGAGGCTGTTCATCCTGCGCCATCTGAATTCTAACAATATCACCCAACAGAGATTGCCACCAAATTAGAGGCAGACGCAGATCCTCTTTTTGGTATTTCTCTGCCAAGGCGACTGGGCTGACTCGTGCACGCAACAGATCGGCCAAGCCACCCAGAAAATTGGCACGAAGATCAATCGCACCGCCGGACTTCCATTCGTAAGCTGTTAATGGAGCTCCTTGCGCTAACCCCAAGTAACCTTTGGCTTTTTCCGGTGGTAGCTGAAGCTTTTCGGCCAACCAATCGGTCGCCAAACCGGCTTCAGGCAGGCTAAATTCAACTCTTTGACAACGACTACGAATGGTCGGCATCACTTGACCTAACTGGTGAACAATCAACAGAATGAGTGTGTTATTGCCAGGTTCTTCGAGGGTTTTCAACAGAGCATTGGCCGCAGAGATATTCATCTCTTCTGCAGGATCGATGATCAAGACGCGATAACCACCCTGCTGCGCAGTGCCGTGCAAGCGATCAATGGTTTCGCGCACCTGATCAACTTTGATCACCTTGCCGGCCTCTTCAGGTGAAAGGTGAAGCAGATCCGGATGCGTTTCGTGCTGAATCAGCTCACAGGTTTTACACTGACCACAGGGTTCTGAACCCCTAGGGTTATTACAGAGCAAGCGTTTAGCGAGGTGCTCAGCAAACGCACGTTTACCCACCCCTTTATGCCCAGCCAATAGCAGCGCATGAGGTAATTTATTATCAGCGATCAACTGATCAATACGCTGCCAATACTCTGCCTGCCAAGGAAGAATGCTCACAAGGCAACTCCAAACTCACGCAGCACCGCCGCAATTTGGGCTTGAACCTGAGGAATGGAAGGCTCTGCATCAATAATTCGAATGCGTCCGTTTGAAGCCGCTGCACGCTCTAGGTAACGATCGCGTACCCGACCAAAGAAGCTCATCTCCTCTTGCTCGAAGCGATCGAGCGCAGCTCGTGCACGCGCACGGCTCATACCTACCTCAACCGGTAGGTCTAGCAGTAGGGTTAAGTCGGGTTGAAGATCGGACAACACCAACGACTCTAGCTGATCAATAGTCGTTTGATTCATCGCTCGGCCACCACCCTGATAAGCATGAGTCGCATCGATAAAACGATCACAAAGCACCCATTTACCTTCAGCCAAAGCGGGTTTAATGAGGGTCTCAACATGCTGTGCTCGAGCAGCAAAGACAAGAAGGAGTTCTGTCATCTCGGACATCGATTCAGATCGCGGGGTCAAAAGCAGCTCACGAACCTGTTCAGCCAATTCAGTTCCACCCGGTTCACGTGTCACGACCAGATCGATACCCGACGATTCGAGACAGTCTTGAATGTAGTCTAAGTTGGTCGTTTTACCGACCCCTTCACCACCTTCGAGTGTAATGAACTTGCCTTGCATTAGTTGGCCTCTGGTGTAGAACGATAATCTTTGCGACGTTTCAATTGATACTCTCTTACGGCGCGATTGTGTTGCTCTAGTGTATCTGAAAACTGGTGCGAACCGTCACCTTTGGCGACAAAATAGAGCGCCTTACCAGGCTCAGGATTAAGCGCTGCGACAATCGCATCCTCCCCTACCAATGCAATTGGCGTAGGAGGGAGCGCTGGAATTCTATAAGTGTTATAGGGTGTCGACTCTTTTAAATGCTTACGTGTCAGATTGCCCTGATAACGCTCACCTAAGCCATAGATCACGGTTGGATCGGTCTGCAGTCGCATACCCCGATTCAGACGACGAATGAAGACACCCGAGATCTGCCCCCGCTCACTACTCAAACCCGTCTCTTTCTCGATGATAGATGCCAGAATAAGGGCTTCGTAGGAACTCTCAAGCGGCAATGTTATATCACGACTCTGCCAATGCTTATCTAACACATCATTAAGCATTCTGTGTGCACGAAGCAGCAGTTCTTTGTCCGTTGTACCCCGCTCAAAATAGTAGGTCTCGGCTAAAAATAGGCCTTCAGATGAATCGACATTGAGGCCCAGTTCAGTCGACAAACTGGCGGCATCCGTAGCACTCAATGTTTTCTCAAGCAGTTCATTGTCTGCAAGAGAGGCCAGCATCTCTTTAACGGTTGCCCCCTCAATAAGGGTCACTCGATACTGCACAGATCGACCCGATATGAGACGATCAAGCAGGGTCTCTAGGGTATCACCCACCCTTACCTCATACTCGCCGCTGCGCAACTTGGTGAGTTCTGGCTGAAGCTTAAACAGTAACTTAAGTTTGAACGGCTCATCCAACCAGTGACGATCGGATAGCTCTTGAACCAAGCGTGAGGCCGTATAGCCAGTAGGAACCGTCAAGGTGGTTGGTTGCTGGAGCGCTAGACGCTGTTTAGGAAGATCAAGAACGGACTGATATTGGCTCCACCCAACAGAGGCAAGCACCATAAAAAAAGCAACAAATACTATGACTGTTCGTTTTAACAAACCTAAACCCAATGAGTATTAGCAATCAGTATGAGTCGGGGCCGATAGGCACCCGACTCAACCGTCGCTAGATCTTGTTAAAGACGAGTGTACCGTTGGTACCACCAAAGCCAAATGAGTTGGACATAGCGGCAAATAGCTTCGCCTCTTGGGCCGTGTGAGCCACATAGTTAAGGTCACAGCCTTCACTTGGGTTATCCAAGTTGATCGTAGGCGGCGCTACTTGATCACGAAGAGCCAGCACACAGAAGGCTGCTTCGACAGCACCTGCAGCCCCTAAAAGGTGACCAATCATAGATTTAGTCGAGCTCATACGGACATCTGAAGCAGCGCTTCCCAATACCGCTTTAGCCGCATTGGATTCCGCAATATCACCCGCCGGAGTCGATGTGCCGTGTGCATTGATGTAGTTGATTTGATCGACGTTCAGACCGGAATCTTTAATCGCATTAGTCATCGACAGAGCAGCACCGGCACCATCCTCTGGTGGTGAAGTCATGTGGTAGGCGTCATCACTCATACCAAAGCCACTCAACTCACAGTAGATCTTCGCACCACGCGCTTTAGCATGCTCATAGGACTCAAGTACCAACATTCCGGCACCATCACCCAGCACAAACCCATCACGATCACGATCCCAAGGACGACTTGCTGCTTGTGGATCGTCGTTACGACTCGACAAGGCACGCGCAGCGGCAAAACCACCCAAACCAAGTGGCGTTGTCGCCATCTCAGAGCCACCTGCGATCATCACATCAGCATCACCGTATTGAATCATGCGCATCGCATGACCAATGTTGTGGGTACCGGTTGTACAGGCGGTTGTGATCGCAATATTCGGTCCACGGAAGCCATATTTAATGGCTAGGTTACCTGCGATCATATTGATGATACTGCCAGGAACGAAAAATGGAGAGACTCGACGAGGGCCTGACTTATTCAGTATGTCGTGTGTGTTTTCAATCATTGGTAGACCACCGATGCCGGAGCCAATGGCACAACCAATGCGTGGTGCATTCTCTTCTGAGACTTCAATACCGGAATCTTCAACTGCTTGAATAGCAGCCACCATGCCGTATTGAATGAACAGATCCATCTTACGAGCCTCTTTAGGGTTGAGGTAAGGCTCTAGTTGAAAATCTTTAACAGATGATGAGAAACGTGTGCTGAAAGCCGAAGCATCAAAATGCTCAATTGGGCCTGCACCACTCTTTCCCGCAAGAATATTTGACCAAGTGTCATCGACCGTTTGACCAACAGGTGTTAATAGACCAAGACCTGTGACTACAACTCGATTGCGCGACATCTAAAACTCTCCGATGGGCTAATAAAAGAAAAGCCGCAACTACTCTAGGCAGGTGCGGCTTTTCGAACGTACGTAGAACCGATTACTGGTTAGCGTTAACGTAGTCGATTGCTAGCTGAACTGTAGTGATTTTCTCAGCTTCTTCATCAGGAATTTCAGTTTCGAATTCCTCTTCAAGAGCCATTACTAGTTCAACAGTGTCAAGTGAATCAGCACCGAGGTCTTCTACGAAAGAAGCTTCGTTAGTCACTTCTTCTTCTTTAACACCAAGTTGCTCGGCGATAATTTTCTTAACGCGATCTTCAATATTGCTCATATCGATTCCTATAATGTTTCAACGCCCACTGTATCTATACTGACACTTTGGGAATTTTAGAAAACCGCTGCTTACATAAAAGATAAGCAACAATTGTTAACTGGGTGCAATTATCCGCTATCTGATGGAAATTACAACCTTTTATACGGTAAAAAACCACACCTAAACGGGGGTTTTAACCCATGTACATACCACCGTTGACCTGGATCGTTTCACCGGTCACATAACCGCCAGATTCGCTGCATAAAAAACCAACGACTGCTGCGATCTCTTCAGGCTTACCTAGACGTGACAGTGATATCTGAGACTGCAGCATCTCTTTATGTGCTTCAGGTAGATCAGCCGTCATATCGGTATCGATGAAACCAGGCGCAACACAGTTGACCGTCACGTTACGACTACCTAATTCACGAGCCAATGCACGTGAGAAACCTTCCATACCTGCTTTAGCTGCTGCGTAGTTTGCTTGACCCGCGTTACCCATAGAGGCCACAACAGAGCTGACGCTGACCACACGACCCCAGCGCGCTTTTGTCATGCCGCGTAGAACACCTTTAACCATGCGGTAGACTGACGAAAGATTGGTATTCAGCACAGAATCCCACTCATCATCCTTCATACGCATCATCAGGTTGTCTTTAGTAATACCAGCATTGTTGACCAGAATGGTAACCGCACCGAACTCCTCTTGGATCTGTGCCAGTACCGCATCAACCGACTCTTTATCAGAGACGTTTAGTACATAACCTTTACCCGCATTACCGGCTGCAGCTAAGTATTCAGTGATTGCACTAGCACCACCTTCACTCGTTGCTGTTCCAAGAACGGTAGCGCCCTGTGCAGCGAGATTCTCTGCGATCGCTTTACCGATACCGCGGGTAGCACCTGTTACTAGCGCAACTTTATTTTCTAAACTCATCTTTTAATCCTTAGCTATTTTGTGCTTCTAGGGCTTTGTCTAGACCCGCAGAATCACCAATATTCAAAACGGTTAATGCGCGATCGACTTTCTTATTCAGACCCGACAGAACTTTACCTGGACCACACTCAACGGTGCGATCAACACCCAGTGCTAACATTGCTTGTACGCTCTCAGTCCAACGCACTGGACTGTACAGCTGCTGCACCAACAGATCACGCAATTCAGCAACATCTTCACAGGTCGATGCATTGACGTTGTGAATGAGTTTAATCGCTGGCAGTGTAATCTCAATCTTTGCCAATGCTTCAGCCAACTTCTCAGCTGCTGGCTGCATCAAAGCACAGTGAGAAGGCACCGATACAGGTAGCTCTATTGCACGTTTAGCACCCGACTCTTTACAAGCTTCCACACCACGCTCAACCGCTGCTTTCTCACCGGCAATTACGACCTGACCTGGGCAGTTAAAGTTAACTGCAGAGACCACTGCACCTTGAGCGGCTTGCTCACAAGCAGCCACAACAGCCGCGTCATCAAGACCAAGAATTGCCGCCATCGCCCCAGTACCAGCAGGAACCGCAGCCTGCATCAATTCGCCACGAAGGCGAACTAAACGCACACCGTCAGCCAAAGAGATAGCACCAGCACAAACTAGTGCAGAGTATTCACCCAACGAGTGGCCTGCGACTACTGATGGAGCTTCACCACCCTGCTGTTGCCATAGACGCCACAGAGCAACACTCGAAGTCAGCAGAACAGGTTGTGTATTCTCAGTGCTATTAAGAACCGCTTCAGGCCCCTCTTGAGCAATAGCCCAAAGATCCTGACCTAAGGCTTCAGAAGCCTCTTTAAACGTATCCGTGATAATAGAGTGCTGTGCAGCTAGATCACTCAACATACCGAGTGATTGTGAACCTTGGCCTGGGAAGACCAATGCAAGTGATTGAGACATGTTGTCCTCGATTAACTAGCGGAGATTAACTCCATAAAAAATCCTAGTACGGAGTTTACATCATATGAGGAATATCTGAACCCTTAAGGGGAACTGTTTAGATCGCGAGCAACCTGATCCGCTAACTGCTTAGACAGATTGGCTTTGAGCATATTCAAAGTGTTTTCCAAAGCCGCCTTAAAGTCATTAGCGTTCGCAGCACCATGACTTTTAACGACCAGACCATTCAAACCTAAAAACAGTGCACCATTTCTTTGACCTGAATCGAGCGATTTAGTCAGGGCTGTCAGCATTGGGCTAGCCAGCCATGCGATGACTTTACTGTAGAGTGAACCTGCAAACACCTGGCGCAGTCGATGAGCTAGCAGCTTAGCGACCCCTTCGCTACTCTTTAGGGCCACGTTACCGACCAGACCATCACAGACGATCAAATCCGCTTCACCAACAAACAGATCAGCGCCTTCAACAAAGCCGATGTAGTTCACCTCTGGAAGTTCCGCTATCTGAGCACTCGCTTCACGAAGCGTCTCGTTGCCCTTGGTCTCTTCAGAGCCTACGTTAAGCAGACCAATTTTTGGATCTCTACTTGTTGTAACCCGCACCAAAGCGCGCCCCAACACAGCAAACTGCTTTAGCATCTCTGGGGAAGAGTCTAAGTTAGCGCCCAAATCGACGACCTGACACTCGCCTTTCAAGGTCGGCATAGCTGCAGAGATAGCGGGACGATCGATCCCCTGAATCATTCCCAAGGTGCGTCTCGCAAGGGCCATCAAAGCCCCCGTATTGCCAGCACTCACAACGGCACAGGCCGAACCTGATGCGAGCTGATCCAGAGCTAACTGCATTGAGCTGTCCGAGCCTTCACGCAGAGCGGAAATTACCCTCATATCGGCCGTAATAACCGATGAAGCATGCACAAGGCTTAACTGTGAATTAGCGTCTTTAGGAAGATAGGGAGCGATCTGCTCTTGATCACCCACAAGGGTAATCGATAGATCAGGGTGATCTTTAAGAACTGCGAGGGAGGCCTCAACAGTAATACGGGGACCGAAGTCCCCGCCCATTGCATCAACAGCGATGCAATAACTGTGTTGCACGGCTAAGACTTACTCGTCGCCTTTTGCAACAACCTGACGACCGCGGTAGAAACCGTCAGCTGTCATGTGGTGACGACGGTGAGTCTCACCAGTAGTCTGTTCAACTGAAAGAGTTGGGTTGCTAAGTGCATCGTGTGAACGGCGCATATCGCGACGTGAACGAGACTTTTTGTTCTGCTGTACTGCCATGGTTTTTACTCCTGGATCTTACTTTACTAGCGCTACTTCTTAAGGCTCGCTAGCACACTAAATGGATTCGGTTTTTCAATCTGCTCCGCAGGTATCTCATCTTCGCCGAAGGACATTTTTACTGAACAGTCATCATGATAACAGACGGCTGGTAAACTCAGTATCAACTCTTCTCCGACCAAATCTGCAAGATTTACATCATCCTCTAACAGTAGAGGATCATAGTAACGGGGCAAATTCTTGGCCTGCTCTTCGTTTAACACAACGGCTAAACTGAACTCTGCTTCCAATTGCAATGTCACTGGCTCCAAGCAACGTTGACACTGTTGCTGAACTTCAACGTTCGCTTGTCCGGTCACAGTTCTTAGCTTCTGCTCATCAAGGGCAAAAGCCAGTTCTACATTGACATCACCACAGGGACTGACCAGCAAGGAGCAGAGCTGAGGCATAGATTGCAATGCAATAGTGCCTGTTAAAACTGCTTCCCGCTCGGCAAGTTTCCGAGGGTCGACTTTTTTCGGAAGAGGGCCGTTCGACATAAGCGCGCAATTCTAGGGATCTGAAGCCCAACTGTAAAGGAATATATGCCATTAATTGAGGATATTTGTTAGGTTAGAGCCTCTTTAGCTAACAAAAGCCCAATCTGCACAAAATCGCAGCGGAATATCGATGAAAAGCCACCAATTACCGATCGTTTTAGCCTCAAGCTCAAAATATCGCCGCGAACTACTGTCTCGCATTTTAAATGAGTTTGAACACGCCTCTCCCGACATCGATGAGACGCCAATAGCCGGTGAGTCTCCAGAGGCTTGTGCGGCTCGTTTAGCCCAACTGAAAGCCAAGGCGTTAGCTAAAGAGTTCCCTGCACACTGGATTATAGGGTCTGATCAACTGGCTACGCTTGACCAGCTGATTCTTGGCAAACCTTTAACCAAAGAGAGAGCGATTACCCAGCTCTCTTTGTGCAGCGGTCGGCGTGTCAGCTTTCTAACCTCTTTGGCGCTTTTCAACAGCCAAACTGAGGAGACTAGAGAGTATCTAGAAGAGGTTGTCGTGACCTTTAGAGAACTGTCAGACGCAGAGATCACAGCTTACATTGATCGCGAGCAACCGCTGGACTGCGCAGGCAGTTTTAAATGCGAGGGGTTAGGTATCACTCTGTTTGAGTCGATTGAGAGCAGAGACCCTAATACTCTAATTGGCCTGCCACTGATTGGGTTAAACCATCTATTACTAGAAGCGGGCATCAACCCGCTTCTAAAATAGACGCTATTAGCGATCTATTTGAACTGGATAGAGCTCGTTATACCGAGAGTGTTCATAACCTGACTGGCCACCCCAACACCTAGACGCTCTGCCAAGCGTTCAACCGCGTTTGGACGGTAGCTGTAATCAATTAGATGATCGGTATTAAACTGTTCGCGAGCAACAGAGCTAGCACTGCCTAACCCATCAATCAAACCCAATTCAACGGCCTGTTCACCTGTCCAGATTAGTCCAGAGAACAGCTCAGGGTTATCAGCAAGACGATCACCCCTACCCTGCTTCACAGCGTCAATAAACTGTTGGTGAGTAGTATCCAACACAGATTGCCAAAAGCGCTTCTGTTGATCCGAGAGCGGCTGGAAAGGGTCTAGCAGTGCTTTGCTGTCGCCTGCGGTAAGAGCACGGCGTTCAACCCCTAGCTTCTCCATCAAATCGACAAAACCAAATCCACTTGAAATGACCCCAATTGAACCTACCAGGCTGGCTTTATCCGCATAGATAGCGTCCGCGGCACTGGCTAGGTAATAACCGCCACTGGCGCCAATATCGGTAATAACGGCCATCACCGCCTTATCAGGATAGAGTGCACGGAGTCGAACAATCTCATCATAGACGTAACCGGCTTGAACAGGACTACCACCCGGGCTGTTAATACGCACAATAACACCGAGACTGTCAGATGCCTCAAACGCATCGCGCAGAGAGGTGATCAACAGATCAGCACTGGCTTCGCTGCTGTCTGAAATAACGCCACGCACTTGAACCACTGCCACATGTGGCTTAGAGATCTCCTCAATGGAGGCGAACTTCTCACTCCACAGAAAAAAGCCTGCGATACCAAACAGATAGATAAAGGTCAGAGACTTGAAGAAGATGCCCCAACGGCGAGATCGGCGCTGCTCACGGTTGACGTTATCAACCAGCTTTTCAAGCAAGCGCCAGCTTTTTGAATCGGTACTGTCTACAGCAGGCTGATCACTCTTCTCATTAGTTTGCACAACCGTTCCACTAGCCTGCTCAATACTCTCTTTTGAATCACTAGGCTTTTCACCCCAAGGATTGTGTTCCACATTAACTCCTTAACCAATCCACTAACTCATTAAAATGATCAAACACCTGCAACGGTTCAAAGGCATGCAGATCATCCACCTCATGCACCCCATAGCTCATAGCCACTCGATCAATACCCGCACTGCGCGCCATCTCCAAATCATAACTGGTGTCACCAATCATAAGGACTTCGCTAGCATCCAAACCTGTCTCTTCTAGGATCTCATGCAGCATCAAAGGATCTGGCTTGGATGCCGTCTCATCAGCACACTTGGTCAGTTCAAAATGGCCCGCCAACTCTGTATCAGACAGGACGCGATCCAAACCACGGCGGCTTTTTCCAGTCGCGACCGAGAGTCGATAGCCATGCTGTTTGAGTAGCCCCAGTCCATCAAATGCACCGTCAAATAGCGCCGTGGGTGTCTGATCAACCTCTAGATAGTGTTTACTGTAACCCTGCCGAATGAGCTCTCGCGTTGCGGCATCACATTCAGGCATGACTTTAAGAATAGCCTCTGGCAAGCCAAGGCCAATAATATCTCGCACTGACTCATCACTGGGGATTCTTAGACCTAGCTCACGCGTAGCGCCCTGAAAACTGGATACGATACGCGCTTGAGAATCGATTAAAGTTCCATCCCAATCGAAAATAAGTAGCCTATACTTCACGTAAACCTCAAAGTTTGAGCATTATGTATTTAAACAAGCGTCTAACACTGCTGTCGACACTGCTGATAGTCAGCTCAGTCTACAGCACCTCTGCGAAAAGTGAGAGTTCGCAGACCATCTATAAATTTCGCAACGAGTCAGGCGTGCTCTCGTTCAGCGATCGACGCCCTAAACAGACCACTCATTATGAAATACTCAAATTTGACTGTTATGCCTGCCGGTCAAACCCATCAATCGATTGGCACACTGTGCCTCTAAACACTCGAGACTTTCGCAGCATTACACAAATCGCCGCCAACCAAGTCAAGGTTGACGAATCTCTTATTCGCGCCGTGATTCATGCGGAGTCGGCATTCAAAAGCAACGCGCTCTCTTCACAAGGGGCAATGGGTTTGATGCAGCTAATGAAAAAGACAGCACTCTCCCTAGGTGTCGAGAACCGACAGGATCCTAGCGCGAACATCTTTGCCGGGAGCCAATACCTAAAAGAGCAGCTAGAGCAGTTTGGTGACACAAAATTGGCCCTAGCAGCCTACAACGCAGGGCCAACGGCTGTGAAACGTTACCAAGGCATACCACCCTATCCCGAGACAGAGCGCTACATTGAACGTGTAATGATTCTTAAAGCACGCTACGACAAGGTTCTTTAAGGCAATAAAAAACCGCAGGCCGGATAAAGGGGGAGTTCCAGGCTGCGGTCAGCAGTAATAACTGCTCATTTAGAGGCTTTCAAGCTGGTGATTTACCAAATAGGGCTTAAAAAATGCCCTGCTTGTAGAACAGTAGACCCTCTGTGAAGTCTTTTAGTTCCGTGAATCTGTAACTTTTTTTGAAAAAATTTTAAATCTTTTTAAAAACAACAACTTATAAGATATAAAAAATTACAGCCGCTCAACTAAGAACGGGCTGTGGATAATAGACCTAAGCTGGTTAATTTTCAATCAATCGTTAACTCTTTTTCGCTAACCAGCAGACCGTTGTTATCAGCGTAGAGATATTCACCCGGAATGAAATCAACACCGCCAAAACGAAGCGTGACATTTAATTCGCCCGCCCCTTTTTTCTCGGTCTTCAACGGGTGGCAGCCCAACGCTTGAACACCTAGGTCAAGATCACCAATGGCATTCACGTCACGGATACAGCCGTAGATAACAATACCCGACCAGCCATTCTTGACTGCTTTCTCAGCCAGCATGTCGCCCAACATCGCGCGACGCATAGAGCCACCGCTATCAACTACCAGCACTCGACCTTCACCAGGTAGAGCAACTTGTTCACGAACCAAGGAGTTATCTTCAAACGCTTTGATCGTCACGATCTTTCCGCTAAAGCGTTCACGACCGCCAAAGTTACCAAACATCGGTTCAAGAATGCGCACATCATCTTCATAGCGATCGCACAGTTCGGGTAGTAGATCTTCCATCGATTTCTCCTGATAGATTTTAAGATTTTAAACGAAGGCCATCCGCTTCAATTTGGATCTTGCCCTCTTTCAACAGCTGACCAATCGCCATTTTGTAGGCTTTTTTACTGCAACCAAAACGGGCATTAATCGCTTCAGGCGGACTCTTATCACCCAGTGGACAGAAGCCGCTGTTCGCCTCCAACTCAGCCAACAGCTTATCGGCAACAGACCCGACTCGTTTATAACCAGGTGGCGTCAGCATAAGGTCAATCTGTCCATCCTCACGAACCTGCTTAACATAGCCCGTCAGACGCTGACCCAATTTCAAATGCTGAGTGAGGTCTTGACGATGGATAAGGCCTTCATAGCGATCATTGATGATGCAGAGCATGCCTAAGTCAGTCATACGCCAGGGCAGCATTTCAACCAGCATCTCTTTGTTTAGGTCGGTTGGGTTGGACTCAAGATAACGATCCGTTTTCATTGAGGCCGCGATACGGTTCGAGTTATCAATGTAGATGAAGACATTCACCCACAGACCTTCCGTCACATCACGCTGCTGCCCTGAGAAAGGCATCAGCAGATCTTTAGATAGTCCCCAATCCAGGAAAGCACCTATCGGCGTGGTCTCTTTAACACGCAGTCGAGCGAATTGACCCACTTCCGCTTTGGGATGCGCCAAGGTCGCGATCTCTTGATCTTGGGAGTCAAGGTAGACAAACACACGCAGCTTATCGCCAGGCTTAGTACCTTCAGGCACTTCACTTCGAGGGAGCAGTATGCCGCCACCATCACCTGTCTCTAAATAGACACCGTATGGACTCTCTCGCAACACCGTTAATTGATTGCGCTTACCGAGTTCAAACACGCCTCTCTCCCAATATTAAAAACCCTATGATAACCGGTTAGGCCAGAACGAAAAACGGCCAGGGAGTGAATCCTGACCGTTTTTAAGGATTTAGCCTCTTTTAGGCTTTGTCATTCGCCAAGTAGAACCAGGTATCCATGACTGAATCAGGGTTGAGTGACACACTGTCGATACCCTGCTGCATCAACCAACGGGCAAGATCAGGGTGGTCCGAAGGTCCTTGTCCACAGATACCCACATATTTACCCTGCGCCTTACAGGCGGTAATCGCCATCTCAAGAAGACGCTTAACCGCTTCGTTTCGCTCATCGAACAGATGCGCGATAAGACCCGAATCACGGTCCAAGCCGAGTGTCAGCTGAGTCAGGTCGTTCGAACCAATTGAGAAGCCGTCAAAGTACTCAAGGAACTGGTCAGCGAGTAGTGCGTTGGATGGGATTTCACACATCATGATCAACTTAAGACCGTTCTGTCCGCGCTGAAGCCCATTCTCCGCCAACAGATCTACGACCTGTTTTGCCTCGCCTGGTGTGCGTACGAACGGCACCATGATCTCAACATTGGTTAGACGCATCTCATCACGGACACGTTTCAATGCACGACACTCCAGCTCAAAACAGTCACGGAAGTCTTCAGAGATGTAGCGAGCAGCACCACGGAAACCAAGCATTGGGTTCTCTTCATGCGGTTCGAACGATTGACCACCGATCAGGTGACCGTACTCATTGGATTTGAAGTCCGACATACGAACGATCACTTTCTTAGGGTAGAAAGCGGCCGCAAGCGTTGAGATACCCTCAGTCAATTTATCAACGTAGAAATCAACAGGCGATTTGTAACCTGCGATGCGGCGTTCAATAACCTGACGCACATCACGTGGTTGCTCCTCTAGATTAATCAACGCTTTCGGGTGAACACCAATCATTCGGTTGATAATGAACTCTAAACGCGCCAGACCAACACCAGCATTCGGCAGTGATTGGAAGTCAAAGGCACGGTCTGGGTTACCCACGTTCATCATAATGTCGAACGGCAGCGATGGCATCTGTTCAACATTGTTTGTAGTGTGTTCAAAGTCTAGACAACCCGCGTAGACGTAGCCTGTATCACCTTCTGCACAGCTAACAGTCACCTCTTGGCCGTCAGTCAGTGCAGAGGTTGCATCACCACAGCCCACGATAGCAGGAATACCTAACTCACGTGCAATGATCGCCGCGTGACAGGTACGACCACCACGGTTCGTTACGATCGCTGATGCACGTTTCATAACCGGCTCCCAATCTGGGTCGGTCATATCCGTTACCAACACATCACCATCCTGAACGGTGTGCATCTCATCAAGTGACTTAACAAGACGAACAACACCGGCGCCAATTCGGTGACCAATCGAACGACCTTCAACGAGGACCTGACCCTTCTCTTTCATCAGGTAGCGTTCGATCACGGTTTTTTGTGTCTGACTGCGAACCGTTTCTGGACGAGCCTGAACGATGTAAAGCTGACCATCATCCCCATCACGAGCCCACTCGACATCCATTGGACGGCCGTAGTGGTTCTCAATGATGACGGCAATGCGCGCCAACTCTTCTACCTCTTCATCCGTCACACAGAAACGGTTGCGATCCGCATAAGAGACATCGACCGTCTCTACCGCCTTACCCGCACTGTGCTCATCCGTGTAGATCATCTTGATCGCTTTAGAGCCCATGGTACGACGAAGAATCGCAGGAGCGTTCTGCTTTAGAGTGGGTTTGTAGACGTAGAACTCATCAGGGTTAACTGCGCCCTGAACAACGGTTTCGCCCAAACCGTACGCGGCGGTGATGAAGACAACGTGCTGGAAACCTGATTCTGTGTCCAATGAGAAGAGAACGCCCGATGCGCCGGTCTCACTGCGAACCATGCGTTGAATACCCGCAGATAGCGCTACTTCAGCGTGAGTAAATCCTTTGTGAACTCGGTAAGAGATGGCGCGATCGTTATATAGGGAAGCAAACACCTCTTTGATCGCGTGTTTAACATTATCTAGGCCTTTAATATTTAGGAAGGTCTCTTGCTGGCCAGCAAAAGAGGCATCTGGCAAATCTTCTGCAGTCGCCGATGAGCGCACTGCGACACTGATCTCAGCTTGGCCATCCAACATCTCTGCGTAAGCTGTTTCGATCGCAGCATCCAATTCAGGTTGAAAATCCGCATCCATAATCCACTGACGAATCTGACCGCCAGTTTCCGCCAATGCACGCGTATCATCTGCATCCAGCTCATCAAGACGTGCATTAATACGATCCGCCAAACCACCATAGGCTAGGAACTCTCGATACGCTTCGGCAGTCGTGGCAAAGCCACCCGGTACACGCACACCGGCTTCACTCAATTGACTGATCATTTCACCAAGAGAGGCATTCTTACCACCTACTTTTTCCACATCGGTCATGCGCGCCTGATCAAGACGAATCACGTATTCTGTCAAAGCACTATCTCCTAAACTTTGGTCGTTAAACTGAGTATTTACTACCCAATACACGCCATACTAGAGGAAGAAAAGAGAAATAAAACCCCCTTTTAAAAATGTAATTTCGCTACAAAAACTCTAGTATAGGGCATTGAATTTAGTCGAATTGAGTATCCAAAATGAAGCGCACCGCTTTCTTTATATCGGACGGAACCGGCATCACAGCTGAAGTTCTTGGTAACAGTCTGCTTAGCCAATTTGAGTCGGTAGAGTTTGAAGAGATCACCCTTCCCTACATCGATACACCCGAAAAGGTCGAAGCCGTTATTCAACGCATTAACGAAACAGGCAAACAAGACGGACATCGTCCAATTGTGTTCGATACCTTTGTTAATGCAGAGTACCGCGCAATGATCGCTGATGCTGAGTCCTACAACATCGACATCTTCTCGACCTTTTTAAAACCGCTTGAATCCGAGCTCGATACCGCATCGACCTACACGGTTGGTAAATCACACGCGATTAACCAAATTGATCGCTACAAGGCCCGTATCGATTCGGTTAACTTTGCGTTGGATAACGATGACGGCGCCAGAACTCAGCAGTACAAAGAGGCTGACATTATCCTAGTAGGTGTCTCCCGTTGCGGTAAAACACCCACCTGCCTCTACATGGCACTGCAGTACGGTATTCGCGCCGCCAACTACCCACTGACCGAAGAGGATATGGGCGGTGAAGATCTACCCGATATTCTTAAGCAGCACCGTGAAAAGCTGTATGGATTGACCATCGATCCGTTCCAGCTTGCCGCGATTCGTAATGAGAGACGCCCAAACAGCCGATACTCGTCACTCGACCAATGCGATCTTGAGACTCGCACGGCTGAGCGCTATTTCCGCCAGAACAATATGCAATCGATCAATACCACCAACTTCTCGATTGAAGAGATCAGTACACGCATCATGGCCGATGCTAATCTCAATCGACGCATTGTTTAGGAGCCTATCATGCCACTACCCACACCGGCTGCGAGGACGCATCGCCATACACGACAGGTCACCTGCACTGGCTATCAGCGTGAAGATGGGCTTTGGGATATTGAAGGCCATCTCGTCGATACCAAAGCTGATGAGATGCCATTAAGTGAATTTATCTTAAAAGCGGGCGACCCACTGCACGATATGGCGATCCGCCTGACTGTTGATCTTGATCTGAACATACACGCCGTTGAAACCACGATGGATGCCACCCCCTACACAATGTGTCCAGGTATCGCACCGGTATATAAACAGTTAGAGGGAGAGTCGATTAGACCCGGCTTTACCAAAAAGGTGAGAGATCTGTTTGGCGGCATTCAAGGCTGTACACACCTGGTTGAGCTATTAGGTCCAGTAGCGACAACGGCCATACAAGTCACCTTTCAAGAGCGCCATCGATTAGCAAAAAGCACGGCTGAATCACCGGTTTCCGCGCAACTCAACAGCTGCCACACCTACGCTGAAGACTCGCCTGTCGTCGAACAATATTGGCCCGAACTCTATAAAGGTTAACCAGTATGGCACTGATCGACAGAGATAACTGCACGCTATTCGTAATTGATGTTCAGGGGAGGTTGCTACCGGCTGTGCAATCACCAGAACAGACCCTCGCTAATACCGTCGCACTGGTTGAGGTGGCGCAACTTCTTGAGATACCCATCGCCTACTCTGAACAGTATCCACAAGGTCTTGGAGCCACTGAAGAGTCGCTACTATCGCTTCTTGAAGGTAAGGCTGAGCGGTTCGAAAAACAGAGCTTTTCATGCGTAAGTGAACCACAGATAAAAACCGCGTTGAATCAGTGGGAGCGCAAACAGATCATCATTGCAGGCATGGAGACACATGTCTGTGTTCTTCAAACAGTCTTAGAACTTAGTGAAATGGGATTTCAGGTTTTTGTGGTCGAAGACGCTGTCAGTTCACGAAAGGCCGAGGATAAAGTGCTGGCTCTTAAGCGAATGCAACAAAACCAAGTGACCCTGGTTTCAAAAGAGATGGTGATGTTTGAGTGGTTAAAGCGTGCCGATCATCCTAAGTTTAAAGAGATCAGTAGAGAGTTCATTCGATAGATAGCTAGAAACAGAAGAGCCAGCTATTTGCTGGCTCTTTAGCAACTAAAATTAATGACTACTCTTGTGGGAACTTGTAGTAGGTCTTGTTGAGGTAAGCCGTAACATCGGCAACCTCTTCCGGGAACCAGCCGACATTCATCTTGTCGTTACAGCCCTGAACCCAGGCCTGTTCAAGATTTTTATAGCTGGAAGCCATACGGTCTGAACGAGTGTAAAAGGCAGGTTCGTGACAGGTTGCGCAGGTCACATCATCACGCATTTCGCCGTTAATCTCTCGCTCAAAATAGGTTTCATCATAAAGCTCCTTGCCGTTATCCGCGTCGGCAGCAAGTGCTACGACAGGGGTCAACAGAAGGGCTGCAAACAGAGTACTTTTTTTCATTTTCATCACTCCAAAGAGCAGGACAATTGTCTTGCCTAAGCTCAGTTATTGCTTAAAGTTGATTGCTCATTTGTAAAAACTGTTCTGGCGAGGGTACACCCACCAGAGTTAACTCTTTTCGATACTGACCAAGTCCATCATAAAAGATAAGCGTTGGCGGACCAAGTACTTCATAGCGCTTTGTAAGCTGCTTCGACGCGTCATCATTAGCCGTCACATCTACTTTTACCAGCAACATTTGCGCCATCCTGTTCTGAACGGCTGAGTCAGCGAAAGTGACGTAATCCAGCTCCTTACAGGAGACACACCAATCCGCGTAGTAATCCAGTAAAACAGCCTGTCCTCTCGATTTAGCCAGGCTCAATTGAGCGTCTAAATCGGTTGGATTGGTCACGGTTACAAACTCAATCTTCGCTGCAGTCGTGGCTTCACTTGTCGATACGAGGCCTTTCAATGGGTAGATCAAACTCTTACCACCGGACAGAAGTCCTAGAGTTAAAGAGGCACCGTAAACGAGCAGGATAACCCCTACCCCTTTGGCGATCTTCTTAACACCATGAACTTCTGAGGCGTGGCTTTCAAAGACACCCATAAAGACAGAGGTGATGATTAGGATCAGCGCGACCAATCCCATCGTCACCTCAACCGGCACGATGCGATCTAACATCCAAACCGCCATCAAAAGAAGAACGACACCAAAACCGGCTTTGACACTCTCCATCCAAAGACCCGCACGTGGCATGTACTTGGCTGCAGAGGTGCCGATCAATATCAGAGGAATACCCATACCAATCGACAGTGAGAATAGTGCTAACCCGCCAATAACAGGATCACCCGTTTGACCAATATAGATCAAAGCGCCCGCCAACGGAGCAGCCATACAGGGACCCACAATCAGTGCAGAGAGGAAGCCCATAACAGCCACACCAACATAACTGCCACCTTTCTGTTTATCAGAATTGCGACTCAACCAGGTTTGAACAGAGGACGGCATCTGCAGCTCGTAAAAGCCAAACATAGAGCCTGCTAACAGAACAAACAGAAGACTGAAGAGAGCAATTACTGCAGGAGCCTGAAGTGCCGCTTGCAGATTCGCTCCAAACACTCCTGCCAGCACCCCAGCGATTGTGTAGGTCACCGCCATAGCCAGCACATAGATGATCGACAGGGCTAATCCATGCTTAGCATTAGTGTTGTGACCATGACCGGCAATAATGCCCGACAGAATGGGAATCATCGGAAATACACAGGGCGTCAACGACAGAGCCAAACCCGCTAAAAAGAAGACGCCAATCAAAGTCCAAGAGGAGCTACCTGATAGGGTTTGTAAGAACTGATCCTGCTCACTGACAATCTCTGTCGTAGTTGCGTCAGCTGAAGCTGTTTTTGTAGCCTGTAAAGCCTCCGATAGACCAGTGTAGGCAACCACACCAGTCACCGGTGGATAACAGATTCCCCCTTCCCAGCAACCTTGGTAGCTGACATCAAATTGACCCTCAGCCGATGCAGCGGTTTGACGCGCCAGCTCAACGGTCACCTCAGCGCGATCATGAAAGACCTCTACAACACCAAAGACAGGATCCTCTTTAGTATCAGTCGCGGAATCGGATCGGCTAACTTGGCTAACCCCTTCTGGAAGGGTTAACTCGATTCGATCTTGGTAGAGGTAGTAACGAGGCTCAATATCCCATACCAATAGAAAGCGGTTAGCATCCAGTTGCTGAGCACTGAATTTAAACGCCTGTTCAACCTCTAACGGCTCATCACTGTTACCACCAAACAGAGACGCATTGGCGCCTGACAGTGACAATATGAACGCCATTAACAGGCTGAGTGTGAATTTGATAGAACGCACAAAGTCCTCGCATTAAAACTTATCTATCGCAATAACGAAGATTTAAATTACACAGTTAGAGCTATTATTCCGTTTTGTCGGTCATAGATCACTAAAATTCGTATTTTATACTGACAGAGCCCTTAAACCAGACCATTGACTGTGTTACAAACGCTCTTCTTTCAAAGGATTATTCGGATTTAACCCATGACCGATACTCGTATTGACGATTTAAACGTCGAATCAAATGACCCACTGGTCACACCCAATCAGCTTAAAAAAGAGTTACCTCTGTCTGATAAAGCTGCCGCGAGCGTGATGGCCGGCCGCAACACCATCAAACAGATTCTTAAGCGCGAAGATAAGCGCCTGTTCATCGTGGTAGGCCCTTGCTCTATTCACGATCCAGAAGCCGCGATCGAATATGGTCGTCGCCTATTGAAGCTGCAAGAGCAAGTAAAAGATTCACTCTACCTAGTGATGCGAGTTTACTTTGAAAAACCACGTACCACCGTCGGTTGGAAAGGGTTGATCAACGACCCTCATATGAACGACAGCTTTGAGATTGAAGAGGGTCTTCGCATTGGTCGTAAGTTACTGCTTGATCTAGCTGAGATGGGCCTTCCTCTGGCGACTGAAGCATTGGATCCAATCTCACCACAGTACATGCAGGACCTTATTACTTGGTCAGCCATTGGCGCGCGTACCACTGAATCGCAAACCCACCGTGAAATGTCCTCAGGCCTATCTTGTGCCGTTGGCTTTAAAAACGGGACTGACGGAAGCTTAGATGTTGCTATTAATGCGATGCAATCGGTCAGCCACCCTCACAGTTTCTTGGGGATCAACTCAGAAGGTCAGGTATCCATCGTCCGCACTCGTGGTAACCAATACAGTCATGTCGTACTTCGTGGTGGTGCGGGACGTGCCAACTACGACACCGTCAGCGTCAATCTAACAGAGCAAGCGTTAGAGAAAGCGAAGCTGCCACAGAACATTATGATCGACTGTAGCCATGCTAACTCAAACAAAGATCACAACCGCCAGCCACTGGTGGCTAAGGATGCAATGCATCAGATCGTTCAGGGCAACCGCTCAATCATCGGTCTTATGATCGAGTCGCACATTAATGAGGGCAACCAGTCGATCCCTTCAGATCTCAGTGAATTGAAATACGGTGTATCGGTGACGGATGCCTGTATCAACTGGGAGACGACCGAAAGCTCACTGATTGAGATGAATGATCAGCTTGCTGAGATTCTAAAAACTCGATAAGCATCGATCGGATACAAAAAAGGGAAGCCATTGGGCTTCCCTTTTTCAATTCAACGGATCAGTGATGATCGCTGCCACAACCACAGGATGACTCACCCCAGTACTTCAACTTACTGGTTTGACCAATACCTGCGTTGAATCCATTGGTTGGATCCAGACTGCGGTAGAACTCTTTAAGCGCCTCTTTCGCAGCGTATTCATGACCAACGTTATGTTCCGCTGGGTATTCAGCACCACGCGCATCAAAGGTATCCAAAATCTGGTTCTTAACCGCTTTGGCATCAACACCGGGCTTCATGATGTAGTTCTGGTGCATGACGTGACAGAAGAAGTGACCATAGTAGACCTTAACGGCAATTTGATCCGCTAGCTCTTGTGGCAGCGTTTCAAACCAGTCGCGCTCATTACGCGGGAAGGCCACATCGATGGTCATAACCGCACCTAGTTTGTCGCCTTCCATGATCTTGTTACGTCCAATCGCACCACCCGCGACAAAACGGTGCAGAATCGCCTGCTCTGCTTCGCGCTCAGTACACTCGAAATACTCACCCTCATTCGTTTTAAAGAACTCATTGAGGTAAGCGCGCATCTCATCGACACACTCATTGCCTGTTTCGAGAATCCAGTGGTGTTCAAAGCGATCACGATACTCTTCCATGCTAGCCGGCAGATGATTTGGCCATAGGTAGCTCATCCACTGCAGCATCTTGTCCGAGAAGTTTTTCGGTAAAAAGCCTAGCTTATTGGTCCAACGATCAACCGTGCGTTTAATCGCGAACATCTTAGGCATGTAGGAAGCACCGAGTTTGTCGATCACGATGAACGAATCTTTACCGTACTTCTTAGAGACGTCATAACAGGTACGGTGAATGTACTCACCGGCGATAGGCAGATTCTTAAAGGTCGACAAGATATCGCGACGCATCTGCTCCATAACCGCAGGGTCATTAGTACCAACGTAGAACACCTGCTGTTTCTTTGGAATCTCGAAGGTATCCATACGCACAGCAAAGACGGCCAATTTACCGGCACAACCAGACGCTTCGTGCAGACGACGACCATCATTGTTGTAGCGAGAGGGTGTCTCAGCATCAATATCACGAATACGATCGTTGTACTCGTTATCGGAACCCAGCAGATCTGGGTACTGGACATCATCAGCGCGATAACGCTCGTACTGAAGATTTTCGAGCATCTCCTCAGGTGTATCACCCAAGTTGATTCCTAGATTGTTCACCAACTCCAACTCACCGTCGGCATTGATCTGAGCAAAGATAGACATCTCTGTGTAAGCAGGACCACGCTGAACCAGCGCACCGCCAGAGTTGTTACAGATACCGCCAACAATTGACGCACCGATACAAGAGGAACCGATAACAGAGTGAGGCTCACGACCGTATGGACGCAGGCGATCTTCCAGACCAAAGAGCGTTGAACCCGCAAGACCAACAATCTGTTTGCCCTGATCAATCAGGTGAATAGAGTCGATGCGCATGGTGCTGATGATCACGATAGGACGATCGTAATCGTCACCATTGGGAGTAGAGCCACCGGTCAAACCGGTATTCGCGGCCTGCATAATGACAATCACATCCGCTTTGACACAGGCTTGCAGACAGTGCCAAACCTCAACCAAGGTTCCAGGACGAACGACAGCTAATGCACTACCACCACCCAGACGAAAACCGGTAGCGTAAGGCGCCACACGATCAGATTCGGTTATTGCGTACTTCTTACCAACAATGGTTTGTAACTGCGAAATAAGTGCCTGAGTCGACATTATTCAAAGCCTCTATCTTGAAATCAGATGCGGATTATAGCGGATCCTGCGGGGAATTAAATTTAGCTTTCGCAATGCACAAAAAAAGAGATCACTTTTATCTGCCCTCATTATGTAAAAACCAAAAAGTTGACATATCAACTTTTTGGATCTATTGTTAATTTCACAATAAATAACACCATCGGAGAGAAGCAATGAGTTCAATGGATACCGATCTAATTCATGACGATCAGCCTTACAAAAACCACCCATATCAAGGTAAACAGATCAAAACACTACCCCTGGCTTCATCGATGGGCGCCGAGGTGCTGGATGTTCAATTAAAAGATCTTGATGACGAAGCCTTTGAGGAGCTCAAAGAGGCGCTTTGGCACCACAAGATGATCTTCTTGCGTAAGCAGAATCTCTCCCCTGCTGATCAGTTGGAGTTTACAAAGCGCTTTGGCGAGTTAGGTACCGATGCTTACACCACAGGTCTTCCTGGCTTCCCAGATGTACAACCTGTTATCAAAGAGGCTGATACCAAATCTAAAATCATCTTTGGCGGTGGCCACCATACCGATTCAGCCTTTCTAGAAAGACCACCATCAATCAGTGTACTTCACGGCATCGAAATTCCACCCTATGGTGGTGATACCATCTGGTACAACTCAGTGATGGCGTATGAGAGCCTGTCTGCTGGCATGAAAAAGATGCTAGCGCCGCTAAAGGTTCATATGGCTGCTGACCGCGTTATAGGCTCGATGAAAAAAGTGGTTGAACAGACAAAGAATATGACTTCAATGACCGATATCGAGTTAGAAATTGATATCGACGCGATGATGCGCGGAAACTTCCATCCGATGGTTCGCAAGCATCCAGAATCTGGTCAAGTGTCACTCTATGTTGATGGTGTCTACTCAGTCAATATCGAGGGAATGGAGCGCCGCGAGTCAGAACCTCTGCTTAAATTCCTACACGAGCACGCAACGCAAGAGTTCTTCTGTTGTCGTTTACGCTGGGAAGAGGATACTGTCGCCATTTGGGACAACCGCATCTGTCTTCACCGCGCGTTTAATGATTACGATGGGTTCCGTCGTGAACTGCATCGCACAACAGTCATGGGCGAAAAACCTCAGGCTGCGTTTGAAAGTTAATGTCAGATAAATTGGACATTATTCGACACAGAGAGGGGCATGAAGTTCTCGACTATGATCGATACCTTCAACACCTTATCTCTGTGATCGCCAATAGGCTGACAAGCTACTCATCAAGCCAGTACCTATCGCAATTTGGTTTGGGCTCAGTTGAGATGCGGGTTATCGCATCTCTGGCTTATCAGCCAAACCAAAAGGCAGCTGAAGTCTGCTCCCTGATCAGCATAGATAAGGCAGCGGCCAGTCGAGCCATGGCTAAACTGGACTCACAAAATCTGCTCATTGGTGAAACAGCCACACCCAAAGGCAAGCAAAAACGCTGGTCACTTAGTGAAAAGGGTTGGGCACTACATCAACGCTTCTTGGACGTGGTGCTTGATCGTCATGAGAGAGTCGTAAAAGAGATTGATGAGAGTGAATTAGTTCAATTTGTTGGGACCCTTCACAAATTGATTAACAATATTGAAACGCTCGACACCGAATAAATAAAAGGACAGAACATGAGTAACGATCCAAGATTTCAGGTAGATCTACCCGATGCACCTGAAGGAATGAGTGACACTGAATGGCAAGCCCGCCTTCAACTCGCAGCGACCTACAGAATGGTTGATCACTTTGGCTGGACATTCATTGTCTACAACCATATCAGCCTGCGTATTCCTGGAACTGATGAGTTTTTAATCAACCCGTTCGGGGTTCGTTATGATGAAATGCGCGCATCAGACCTGATTAAGATCGATATTGATGGTAACGCCCTTTCTGAAAGTGAGTGGAACGTCAACAAAGCAGGCTACACCATTCACTCAACGATTCATAAAGCCCGCCCTGATCTGCACTGTATATTACATACACACGAGCCAGTTTCGCAGTCACTGTGCGCGCTGGATTCACCATTAATTCCTGTTACGCAAGAGGGTTGTCAGTTCTTCGAACGCACTGGCTATCATGACTTTGAAGGGATCGTTCTGGATGGCTCTGAGGGGCCGCGACTAGCGGCGGCAATGGGTGAAACCAACCACACGCTTGTTCTCAAGAACCACGGTCTTCTCACAGCAGGCCCAACTTGTACCTGGGCCTTTGTAAGACACTTTGCTTTCATTAGAAATGCAGAGGTGCAATTGGCTGCTATGGCAGCAGGCAACCTGAACCCAATTGATGAAGAGATCATTCGAAAAACTCGTCATCAGTTCGAAGGCGGCGAAGCTCAAGCCAATGCAAAAGTTAGACACCCTGAGTGGCCGGCGTTGATCCGTTTGATCGATCAGAAAGATCCTAGCTGGAAACTGTAAAAGAAAAAGCCCTCTGACAAGAGGGCTTTTAGTGGGCATAATTATATGCCACCCATACAGAGGTATTTAATCTCTAGGTAGTCATCCAGACCGTACTTAGACCCTTCTCGACCTTGGCCACTCTGTTTAACCCCACCAAAGGGTGCCATTTCTGAAGAGATAATCCCTTCATTGATGCCCACAATCCCAACATCCAGTGCTTCAGCAACACGCCAGACACGGCCAATATCGCGACTGTAGAAATAGGCTGCCAAGCCGAATTCTGTGTCATTTGCCAGTGCGATGGCCTCCTCTTCTGTTTCAAACTTGTAGATAGGTGCCACAGGACCAAAGGTCTCTTCGTAAGTCACACACATATCGGTTGTGATGTCAGCCAGTATGGTCGGCTCAAAGAAGGTGCCACCCAGTGCATGGGGCTTTCCACCTAATACAATCCGAGCCCCCTTCTCTACCGCGTCTTTGATGTGTCGTTCAACCTTGTCGACCGCAGCTTGGTTGATCAGAGGACCTTGAACAGCGTCGTCCACTTCAAGACCGTTACCCACTTTAAAGGCTGAAACACGCTCAGCGAGCTTTTGAAGGAATGACTCATAGATACCGCTTTGGACAATAATACGGTTGGCGCAGACACAGGTTTGGCCAGTGTTTCGATACTTAGATGCAATCACACCTTCGATAGCCGCATCCAAATCAGCATCATCAAAAACGACGAAGGGGGCATTTCCTCCCAGCTCCATACTGACTTTTTTGACGCTGTCGGCGGCTTGTTTCATTAGAATCTTGCCGACCTGCGTCGAACCAGTGAAGGAAATTTTACGAACTTTATCTGAACTCGTAAGCGCACTGCCTACGGCAGCCGCTTTAGCTCTCGAGCTTGTCACAATGTTGATAAGACCCGTAGGGATACCTGCTCGTGCTGCAAGTTCTGCCAGTGCGAGAGATGAAAGCGGTGTATCTTCTGCCGGTTTAGCAACCACTGGACATCCCGCTGCTAGCGCTGGTGCAATCTTGCGCGCAATCATGGCATTCGGGAAGTTCCAAGGAGTGATTGCACCCACTACACCGACTGGCTGCTTGATAACAACTAAACGCTTATCACCCGTAGCTGCAGGAATGGTATCACCATAAACACGCTTGGCCTCTTCAGCGAACCACTCGATGTAGCTCGCGCCGTAAGCGACCTCACCACGCGCTTCTGCAAGAGGCTTACCCTGTTCTGCTGTCATCAAACGCGCTAGATCTTCCTGATTCTCCATGACCAAATCAAACCAACGGCGGAGAAGATTAGCTTTCTGTTTACATGGAAGGGTTTTCCAATCGGCCCAAGCAGCATCGGCCGCGTCGATCGCTCGTTGAGTATCAACCTCATCCATATCGGGGACTTCAGCAAGTAACTCTCCAGTAGCGGGATTGGTCACGGCGAATGTTTCGCCGGAATGTGAGTCTACCCACTGACCATTAATAAACGCTTTAGAGATAAGAAGAGAGGTGTCGCTAAGTTGAAGTGGCATGATCAAAAGATCCTGTGGTCTGGTTATAAACGTTATTCAATATAAACAATACGTTAACCCGATGGAAAGGATCAATTATATGCTGTTTTGCGGAGTGAAATTCACTTGTTTAGTGGTGAATGAAGAAAGGGCGGATGACAGGCTGAAGGCCTGTCACCTGGGTACTAACCCACTACGCAGTTACCGTGCCAGGCCTTCAGCCTGACATCGGCACTTTCAGCATTTTCCAGAGACTAAAAGGTATCCCCTGGAACATGCACAGAACCCGTCATTAGAAGACGCGCACTTCGGCTCATGATGGCGGCTTTAGCAGTCCACTCACCATTCACCTCTTCCGCTTTTGCACCGACACGCAAGGTACCCGATGGGTGACCAAAGCGAACGGCATCGCGCTCTCCGCCACCGGCAGCGAGGTTAACCAGCGTACCCGGTACTGCTGCTGCCGTTGCGATAGCAACTGCCGCTGTACCCATCATCGCGTGATGAAGTTTACCCATAGACAGTGCACGAACTAGAACATCTACATCATCCGTTGTGATCTCTTTACCACTAGACGCTGTGTAGTTCTTTGGTGGTGAGACAAAAGCAATTTTAGGGGTATGTTGACGCGTCTCAGCCTCTTTAAGATCCGTGATTAGACCCATCTTTAGCGCACCGTGGGCACGCATGGTTTCAAAACGCGCTAGCGCTTCAGGATCATTATTGATCGCTTCACGAAGCTCAGTACCTTGGTAACCAATCTCTTCTGCATTGAGGAAGATGGTTGGGATACCTGAGTTGATCATTGTCGCTTTAAAAGTACCCACACCAGGAACTTCAAGATCATCGACAAGATTACCTGTTGGGAACATAGAACCTTCGCCATCGGCTGGATCCATGAACGACACTTCAATCTCAGCTGCGGGGAAAGTGACACCATCAAGCTCGAAGTCACCTGTCTCTTGTACCTGACCATTAGTGATCTGGACTTTACCGATGATGGTCTTCTTGATGTTGGCCTGCCAAATTTTGACTTCGCAGATGCCGTTTTCAGGAATCTTAGCTGGGTCGATTAGCCCTTCATGAATAGCAAAAGGGCCAATAGCCGCCGATAGGTTACCGCAGTTACCTGACCAATCCATAAATGGACGATCGATCGCGACCTGACCAAAAAGGTAGTCAACATCATGATCTGGCATGGTGCTTTTTGAGACGATAACCGTCTTCGATGTCGATGAAGTCGCACCACCCATACCATCAATTTGAGCACCGTATGGATCTGGGCTACCAATGACACGCATTAACAACTTATCGCGCGCTTCACCTGGAACCTGACACGCATCTGGTAAATCCTTCAGATTGAAGAAAACACCCTTAGATGTACCGCCACGCATGTAGGTAGCGCGAACCTGAATTTGAGGAACAAATGCCATTTCAAACATCTCCCTTAATTTAAAAAAGGGCCGCGATGCGACCCCTTGTAGTTAGCCAATTGCTTATGCATTGCCCTCAAGAAAATCTTGAGCAAAGCGTTGCAACACACCACCAGCTTTATAGACACGAACTTCTGCAGCCGTATCAAGACGACAGGTCACTGGTACGCGAACCTGTTCACCGTTACGACGATTGATGATCAGCGTTAGATCTGCACGTGGCGCGATCTCACCTTCCACATCGTACGACTCAGTACCATCAATACCGTAAGTATGACGTGTTTCGCCCTCTTTGAATTGAAGAGGTAGTACGCCCATACCGACTAGGTTAGTACGGTGAATACGCTCGAAACCTTCAGCAACGATCGCTTCAACACCCGCTAGGCGAACACCTTTAGCCGCCCAGTCACGTGATGAGCCCTGACCGTAGTCAGCGCCAGCAACGATGATTAGGTTCTGCTTGCGCTCCATGTAAGTCTCAATCACTTCCCACATGCGCATCTGTTCACCCTGAGGTTCTAGACGAGCTAGAGAACCCTGAATGATCTCGCCGTTCTCATCACGACACATCTCATTCAACAGTTTCGGGTTAGCGAAGGTTGCGCGCTGTGCTGTTAGGTGGTCACCACGGTGAGTTGCGTATGAGTTGAAGTCCTCTTCTGGAAGACCCATCTTAGCAAGGTATTCACCCGCTGCAGACGACGCAAGAATCGCATTCGATGGCGATAGGTGGTCAGTTGTGATGTTGTCACCTAACACTGCCAATGGAAGCATACCTTTTAGCGTACGCTCACCTGCCAACGCACCTTCCCAGTATGGAGGGCGACGAATGTAGGTCGACATTTCACGCCAGTCGTAAAGTGGGCTTGGCGCTTTCTCAGCTTCACCTAGGTCAAACATAGGGATGTAGATCTGCTGGAACTGCTCTGGCTTAACGGCCTTAGCGACAATCGCATCGATCTCTTCATCTGATGGCCAGATATCTTTAAGCGTTACTGGGTTACCGTTGGTATCCGTACCCAATACATCGTTTTCGATATCAAAACGCATCGTACCGGCAATCGCGTAAGCAACGACAAGTGGTGGTGATGCTAGGAATGCCTGCTTAGCGTATGGGTGGATACGGCCGTCGAAGTTACGGTTACCCGATAGTACAGCTGTCGCGTAGAGGTCACGATCAATAATCTCTTGCTGAATCACAGGATCAAGCGCACCCGACATACCGTTACAGGTTGTACAAGCGTATGCCACGATACCGAAGCCCATCTTCTCAAGTTCTGGAAGAAGACCCGCCTCTTCTAGGTAAAGTTTTGCAACTTTTGAACCTGGAGCAAATGACGATTTAACCCAAGGCTTGCGCACAAGGCCAAGCTCGTTAGCACGTTTAGCAACAAGACCTGCAGCAACAACGTTGCGGGGGTTTGATGTATTGGTACATGAAGTGATCGCTGCGATGATCACTGCGCCATCTGGTAGCAGGCCATCAGCCTCTTCCGCTTTCGCAACAGCCAATTTCGCTTCGTCAGCGATACCGCGATTGGTTAGATCCGAAGTTGGTAGACGACGGTGTGGGTTTGATGGACCAGCCATATTGCGCACAACAGTCGATAGATCAAACTCAAGAACTCGCTCGTATTCAGCCGTAACAAGATCGGTCGCCCATAGGCCAGTCTCTTTAGCGTACTGCTCAACCAGTGCAACCTGCTCTGGTTCACGACCGGTCAGTTTTAGGTAGTCGATCGTCTGGCCATCGATGTAGAACATCGCAGCCGTTGCACCAAACTCTGGAGTCATGTTCGAGATAGTCGCACGGTCACCAATCGATAGTGAATCAGCGCCTTCGCCGAAGAACTCAAGGTATGCACCAACGACACGCTCCTGACGTAGGAACTCAGTCAGAGCCAATACGATATCAGTCGCAGTGATTCCTGGATTACGTTTACCCGTTAGCTTCACACCCACGATGTCTGGAAGACGCATCATTGATGGGTGACCCAGCATAACAGTTTCAGCTTCAAGACCACCGACACCGATCGCGATAACACCCAGTGCATCAACGTGAGGCGTGTGCGAGTCAGTACCGACACAGGTATCAGGGTAGGCAACCCCATCACGCGCCTGAATAACCGGAGACATCTTCTCAAGGTTGATCTGGTGCATGATGCCGTTACCGGCTGGAATTACATCAACGTTTTCAAACGCAGTCTTGGTCCAGTCGATAAAGTGGAAACGGTCTTCGTTACGACGATCTTCAATCGCACGGTTCTTATCGAACGCTTCTGGATCAAAGCCTGGTGCCTCTACTGCCAACGAGTGGTCAACAATCAGCTGAGTTGGCACGACAGGGTTAACCTTAGATGGGTCACCACCCTGATCCGCAATCGCATCACGCAGACCTGCTAGGTCAACCAGTGCTGTTTGACCAAGAATGTCATGACAGACAACACGCGCTGGGTACCAAGGGAAATCGAGGTCACGCTTACGCTCGATTAGCTGTTTTAGCGAATCAGTTAGAGCGTCCGGCTCACAACGGCGAACCAACTGTTCTGCCAATACACGCGATGTGTAGGGAAGCTTCGCATAAGCGCCAGCTTCAATTGCTTCAACCGCTGCACGAGTATCGAAGTAGTCGAGCGTCGTGCCAGTTAAAGATTTACGGTATTGAGTATTCATCATTTCAAGTTCCTACTCTTAATTAGGCACGGTCTTCAATCGCAACCCACTCAGCCGACTCAGGGCCAGTGTAGTCTGCAGAAGGACGGATAATACGGTTGTTTGCACGCTGTTCGATGACGTGAGCAGTCCAACCCGCTACGCGCGAACAGACAAAGATCGGCGTGAACAGTTCAGTAGGGATACCCATGAAGTGGTAAGCCGATGCGTGGAAGAAGTCCGCGTTACAGAAGAGTTTCTTCTCACGCCACATGACCGCTTCAACACGCTCAGAGACAGCGTAAAGGTGCGTATCACCTACCTGTTTAGAGAGTTTTTCAGACCACTCTTTGATGATCGCGTTACGTGGATCTGACTCGCGGTAGATCGCGTGACCAAAGCCCATGATCTTATCTTTACGAGCCAACATACCCATGATCGCTTCCTCTGCTTCGTCAGCAGATTTCCAGTTTTCGATCATCGCCATCGCCGCTTCGTTAGCGCCGCCATGCAAAGGACCACGCAGTGAACCGATGGCACCGGTCACACAGCTGTGAATGTCAGACAGCGTTGACGCACAGACACGAGCCGTAAAGGTTGAGGCATTGAACTCATGCTCTGCGTAAAGGATCAAAGAGGCGTGCATAACATCGACGTGCAGCGGCTCTGGTTTTTTATTGTGAAGCGTCCATAGGAACTGCTCTGCAATAGAGTCTGCGTCCGTCTCTGTCTCAACTCGGATGCCTTTGTGAGCAAAGTTGTACCAGTAGTTGATGATGCCAGGGAATACCGCCAGCATGCGATCGATGTGATCGTGCTGTTCGCTAAAGTCCATCTCTGTCTCAAGGTTACCCAACATAGAGACACCGGTACGCATCACATCCATTGGATGAGCATTTTTAGGGATGTTCTCTAGAACCGTTTTAAGCGCTGCTGGAAGTGCGCGCATGCCTTTCAGACGTGCTTTATAAGCATCCAGTTCCGCTTGGTTAGGCAGTTTGCCGTATAGAAGAAGGTAGGCAACCTCCTCAAACTGCGCATTGTCAGCCAACTCTTTAATATCGTAGCCGCGGTAAGTAAGACCAGCGCCCGATTTACCAACCGTACAGAGTGCCGTTTCACCCGCAGATTGACCACGCAGACCTGCACCACTTAATTTTTTTGCTTCAGCCATCTCTTTCTCCTTGAATGACATGGACCTGCGACAGAACAACAGATCCGAGAGTTAGGGATTAGTTACTTGTTTTTACCTTCTTGGAACAGAGCATCTAGCTTCTGTTCAAAGTCGTGGTAGTTCAAGAAATCGTAAAGATCCATGCGAGTCTGCATCGTATCCACAACGGCTTTCTGATCGCCATCACGCAGTAGCGCTTCGTAAACGTTCAAAGAGGCTTTGTTTGCTGCACGGAAACCAGACAGTGGGTAAAGAACCATCGTACAACCGTTCTCTGCCAACTCCTCTTTATTGAATAGAGGTGTCGCACCAAATTCAGTGATGTTCGCAAGTAGGTGTCCACCGTTAATACCCTGAGAGAAGGCTTTATAGTCTTCAAGCGTATGAACCGCTTCAGCGAAGATACCGTCAGCACCCGCTTCTAAACAGGCTTGTGCACGTTCAACGGCTGCGTTAAGACCTTCCATCTGGAATGCATCGGTACGGGCAATGATAAAGAAGTCATCGTCTGTTTTAGCATCAACGGCCGCTTTAACACGATCAACCATCTCTTCTAGAGAGACGATCTCTTTGTTTGGACGGTGACCACAACGCTTCTGAGCAACCTGGTCTTCAAGGTGACACGCCGCTGCGCCACCACGAATCATCTCTTTAACCGTACGTGCGATGTTGAATGCACCACCCCAACCTGTATCGATATCAACCATCAGAGGCGTATCACAGGCTGCTGTTACACGACGTACATCTTCCATCACATCGTTCAATGAGGTCATACCTAGATCAGGTAGGCCGTAAGAGGCGTTTGCAATACCACCACCAGAGAGATAGATCGCTTGGTGACCAACACGTGTTGCCATCATTGCGTTGTATGCGTTGAAAGTACCCACAACTTGAAGTGGCTTGTTATCGGCTAGTGCCTTACGGAACTTAGCGCCTGGGGACATCGACTGAGTCATCTCTATCTCTCCTTAGGGTTGATTTAATTTAGATTCGATATTGCGTCTTGATGCACTGATGTGACGACGCATTAAAAGTTCGGCCAGCTCTTCATCACGCGCTTCAATGGCATCCAATATTTGATGGTGCTCACGTAAAGCCATGGTGGGACGAGAACTGGAAAGACTGAATTGGAAACGATACATTCGCACCAAGTGGTATAGATCGGCCGCTAATAACTCTTGAAGTTTTGAGTTACCAGACGCCATCACAATTCGGTAGTGAAAATCGAGATCGCCCTCTTTCTGAAAGTAGGCCTGTCCCTCTTGCTCTTCGATACCTGACTGATGCTGATCTAGCAGAGCACGAAGCTGGTTGATCTCCTCTTGCGGCATAACGGTCGCGGCTAAACGGCACGCCATACCCTCTAGCGCTTCACGAACGCGATAGATTTCCAACAGCTCTTTGACACTTAACTGAACAACACGCGCGCCAATATGAGGCTTTCGCTCAACCAGACGCAGCCCCTCTAAACGACGTATCGCTTCACGAAGTGGGCCTCGCGAAATACCGTAGGTTTTAGCCAGTTCTGGTTCAGAAATTTTAGCGCCCGCTGGAATTTCACCCTTCACAATCGCAGTAATAATTTCATGACACACTCGGTCTGCAAGCGTGCTACTCTGTTGTGATTCTGAAGCGTAAAGCGGTTCAATGGTCATAAATATTGTCGACAATCTGATTGTGCAATGTAGAATAACCCGCTTTATATAGGCTGACAATCAACCAAAAGGCTAACATTGTCGACAATTTTGTTATCTCGACTGATCAGTCGGATATAAGCAGGAGTGAAATATGGATACCTACGCTGCAGCATTGATGCTCTTCTTAATCATGGATCCGTTGGGCAATATCCCTGTGGTGTTATCCATTCTTAAAAAGGTCGACCCCGCCAGACGTATCAAGGTACTACTCAGGGAGTTAGTGATCGCCTTAATCCTAATGCTGATCTTCTTATACAGCGGCTCGGCACTGTTAAAACTGTTATCGCTCTCTAAAGAGGCGGTCTCTATCTCTGGCGGTTTAGTACTACTGATTATTGCAATCCGAATGATCTTCCCATCCCGTGGTGGCGTTATGGGCGATGATGAGGATGATAGCGAACCGCTAGTGGTCCCCTTGGCTACGCCAATGATCGCAGGCCCTTCAATACTGGCCACTCTGGTACTTTTAGCAGAGAGCGAACCGAGTCGCAGTATAGACTGGTTAATCGCCCTTCTGATCAGCTGGGTGGCGACCGCTATTATTTTAATCGCAGGACAATCACTCTATAGAATACTCGGCAAACGTGGCTTGAAAGCGATAGAACGTCTGATGGGTATGATATTGATCTCGATCGCTGTTCAGATGCTAATCAATGGATTTTTAGCAATTCAGTAGCCTTTTAAATAGCGCTTTAACTCATCATTCATGATACGGGCGATCTGACGAGGCTTTTGATAAGGTAGGGAGTGATCTGTCCCTGCCACAAAATGGTAGTGCCAATTACGCATACTGTCTGACAGGTGCTGATGCAGTTGATGCATCGGCTCGACACTCAATCCACCTATAAAACTGCTGACATCCCCTTGAGCCGCTAGCAGTCTCTCTCGATCGATGAACAGGGCCGCATTGGTAACGGCGTCTAGAGAGTTAGCAAAACCCAGTCGACGCTCGCCCAAACGCTGCAAAGTCATTTTTTCAACCGCTTCACTCACCTTACGATTGGGCGAAATGGTATCAAGAAAGGTTCGAATCCCTTCATCACCCTCTGTATTGCGTAGGCTTTTAGCCGCGGCAGAGAAGGATTGACGAATGGAGACGGTCTCTTGCCAATCATGACGATCGAGCAGCGCACTCTCAAGCAGGAACTGTTTGCGCACCCGATCTCTGAGGTTCTGTTTTAACAACAGTGACACCAAGCCCCCAAGAGAATAGCCCGCTAGATCGAACTCATGCCAGCCTAAATGATCCACTAGGTGGGTCATATCCGACACCAGGTCATTGACACTGAAGGGGTGCTCTACTCCATCATCACTGACGGTCTCACCTGCCCCTCGTAAATCAGGTACAAGGATTTCACCCCAGCCATCAAGAAAGTGCTGCATCGCTTCCCAAGTATATCGACCCGCCACACCAGCGCCGTGGATTAACAGCAGTCGGCGACCACCTTCAGATTCTGGGTGACGATAAATGCGATAAGCGTGCTGATAACCTGCATGGGCTAGAGTGTCTGAATGACAGTGACTATCTGATAGTCGACTCATGGTAAGCACTACTCGGGATAAGTAGGGGCAGCTAATGCTACCCCCAATAGGCAGTTTTAAAGGGAGAGATTGCGGTTACTTGCCGCTAGAAACTCTTTCTTAAGATCTTCGTAGGTGTGTACCGCTGGGAATTGCGGGAACTCTTCAATGACGTTCTGCGGAGCATGGAAAAGAATGCCCTGCTCAGCTTGAGCCAACATAGTCGTGTCGTTGTAAGAGTCGCCTGCAGCGATAACACGGTAATTAAGCAGTTGGAAAGCACGCACTGATTGACGCTTAGGGTCGCGCTGACGAAGCGTGTAGTCAGTTATACGACCGTTTTCGTCTGTCTCAAGTCGGTGACAAAGCAGCGTTGGGTAACCCAATTGAGCCATCAACGGTGCTGCAAACTCATAGAAGGTATCGGAAAGAATCACCAGCTGGAAACGCTCACGCAACCAATCGGTGAACTCTTTAGCGCCTGGAAGTGGGCTCAGCTTAGCAATGGTCTCTTGGATCTGAGGAAGGGTTAGACCGTGCTCATCAAGAATACGAAGGCGTTGCTTCATCAACACATCGTAATCAGGGATATCACGAGTCGTTGCTTTTAACTCCTCGATACCAGTCTCTTCGGCAAATGCGATCCAGATTTCAGGGATTAGGACCCCTTCAAGATCAAGACATGCTAGTTCCACGCTAGGCTCTCCTTTAAAAATTGAGAGGCTACTCTAGCGATTTAGTCGCCGCCTTTCAAACGAAAGACGACAATATTAGAGGTTCATTAGACCTATGGCCTTACATCGAAGGGATCTGTATATCCTGGAACAGCTCATCCACTTCAGCACGACCGCTACAGGCTTGAACTTTTTCAAGAACGTCGTGAGTAATGTGTGGAGCAAACTTCTGAATGAAGTCGAACATGTAACCGCGAAGGAAGGTGCCACGACGGAAACCGATTCGAGTGATAGAGGGCTCAAACAGATGAGATGCATCGATCGCTACCAGATCCTGATCTAGCTGCTGATCGACCGCCATGCTGGCAATGATACCTACACCCAACCCTAGGCGAACGTAGGTTTTGATAACGTCCGAATCCACCGCAGTGAAGACCACTTTAGGATCGAGACCTTGCTCTTTAAACGCTTCATCCAACTTGCCACGACCGGTAAAACCAAAGGTATAGGTAACAATTGGATAAGAAGCTAACTTCTCTAGAGTTAACTCGCCACCTTGCGCAAGCGGGTGATCTTTAGGTACGACCACTGAACGGTTCCAGCTGTAGCAAGGCATCATAATTAGATCTGAGTAGCTGCCCATCGCTTCCGTCGCAATCGCGAAATCGACAGTACCATCGGCGGCCATCTCAGAAATTTGAGTAGGTGTACCCTGGTGCATATGAAGCGCAACTTCAGGATACATTTTGATGAATTCATTAATCACAGGAGGCAGAGCGTAACGTGCCTGTGTGTGAGTGGTGGCTACCGATAGGCTGCCTTTACGCTCATTGCTGAACTCTTGAGCAATCTGGCGAATAGAGTCCACTTTCTGGAGAATCTCTCCTGAGATCTCAAGAATCGCTTTACCAGCAGGTGTAACGCGCGTCAGGTGCTTACCACTACGAGCGAACACTTCAACACCCAGTTCATCTTCTAGTAGACGGATCTGCTTAGAGATACCTGGTTGCGATGTGTATAGGCTTTGTGCCGTAGCAGAGACATTGAGGTCGTGTTTAGAGACTTCCCAAATGTAACGCAGCTGCTGAAGTTTCATCTATTGCTCCAATTTATAGCCAATTATTAGCCAATTATTAGCCAATCGCCCTTAGTCGGCGTTGATATCTATTAATAAGCCAAATATAACACTAGAGAATAAGCTAAAGCAAAAGGCTATATCCTTATACACGACTAAAGGCGAGCATTGAGTCGGCGAATCTGATCTTCCTGCTGAGTAATACGCTTCTCCAGTGAGTTCACTCGAGCGGTAGCGCGCGTCAGCGATTCATCTTTCTCTTTGAGCTGCTGACGAAGCACGCTTTCGCGCTTTGCAGCTTCCGTTGCTGCGACCGTCAACTTCTGATTCAGTACACGAACCTGATCATCGCGCTCTTTAATCTGAGCTTCCAAACGACGGTTGGCGTTAGTTTCACGCAGCAGCTTAGAGTTGATATTCGAGATATCACGACTGGCCGATGTCATGTTCTCTTTTAGTTCGTTCAGATCACGCTCCAGATCGCTGATGGTCTTCTCTTGCATCTCAAGACGTGCATCTTTCTTCGCTATCTGAGCCTGGTTTTCATGAACTGAACGCGTCAGCTCTGACTCTGTTCGAGTGCCCTCATCACGAAGCTTTTCAAGCGCATTACGATAGTGACGAGCTTCAACCTCAGCACGGGTAACGTTCTCCAATGCCTGCTGCTGCTCCGCTTTGATACGTGCATCAAAGGTTTTCTTGGCATCTTCGTGCATCTTACGAAGCTGGTTCAATTCGGTCTCTAGGTTAGTACGAACCTGTTCAGCCTTTTTACGTTGATTGATCTCACTGGCAATGTTGGCTTTAAGCACGCCCATTTCAGCTTCAATCGCTCGAAGAGCCTGCTCACTCTTATCCATCTGCTGAGTTTGCGCGCGGTATTTCACTTCCAAGTCACGATAGAGTGCTTCCGCGTCACGAACCATGTCGCGAGTCGCCTTGCGATCCTCTTCATCACCCGCTCGTTCACTCTGCAACTCAACTCGCAGCTCGGCCATCGCCTCTTGCAACGCAAGATCCCAGATCTGTTCAATGCCTTTACTCAGTGACTCGGGCACAGAGTTATGTAACTTTGCACTGGCATGCACCTCAGGCAGTCGGGCATAACTCAAACTCTGCGCCCACTGACTTAATGCCGCACTGGCTTCATCTCTAGAGAGACCCAGTCGTTCAGAGATCACAACCTCAGTCGGCAATTGGCCTTCGGCCAACAGCTCTTCTGCTAACTCAACTACTTTAAGATCTAACTCGCTCATCTTTACCTTTTCGTTCCACTGCAACGAACTACAAATTGTCCATCAATCTTAACAAACTATCATCTAACGGAGCACGCACTTCTAGCTCTTCGCCATCAGGCAGGATGAACCTGAGGCCGGCTGCATGAAGCATCAATCGTTTAAAACCCAGCTTTTTAAATTCAGCGTTGTTCTCATCCGAAGTGTACTTAACATCACCCACAATCGGATGACCCGTATATTGGGTGTGCACTCTAATCTGGTGAGTGCGACCCGTTTTAGGCCGAGCTTCCACTAGGGTGGCAAGATCACCAAATCGACGCAGCACTGAAAAGTTAGTAACCGACGGTTTGCCCTCAGGGGAGACGCGGACGGTTCGTTCACCTGATCGGTGCTCATCTCGCAGCAGAGGTGCATTGATCTGTTTGTGCTTAGCATCCCAACGACCAACAACCAGTGCCTGATAGATCTTATGCACTCGACGCTCCCTAAACGCATCGTGCATGTAACGTAACATCGAGCGTTTTTTAGCAATCATGATGCAACCTGAGGTGTCACGATCGATTCGGTGAATCAGCTCTAAAAAACGCGCATCTGGGCGCAATTTTCTAACCGCCTCAATCAGCCCTAATGAGACGCCGCTACCACCATGCACCGCTATACCCGAGGGTTTATTGATGATCAGCAGTGAGTCAGTCTCATAGACCACTGAACGCTCTAGCAATTCGAGCAACTGATCACTGACAGGGGCACTCTCCCCTTTTTCGGGCAGGCGAATCGGTGCGATGCGTATTTGATCCATCGCTTGAAGCTTATAGTCAGGTTTAGTGCGTTTTTTGTTAACTCGAATCTCACCCTTGCGCAACAGCCTGTAGATCAGCGTTTTTGGCGCCCCTTTAAGAAAGGTCCGCAAGAAATTATCGATACGCTGACCCGCTTGATCGGCATCGATATCAACAAACTGAACTTTATTCAAAGAGCCGGACTTAGGGGGATTTGAAGGCATGATGTGTGGGTAAAATAAATTGCTGAAAAACCAGTAAGTTGCTATATTCTACCGCTGCTGGATGAAGAAGGCTTCATTTTTATTTACACCCCACTAGAGCGAACAGTGATTCACTCACAATTTGGCGGTAGTTACCCAGCTTGAATAGCCATGTAATGGCTGAAGAAATTTATAAATAGCGACGTATTTTTCACGAGTGCTGAACAACAGCCCTCGGCTGAAGGATGGAGACGCACATCAACCAGGAACCTGCAGCCTCCCACTCCACGTTGAGTAAATTGGGCAGAGCAGCAGCCACAGCTAGAATCGATAACGATATTGGTTGATGTTTCCTTCATCGCTGAAGAGACCCTAATTATCCGGTGCAGAGCGTACTGGAGATTAGTTATTGCTTCGATAAAGCCAGGACACAGGTTTGTTGCCCGTCAAAGATGCGTTGCGTTAAGAGAACGTCAAAATGAAACGCATGTTAATCAACGCGACTCAACAAGAAGAGTTGCGTGTTGCGCTTGTCGATGGACAGCGCATGTTCGATTTGGATATTGAATCCAACTCCCGCGTGCAGAAGAAGGCAAACATCTACAAAGGCCGTATCAGCCGTGTAGAAGCCAGCCTTGAAGCTGCATTTGTCGATTACGGTGCCGAACGTCACGGTTTCCTACCCCTAAAAGAGATCGCTAAAGAGTACTTTGTCTCATCGCCTGAACGCGGCCAGCGTCCAAGCATCAAAGACCTTGTAAAAGAGGGTACCGAAGTCATCGTTCAGGTCGATAAAGAGGAGCGTGGCAATAAAGGCGCCGCTCTGACAACCTTTATCAGCCTTGCCGGTCGTTACATGGTTCTAATGCCTAACAACCCTCGTGCAGGTGGTATTTCGCGCCGCATCGAAGGTGATGAGCGCTCTGAACTGAAAGCGGCCATGAACGGCTTGGACATTCCTAAAGGCATGGGCGTCATCGTTCGTACCGCCGGTATTGGCCGTTCGACTGAAGAGCTGCAGTGGGATCTTAACTACCTAGCAACGGTTTGGACTGCGATTACTGAAGTTGATGATCGCCCTGCTCCATTCCTGATCTACCAAGAGAGCAACGTCGTTATTCGTGCTATTCGCGACTATCTACGCGATGACATCGGTGAAGTGCTAATCGACGAGCCGAAAGTATTTGAACAAGCTCAGCTTTTCGTTCGTCAGGTAATGCCAACTTACGAAAACCGTATCAAGCTTTACAAAGAGTCTGTACCACTGTTCAACCGCTTCCAGATCGAGACACAGATCGAATCAGCATTTGAACGTGAAGTAAAACTCCCTTCTGGCGGTTCGATTGTTATCGACCCAACAGAAGCTCTAGTTTCAATCGATATCAACTCCGCTCGCGCAACTAAGGGCGGCGATATTGAAGAGACCGCTCTGAACACCAACCTTGAAGCGGCTGATGAGATTGCTCGCCAGCTTCGCCTTCGCGACATGGGTGGTCTGGTAGTTATCGACTTCATCGATATGACGCCAATCAAACACCAGCGCGAAGTTGAAAAACGCCTTAACGATGCACTCAAGCTTGACCGCGCACGCGTTCAGATGGGACGCATCTCGCGCTTTGGTCTTCTAGAGATGTCACGTCAACGCCTGCGTCCATCGTTGGCAGAGAGTCGCGGTCACGTCTGCCCTCGCTGTAATGGCCAAGGCTACATTCGTGATATTGAATCACTGGCACTCTCTATTCTGCGTATTCTTGAAGAGGAAGCGTCTAAAGATCGCACCTCTCAAATTCGCGCGATTCTTCCAGTCAGCGTAGCGACCTTCCTGCTTAACGAGAAGCGTCATCAAGTGCACGCTGTTGAGCTGCGTCAAAACGTTCGTATCGTTGTGGTTCCTAATCCAAACATGGAAACACCACACTACGAAGTGGTTCGTTTGCGCGATGATCACACCATCACTACGGTGAATGATGCGAGCTACACGCTTCAACCAGAACAGCCAGTCGAAGATCCTACCGACAAACCACTTCCGGTCGTTCCGCGTGAGCAAGCTGCTGTGCAGGGGGTTCTTAACTCATCTGCGCCACCAGCACCTAAGAGCGAGAGCTCTGAACCAAAAGCAGAGCCAGCTCGCCAACAAAAACGTCAGCAGAATAGTCGTAAGCCTGTCGCTAACAAATCATTGGGCGAGCGTATTATTGCAGCGATTAAAGGTCTGTTTGGTCTATCCGATTCTGCCAAAGAGGACGATAAAAAGAGCACTCGCCGTGATGACAAGAAAGGCTCTGACCGCGATGGCAACCGTAACAACCGTCGTCGTAACAATAACCGTAACGATCGTCGCCGTGGTAACAATCGCCGTAACGATCGTCGTGAGCGTCGTGATGCAGACGAAGTCATTACGGTTGAGACGGAGAACAACCTGCCGACCATAGGTGATAACGATAAGAGTTCATCGAATGACGAGCAGCGCTCTGGCCGTTCACGTCGTCGCCGTCGCGGTGGTCGTGATCGTCGCTCTGAAAACGGCAATGAAGAGTTCAACTCTGGAAACAATAGCGAAACGGAACTACCACCTCGCAGTAAAAACCGTGGACGTCGTCGTCGCGCCAATGAGGAGCGCAGTGCTGAACGTAGCAATCCTATCCCAGAGGAGTTGCTCAATGCACCGCTAGAAGCCGTTTCAGAAGAAGTTGCTGCGGAAGCCTCAACTGAAGCTCCAAAAGCATCTGAAACAGCGACCACTACTGAAGCGCCAGCAGCTAACGAAGTGTCAGAAGCAACAGCAGAGCAAGCCGCGGCTACTGAAACAGAGAGCCAAGCTACTGAAGTGACTACCGAAGCTACTGCTGAAGAGTCTGCAGAAAATACACCGGTTGTTGAACAAGAGCCGGAAGTCGTTGCAGAAAAGTCAACTGAAAACACAGTAACTGAAGTTGAAGCTACGGCTGAAACAGTCACTGAGACACAGGTTGAGTTGGATCTGACTCCTGCTGTAGAGCCCTCAGCTAGTGAAGAGCCCTCAGCGAATGAAGAACCTTCAGCTGATGAAGAGCCTTCAGCTAATGAAGAACCTTCAGCTGATGAAGAGCCTTCAGCTAATGAAGAACCTTCAGCCAATGAAGAGCCTGCAGCAGAAGCAACTGAAGAACCTACTGCTACTGAAGAGACTGTTGAAGAAGCACCTGCTGAAGCAGAAGCGAGCGAAGAGGAAGCAAAACCTCGTCGTCGCCGTCGTGCTGCAAACGATCCTCGATTGAAGCGTCGTCAAGCAGAAGCCGCTGAATAACAGCACGCCTCCAATAAAAAAGCAGCCTATGGGCTGCTTTTTTTTGGTTTAATTTCTGATCACGCTAGGGATAGGCGATCGGCTCTTGCTCTAGGCGAACAGAGAAACGATCAAACACGCTCTGTTTAATATCATCGGCTAGCTCATCAATATCCTGACGCGAGCCACCGGCATGATTCACGATCACGAGCGCCTGATCTTTATGAACACCGACTCGTTCACGATAGAGACCTTTCCATCCGCACTGATCGATCAACCAACCCGCAGCAAGCTTGACTCCAGAAGCATCTGGATAGTTAGGAATCTCTGGATAGATTTGACGTAAACCCTCAAAGCAGTCGTTTGAGACAACAGGATTCTTAAAGAAACTACCCGCATTAGGGAGCACTTCAGGATTCGGCAGTTTAGATTGGCGCACAGCGACCACTGCGTCAAAAATCGCTTGAGCGCTCAGCTCTTTAATCCCTTGCGTATCTAACCAACCCTGAAGTGCCGCATAGGAACATTTAGCTTCAAATTGTTTTGAGAGGCTGAATCGCACTGAAGTGATAATGAAACGGCCAGGGTTTCGCTTGAACAGCGAGTCACGGTAGGCGAACTGACAGTCCGCTTTCTGCATGACGTTAAAGGAGTTGGATAGCGTATCAAACACCTCTACCTGATCGATCAGATCCGCTACTTCAACACCATAGGCTCCGATATTTTGCACAGGGGATGCACCAACCGAACCTGGTATCAGTGCGAGATTCTCTAAACCATACCAGCCATTTTCAAGACAGTGAGTCACTAGGCCGTGCCAGCTCTCTCCTGCAGCCACTTTAATCAAAACCGACTCTTCTGAGTCTGATTGGATCTCAATACCTTTCGTTGCAATATGAACAACGCAACCTGGCACTTCATCTGCCAACACCAGGTTACTGCCACCGCCTATCCAAAGAGAAGGAAGATCCTGCTGAGCAATAAAATCGAGCAGTTCAGGAAGGTCATTTAAGTCAGATAACTCAGCAAAAAATTGAGCTTTAGCCGGCATCGCCAAAGTGTTGAACGCCGTTAAATCATGCCACGAGTGTATGGTGAGCATTAGGCGAGTCTCACCTCTAACTGCTTGATTAAGCCATCGGATGCCGCTTCAATCAGATCAACCACCTCATGAAAACCTGAGTCGCCCTCACCATAATAGGGATCTGGCACTTCTGCTCCGCTTTTCCCTGAAAAATCGAGAAACAGGCTCAGGTGGCCAGAGTAGTGATTCGGCGCAATGGCCTGCAAGTTATCCAGATTGGTCTCATCCATTGCAAGGATGTAGTCAAAGCGTTCAAAGTCAGCAGCAGTCGCTTGCCGTGCACGTAAAGGCGTTAGATCGTATCCACGCTCAGCCCCCACTCTGACCGAGCGAGGATCTGGCGGGTTACCCACATGCCATGCTGCGGTTCCAGCTGAATCGACTTCAACTCGATTGGCTAACCAAGGGTGATCATCCAATTTTTTACGAAAAATAGCATCGGCTGACGGTGAGCGGCAGATATTACCTAAACAGACAAACAACACTCTTATCATTGCACACGACACTCTTATTACTGCAACCGACCTACTGGCCTTCCATTATCCGTTTAAGCCTTTCAAGGTCTTCAGGGGTATCAACACCCGCTGGAGGAGCTTCGACGGCATTGGCTACATGAATCGAAACACCATTGAATAGAGCACGCAATTGCTCAAGGGATTCAGTCTTTTCAATAGGTGCAGGTGACCATTGAACATATGCATTAAGAAAGCCTACACGGTAGGCGTAGATACCAATATGACGGCGCCAAGCAAATAGAGAAGGCAGAGTCTCAGGCAGCTCATCATTGGTCATCATATCTCGCGGCCAAGCGATCGGAGCTCGCGAAAAATAGAGCGCCATGCCGCGAATATCCGTCACAACCTTGACCACATTTGGATTCAAAAGATCGGTTTTCGTCTCGATAGGCTCGGCTAATGTTGAGATGCCTGCATCTTGATGTGCCGCAAGGTTATCGGCGACTTGATCGATCAGCTTTGCTGGAATTAGAGGCTCATCACCCTGAACATTGACGACAATTTCATGATCCGCCAAACCAATCTTATTAACGACCTCTTGGAGTCTATCAGTGCCTGAAGGATGATCCGCAGAGGTCATACAGACCTCTGCACCAAAACCTTTGGCTACCGCCTCAATTCTTGGGTCATCGGTTGCGACAATGACACGACTAGCACCACTCTCAAGTGACCGTTCATAGACGTGTTGCACCATCGTTTTACCGGCCAGCTCAACCAAAGGTTTACCTGGGAAACGGGTAGATGCATAGCGCGCCGGAATAACAACAGTGAAACTCATCAAGCTTACTCCGGAAGGCGCTCTTCACTGGTTAAAGTGCGAGCTTCGCTCTCAAGCATCACAGGAATACCATCACGGATAGGATAGGCTAAACCACTGGTGCGACAGACTAGCTCATTACTCTCCTTATCCCACTCCAATGGGGCTTTGCTGACAGGGCAAACAAGGATATCGAGTAGTTTAGGATCCATTTTATTCTCCGTTAGGGTTAACAACACGTTTCAGTAATCGGGCCAAATGCTCCGCCTCTTTGGGTGCAAATTCCGCCTCTACTGAAAGCGCCCAACAATTATCTGGGGCGATAGAGTGACATTTTACTGCATCTTTATCGGTCATCACCAATGGCAATGAGCGGTATTGATCGAGCAGCTCTTTAGTAATCGGTGCGTGATCTCTTAAAGGGATGGTTTTAAGCTCTAAGCCCAGCCCCATTAGGGTATCAAAAAACCGTGAAGGGTTACCGATACCGGCCAATGCATAGACTGTTTTGCTACCTAGCTCATCAATCTGAAGCGCTTTTTGTTCACCCGATGCTAGGTGTCTAAACGCAGTAGGACGTAGACGATAGGAGAGCGCACCCGGATAGCTAAAGGAGCCCTCACCATTCAACACAACCAGATCAACTTCATTTAAGCGCGACAGCTCTTCTCTTAAAGGCCCTTCCGGCATCAACTGTTGGTTACCTAACCCTCGCACAGAGTCGATCACCGCAATTTCGAACTGGCGTCCCATTTGATAATGCTGCAATCCATCATCACTGAAGATGATATCGACCGAGTGTTGGTCTAGTAGGTGTTGGCACGCAGAGACTCGATTCGGATCAACAACGACAGGCACTCCTGTCTTTTCAAAGATCATCTGCGGTTCATCCCCCACCACCTCAGGCGAGGTCTGGTTAGAAACCTGCATAGGATAACTTGTTGCCTGACCACCGTATCCACGACTGACCACACCAGGGTTGAACCCCAAGGATTTAGCCAGGGTCACCAAATAGATTAAGAGGGGTGTTTTACCCGTACCACCGACACTGATATTACCGACCACGACAACCGGCACATCCATTGTGACCGCCTGTTCGGTCAGAAGAGCACGGCGGCGTCTAGAGATGAAACCATATAGCAGTGATAAGGGACGCAGTAGAACTAGCCAGCCTGCTTTCTGATACCAAGCTTTCTCAATCAACTTAGTCGATCTCTCTGGTCGTAAGACTCAATTGAGAAAACCCTAAGTTTGCTGCTACATCCATGGCGGTAATGACCGCTTGATGAGGAGTCGATGCATCGGCGGAAATCTTTAGAGGGGTTGTAAGATCACCACTACTCTCTTTTAGCAGTGCCGCCCTAAGAGTTTTAGATTGCGCATTGACCAATGCTTTATCATTGATTGCATAGCTACCATCGGCCTTGATTATGATCTCAAGCATATCGACCTGAGCCACTTGCTCTGTCGTTGCTTGAGGGAGGTCCACTTTAAGCTGGGTCTCTTTAGTAAAGGTGGTCGACACCATAAAAAAGATCAGCAGCAGGAAGACCACATCAATCAACGGGGTTAGGTTGATCGATATCTCTTCCGATTGAGGTCTTGGAAAATTCACAGAGCGCCCTATTTCAGATCCACTTTGCGATCACCATGGATAATATCGACCAACTTGACCGACTCCTGCTCCATTGCCAACACCAGTGTCGATACACGACGTTGCAAGAAGCGGTGCGCTACCAACGCAGGGATGGCAACCGTCAAACCGGCTGCTGTTGTGATCAGGGCTTCGGAGATACCTCCGGCCAAAAGGTTAGCGTTGCCCGTGCCAGAAATCATGATCTGGGAGAATACTTTAATCATGCCGATCACTGTCCCTAACAGACCCAACAGAGGGGTAATGACTGCGACAGTCCCCAAAGCGTTTAAAAATCTCTCCATCTGATGGATGGCGTCACTGGCGGCATCGGTAATGGACTCTTTCATCACATCTCGACCTGAGCCTGCGTTACTCAATCCGGCGACAATCAGTGATCCTAATGCACTCGCCTCTCTTATCTCTTTAAGACGCTCGTTAGTTAGCTGCCCACCTTTATAGAGCCCCCAGACATCGGCCAGAAGACCCGGTGGCAAAATCCTATCAGCCCTCAGGGCCATTAAACGCTCAACCGTGATAGCAAGTGCAAGAATTGAACAGGCTAAAATCGGCAGCATCAACCAACCACCGGCGGAAATTAACTCTAACAACGAAAAACCTCAAAAAGACAGATTAACCAGCCAAGACGGCCGATAAAAAACCCATAGTATCGCAGCATTAATGAGTTCGCCAATAACGGGGATATAAGTTTGCAAAAGAGTCACTTAGACACTGATCTTGGGTCGCAGTTAACACTATTTCACCCTGCTCCGCTGTATCCAAAAGGGTGACACCTCGATCGGCCAAACGCTGTTTTACAGATTCATTGGGATGCCCAAAGCGATTGTGTTTACCTCGCGATGCGATCGCAGCCACCGGCAAAAGTTGATCAAGCCAGACACCTGAGGAGGAGCTATGGCTACCGTGGTGGGATAAGACCAACCAAGTCACAGGGGTTAATCTCTTTTGATTCAACAGCTCGATTTCAGCACGACTGGACATATCTCCTGCGATCAATATTGAGCAACGACCATTTTCGACGTGCAGAACACAACTTTGATCATTATCGGATTGCTGGTTCTGTAGCGCGTAGAGCTGAAAACGGACCTCTCCTTTTTTCCAGTTTTGTGATGCACAGGCAGTGCCTCCCGTTAAAGAGGGCTGGCCAGAATAGAATCGCTTAACTAAAAACTGATCTAACGTTCTATCCAAGCCTCCACTGTGATCAACGTCTGAATGACTAACAACCAGATCTAACTCTCTATAGCCCAGTGCTCTGAGAGTTGGAAACAGAGTAGCTTGGGCTGCGATCCAACCGCTTCGACTTTTAGCCGCCAAATCATAGACCGTCACTCCCTCTCGAGTCTCAATCAAGATTGATAGACCCTGCCCCACATCCAGAAGACGAACGACATACTCACTTGCATCGGGCCGATTCTGTTTGGGTATGAGCAACGGCAGTAGAAGCAGTAGACTCATCACTTTGAGGCGTCCAGGTAGAAACAGCAACACCAGAGCGGCCAAGCCCACAAAGAGCCCAAACATCGCGGGAGTTTGCCACTGAGCATGCAGACCGATCACTGAGTGAAAATAGAGTCCATGCCAAAACCCTGAAGCCCAAATTTCATAGAACGCTAAGATCGGCTCAAATACTCCAACCAGTGCTAGCGTTAGGGGTAACAGCGCAACAAAGAGTGAGACATAGGGAATCGCCCAAAGGTTGGACAGTGCACCGCCTAAATTAAACTGCCCTAATCCAAAAAGTAATATAGGCAACATTGAGAGGGTTAAAAAGAGCTGTACTGCGAAGATCTTTATCAGCCTTGAGTAGCCATTGCGCCAATTAGAGAACTGAATCAACAACCCTACCAGACTGAACGAAAGCCAAAAGCCGATCTCTAAAATCGATAGAGGCTCATAAACCAGAACCAAAAAGAGTGCGATTTTAAGCCGTTTCATGGGGTCTATTCGCCGTGCGAACAACTGTGGTAGCAACAAGCAGATCGCCATGATCCAAGCTCTCTGAAGCGGCACACCAAAGCCTCCGAACCAGAGATAAAAAGAGGCTAAACTGATCGCACATAAAACGGGAAGGGTTTGTATTATCGAGGTAGGCCTAACACCCAGGTACTGGATCGACACCACAACCAACCTACCCAATAGAAGGCCGGCTAGACACATCACCCCTAGATGTAATCCGCTAACAACCGCTAAATGGACGGTTCCACTGACCCTAAGAAGCTCCCACTGACTGTCATCTAGATCCCCCCTGTAACCCAAAACAAGGGCGGACATCAGAGCGGATGCCGACTGGCTCATATTATGATTCAGCCAATCATGTACCCGTTGCCGAATGGAACTGTGCTGCTCATGTTTTATCAGCTGTTTGACATACCCTGACCCACCAATCCCCTGCGCAAACTCTTTTCTGCGTCGATCCGGACTAAACTCATTTTGGTAGGCATTCAGTGGACCCACCTTGGCCAGCACTTTAATGCGATCGCCAGCCGCTATTCTCACCTCAGAGTCGTATAGCCCCAGTCGCACACGCTCGATTCCCATCAACTGAACAGGCGCACTCTCTATATCCAACATCAGTGATTGAAAGCCCTCAGGAGCCTGAGGCTGCAAGTTGATGACCTGTCCTTCAATCTCAAACTCATCTGGCACAACGCTTATTGGTAAGGTTTTAGAGAGCCCATCAACTGCGTGCCACTGGGCCACCATAAAACCGAATAGAGCAAACAGCAGATGAGATCTAAGTGTAGGAGAGCTCCACCAAAGGCCAAGCGTTCCTAGGGTTAAGATAATAAGAAAATAGGATCCCCAACTGACAGATGGGAGGTAGGCGTGCCCAAGCACTGCTAAAAGAAAACTGATCATCCTTGATCCAAGCCAAATTATTTATTCAATCTAGCAGAAGTTTCAGTAATAGCAGGTTGGTTTATTAATAATCGAAGGGCATAATCTGACTTCCAAATAATTTGATAGGTCTTTCAGGGATGCCACGTAAGCTTTTAAAGCGTTACATGCCGAAACAGGATGCTTTAAAAAGTCATAAGCATCTTAAATGGCTTGGTGAACATCTGCACAACCCAGACCTATTCCATTTGACTCGAAAGTCCGCCGCTAAAGCCTTCTTAGTGGGTATTTTCTGCGCTTTTCTTCCCATTCCTGGTCAGATGCTTGTGGCCGCTTTTTTGGCACTCTGGATTGGCTCAAACCTACCCATTTCGATCGGGCTAGTTTGGTTAACCAACCCTATCACCATGCCACCTATTTTTTATACGACCTATAAAATTGGGGCGTGGATTTTAGGAACGCCGCCGGTCAAAATCAGCTGGGAGTTACACACCATCCATTCAGAGCTGGCAACGATCTGGTGGCCCCTACTGACGGGCTCTCTTATCTGTGGAGTGCTATTTTCTGGGATCAGTTATCTAGCCATCAACCGCTTGTGGGTTTGGCAAGTGCGACGCCGTTGGCAGAAACGTTTACTAAAGGCTCGTGCTAGCAAAGACTAGTTCACCTCAACTAAACGCCCCTCTTTCAACTCAAGAACACGATCCATCCGTTTTGCCAACGCATGATCATGAGTGACGACAATCTGTGCCACGCCCTGCTCCTGATTGAGTTTCAGTAGATACTGCTCAACATCTTCGGCGGTATGAGGATCAAGATTACCGGTCGGTTCATCCATCAAAACACAGGCGGGCGTGTTTGCCAGAGCACGGGCAATCGCAACACGTTGACGCTCTCCCCCACTCAACTTAGCGGGTTTATGTTGTGCACGTGATGAGAGACCTACCTGATCAAGAAGATAAGCAGCACGCTGCTGAGCGGCGTCAACAGACGCACCGCCCAGGAGTTGAGGTATGGCGATATTCTCTAACGCAGAGAACTCAGGCAGCAGGTGGTGAAACTGAAACACAAAACCGAGTTGCGAGTTACGAAGTTCAGCGCGGCGATTCTCGGAAAGCTGACTGATCGATTCACCTGCGATAACCACCTCACCAGCGGTAGGTGTATCCAGCCCTGCCAATAGGTTGAGTAGCGTACTCTTACCACTACCTGAGGAACCAATGATTGCCAGACGTTCACCGGCAGCTACAGATAGATTCAGATCATTAATGATGATCAACTGACGCTCCGCTTCATCAAAAGAGCGGCATAGCTGATTTGCAACCAAGACATTACTCATAACGAAGCGCCTCCGCAGGTTCAACCTTAGCCGCTCGCCATGCAGGATAGAGCGTGGCTAGGAAGCTCATCGCGAGAGTCACGCCAATCACCAGCGAGACATCCCCTAATTGAAGCTCAGAGGGTAGATAGCTGATGAAGTAGACCTCCGAAGAGAGGAATTGAATGCCTAACACCGACTCTATCCAGGCCACCAGATCAGAGACAGTTAGCGCTAACGTAATGCCTAAAATAGCCCCCAGCAGAGTTCCTAGTAACCCTATAAGGGAACCTTGAATCATAAAGATCCTCAATATCATTCCTGGCTTCGCACCTAGAGTGCGCAATATTGCGATGTCGGAGCGCTTATCGGTGACGACCATGACCAGCGTTGAGACGATGTTAAAGCCGGCAACAAAGACGATCAGGAACAGCAGCAGTCCGATCATTCGTTTCTCTAACTGAATTGCTTGAAATAGATTGCCATGGGTTCGAGTCCAGTCAGAGGTGTAGACAGGATGGTTCAACTCTCGAGCAAGTTCATAGACTCGAGTAGGCGCACTGAACAGGTCATTGAATTTAATTCTAAGCCCTTCAACAGCATCACCCTTAATTCGTTTCAAACGGGCTGCATCCTGTAGATGAACATAGGCTAAATTGGCATCCAACTCAGCACCAACTGAGAAAATACCGGACACAGTAAAGCGTTTTAAGCGTGGAATCACACCGGCCACACTCACCGACGCTTCAGGCAGAACCAGATTGACCTTATCACCAATCGATACGCCCAAAAACTTAGCGAGAAGCTCACCTAAAACAATCTGATACTCTCCTGCTTGCAGGGAGTTTAGATCACCCAGGGTCATCTGACCGGCAGCTATCGAAACACTCTCTTCCAGCATTGGGTCGATACCTGATACCAATACAGGTTGTACACGACCGGAGGCGGTCAGCATCCCTTGAGCCTGAACAAAGGGTGCCACCCCTTCGACGTCTGACGCAGTCAGAAGCGTTTCACGAAGCGGTTGCCAATTATCTAACGGAGCGTTGTATCCATTGATAGTAGCCTGCGGAACCATACCGAGAATCCGTTCTTTCAATTCACGGTCAAAGCCGTTCATGACACTCAGTACTAGAATCAATGCAGCCACACCGAGCATCAGTCCGAGTGTCGAAACCAAACTGATAAAGGATATGAAGTGATTTGAGCGGTTTGCTCGGGTGTAGCGCCAGCCAACAAAGAGAGAAAAGGGATTGAACATCGACTGGCGATTTCCTGGATAATGAATTGAAGCATAAGTTAACAATTCTGACCGCTTGAGTGAACCTAAATCAGGGAGTATTTCGCGATTAACATTTAAAATCGCCGATGAAACCTCTATTCTCAGCACAGCGTATCTTTGGGGTTCTGAAAAACATGCTCGACAATAAAAAACTTCACCACATTGGAATAGCCGTTGGCTTGATTGGCTTGGGCTGCTGGTATCTAGTTGCAGAGCGACTCTCATTATTCAGCCTGATTACGGAACAGTTCCCAGAGTCTCACAAAGGCGCAGGTTTAATGGTCGCAATTATGGTAGTGATGACACCTGGCTTCTTCATATGGAAACACTACAACCGTTGGTTAGAGAAGGTACTAGCCATCAAGGGGAGGTACTATGAAGATAGCTACTATCAGAATGACTCAGAAACCAAACAGAAGTAATTAACCAAGCGAATTAGCTTCTCGCTATACTCTCCTTGGTAGGCTTAAACACTGACTCTGTAATAAATTTTCTCATTAAATGAGCGGCTGAAATCGGCACATAGCAGTCGTTTACAGCTGCGAATTAAATCAGAATCTAGCCAATTAAAACATTGGCAAGCCCCGAATCGCCTTAGATGCTTGAAAGTTGATCAAGTAACACCTTATATGATTCGTTTTCAGTTTTCTGAGTAGCAGTATCTTTCTGCATTACTTCTATAAATTTTAAATACGATTCATAGGTTTCAAATCTTTCGAAAAATGTCTGTATCAGTTCAAAGCAGTCATTTTCAATTTCATAAATATCGGAGAGCCATTTGAATAGTTTCGCCAGTTTCTGATCTTCTATCTCTTTGTACCGCCTGAAAATATTTTCATCTAGTCCTCGTTCCATCACGGCTTCCAGATAATCTTTTCTCAGGAGGCTATAATCATAAAACCTGATAGGCATTTCGTCGATCAACCCTCTATAAAGCCTGTCGGTCAGAAGATATTCAAAGGTTTTCCTTTTAGGATTAACCAGATACTCAACATGTGATGCTCCATAATTCTCGTATCGATCAAATACATAGCTGATCTCATCAGCAGCCGAATTGAACGCTACAGGCTTACACCACTGATCATCAGTAGAAAGATTTTCCCAGTCGGCAAAACTTATCAGCATTGATTTACCTTCTGTAATAGTAGAATTGATCTCCGACATTCTTTTCCCTCTGAGGAATACATCCGCATAGTAAAATAAAGATATTAAAGGTTTTTTCTAGTAACTGTATTATTTGCTGCGCACTTATATACGAAGTACGTCAGGTGCAACCCATTTGAATTGTCAGTGGCAGCTTTGGGGCGTGTTTGACCGCTAAGCGGGGCTACGTCTAACGGCACAAAGCTGCCGTCTCTGCTAATACCTCGAAGGGGCTCGCTTCAAGCCAAAACCTATAAATATTTCACCTGCCAGACGCTCAAGGC